>JAJPKD010000319.1 GCA_021323895.1 Acidobacteriota bacterium | reverse complement strand
GCGCGAGAATCGCGCGGGCTATTACAAAGAGACGCGCCTCATCGATATCGATTTTACTTATGGCGATCCGGAAGTCGCCGCCAGGATTGTCAATTGCGTCGCCGAAACCTTTGTCCGATCGAACCTCGAAAAGAAAAACGAAACGAACACCAGCACCAGCGAATTCCTGTCAAAGCGGGTGACTGAGTTGCAGAGCCAGATTCGTTCGGACGAAGAGAAGCTCGTCGGCTATGCAAAGAGCAATCAGATTCTTTCGCTTGATGCGAGCCAGAACACGGTAGTGGAACGGCTCGCCGGTTTGAACAAGCAATTGCTCGAAGCTGAAAACGATCGAAAGATGGCTGAAGCTGAACGAAACGCTGCGAAAGCTCCGGGCGCGGCTGGCGCTCTCGCCGAAGCCAGCAAGGATATCGAAGCGTCTGAATCAAAGCTGGCCGAACTGAAGCAGAAGCGCGCGCAGTTGTTGGTGGACGCGACTGAGGAAGCGCCGGAAGTCAGGGAGATCGATCAGCAGATCGATGTGGTCCAGAAACATCTGGCCGAAACGCGCTCGCGCAGCACGGCGACGTTGCTCACGAATCTAGAAACAAAGTACCGGCAGGCCGCCGAGCGCGAAGATTCATTGCGCAAAGCTTTCAATCAACAGAAGGGCGAGACGCTTTCGCAGAACGAAGCCGCGATTAATTATCGAATTCTCCAGCAGCAGATCGAGACGAATCGCGGATTGCTCGATAATCTGCTGCAGCGATCGAAAGAGAACGATGTGGTTCTCGCTGGTCGCCCAAACAATATTTCAGTCGTCGATTACGCGATCGTTCAGGACTTTCCGGTTGGCCCGGCCCGCATGCGCACGGTGACGCTCGCATTCTTTTTATCGCTTGGGCTGGGCATCGCGCTCGCGCTGTTCCTTGAGTATCTGGACGATACCGTGCACTCGACCGACGACGTTGAGAGATTTTTGCGGCTGCCGGCGCTGGCAGTAATTCCGGCGATGGGTGGGGCCTCGACATCGCGTCGTCTGCTCTCAACCGCCACGGCGTTGCAAAAGCGAAACGGAAATAACGGCGGAACGCCCGAGTTGCTCTTGAACGTGACGGGACGTTCGCCGCTGGCTGAGGCCTATCGCCAGCTACGCACGTCGGTGCTTCTTTCAACCGCGGGCCGAGCGCCCAAGACGCTGCTCGTCACGTCGAGCTTGCCCGGGGAGGGGAAGACGACGACTGCCGTGAACACCGCCATCAGCCTGGCGCAGACCGGCGCGAACGTTCTGATCATCGATGCCGACATGCGCCGGCCTCGCTTGCGCTCGATCTTCGATCTCGCCGAGCGCGAAGGCCTGAGTTCGATTCTGTCCAGCGAGATGAAACCGGATCAGATGTTGGGCGCGATCGTGAAGGATCCAACTACGGGCCTGAACGTTTTGACCTCCGGGCCGGTGCCGCCAAATCCGGCGGAGCTGCTTGGTTCAGAGCAAATGCGCAAGCTCATCTCAGTGCTCAGCATTCCGTTCACCCACATCGTGATCGATTCACCGCCGGTAAGTTCGTTTACTGATGGCGTTCTGATCGCATCAATAGTCGATGGCGTGTTGCTGGTGGTCCATGGCGGTAAGAGTTCGCGCGGGGTCGTTCGTCGTTCGCGGCAGATGCTGATCGACGTGGGCGCGAAGATTGTCGGCGTGGTCTTGAACAACGTCAGCACTCGCTCGCACGATTACTATTACTATCACCAGCGCTACTACCATCAGAGTTACTACCACTCAGAAACCGAAGCCGAGCAGGCCTAGCCCATCAAAGCTCGACGAAGCTTGTGTTAAGACACTTTGCGCCAGCCGGCCTTCATCATGTGGTCAAGTGGCAATCGCGATTCAGGGCCGTCGGTTTTGATCGAGGTCGCGCGCTGCGCGCAGGTCTTTCGCGCTCGATGCGCGAGGCTTTGGTCGCGTCGCGAATTGAAAACCTTCCCAGGTTGTCTCGGGGAAAACTCGATTTCGTCGTGGACATCGGAGCGAACGAGGGACAATGGATTTCGGCTTTGATGAACTTTGCTAACGTGCGCCGGCTTGAAGCATTCGAACCAAATCCCGAAGCGTTCGCAACATTGGCAAAGCGCTTCGACCAACGGCCACACACCCAATTGCATAACTTCGCGCTGGGCGAAGAGACAACAACAGCAACGCTCAACGTAATTGAAAACTCAGGTCTCTCATCGCTTCTGAAGCCGGGCAAAATCATTCAGCAGGAATATGCGCCGGCCAGCAGAGTCATCAAGCAGATCTCGACGAAGGTCGTTCCGCTGGATGATGTGCTTCATGACGACGAACCGATTGACCTCATCAAGATCGATGTTCAGGGTTTCGAGCATTCGGTCTTGCGTGGCGCATTGAAGACTTTGCAGAGGACGCGCGCCCTGTTAGTCGAAACGAACTTTACCTCTCATTATTGCGGCGATGGATCATTCGGAACGCTCTTCAATCACTTGACTGAACTAGGTTTCGAATTCTGGAACGTGTCGGCGCCGTATCGCGGCAGCAAAGGCCGGGCGCTGTGGGCTGACGCCGTCTTTTTGAATCGCGCCTTAGCTCCATCCTCGTAACTAATCTTGGCTGCAACCGCCCCAACACTCGCTTCGGCACCGGACATAAGCGACGCAAACGCTGACGTGCGCCCGCGCTCGCTCAAGCACCTACTGCTTTATGGCAGCACGATGCTGGGTCTTGGAATCGGGATAGAAAGAGTTCTGAGTTTCGTATCGGTGACGCTCGCAGCTCGCATCGGCGGGCCACAAGCTTTCGGCGGCTATGCCGTCACGCTGGCGACTGCCGGAGCAATTGCCGCCTACGCCGGCGCGGGCATCGGCGTAACCGCAGTCCGTTTCTCTGGCGATTACAGGCCGGGCTCCGCGGGATACCGGCAATTCGTCAAGGCGCTCGGAGTGATTGCGATTTGCTCCGCATTGATCGCGGCGCTATTCACCTTTGTCGGCGCTGGCCCCATCGCGCGTTGGCTTTTGGGCAACGGAGACCTCGCGGTCGTGATCCGCGTCGCCGCGATTTCCGCTGGGGCGATGGTCCTGCTCGACTGTTGTCGCGGATTACTTTTGGGCCAACAAAAGTTTTACGGGTTGCTACTGCTCTCGCTGGTTTCGGGAGTTGGCTTAATCGTCGCGTTACCACTGGCCTCGCGCATCGGCGCCACGGCGATGGTGACGGTCCAGGGCTCGGTAGCGTTGCTCACTGTGATCGTGTTTATGGTGGCGTCGCCACGGCTCGGCATTAGGCCGACATCCCCCGCTGAGAATGATGCTCCAGTGCCAATCCGGCAGGTGTTCGCGTTTGGGCTGGTGCAGTTCAGCGCCTTTGCCGGAATAAGCATAGCGACCTGGTGCATTGCGTCGTTCGTCGCGCGCGCGGATTCGTCGCTCAAACAGATGGCGTTTTATTCGGTGGCTAATCAATGGCGCGGACTTGCCGCAATGGCGCCGGGCCTGTTGACGCAGGTGATTTACAGTTCGCTCACTAACAAGTCCAGCGAACCATTCGGCGGCCCCGACAGGGTTCTGCTTTCCACGACACTTATTACGGCCATTCTGGTGATGTTGTGTGGAGGCCTCGCCATCGTGGGTCTCCCGTGGATTCTGCCCTTGGTTTACGGCCACCGATATGCCGGCGCGGAGACTGCGGTTTCATTATTACTGGCGACATCAATAATTCACATGTCGGGTCAGCCCGCGGCGCAGCGATTGAGCATCGTTCGACTGCGCGCCATCGGCATCGTCAACCTGATCTGGTCCTCGTTACTGATCGTGTTCGGATTTGCGTTGATTCGTGGCCAGGCGGCAACCGGAGCCGCGATTGCCTTTCTCATTGCGCACTTTGCCTCGAATGTTTTGGTAGCAGCGTTTCTGTATCGCGAAAAGACTCTGCCGAGCGGTTACTTTGTGACGATCGGCGTGGCGACAATCGGCGCTTTAACGATGGCCGCGTTGGCTTACCTCCGAGCGAACTCATCGTCGCACGTCGCCTCGATGACCGCTTGGATTGCTTTGTGCTGGCTGCTTGCCATTGCGTCAACGAGCTTGCTCGCGTTGAGACACCGTCGCGCGTCGCGAACTCATGAGTTGCCGGCGCAATCGCAGGAGATTCCCTCATTTAGTGAAGCGTAATGTGGCAAGTTCTCGACGTGCGCGCGGTCTGGATCAAAGAGTTCGCCTCGGCGCTCAGCAAGCAAGTCCCGACCTTAGGCTGGCTCCCGAAATTTAGTGCGGCGAGCCTAATTCATAATCGCGAAGAGGAATTCGCGAACGAGAATCCGCCGCTGCGGGTTCGATCCTTTCCTTTGCAGCGCGGCTTCGCTCGCTTTCCGGTGAATGTGCTCGCGCAGGAGAAGAAGAGAATCGTGCGGCGCTTGAGTGAACGAGCGCCTCATCCAACGCAGAGTCCGTTGATTTGCACGTCGCCGCATTATGCTGATGTGGCCGCCGGCTGGCCGGGCCCGGCCGTCTATTACGTGACTGATTATTTTCCGGCATACCGCAACGATCCCGATTTCATTCGCGCTCTCGACCGAAAAATGTGCGAGTCAGCAACGCTCGTTTGTCCCAACTCTCAGCGGATCGCCGATTATCTTGCCAGCGAGGCGAGTTGTCCCCCGGACAAGATCGTCATTGTGCCAAACGCGACCAGGGCGGCGAATATTTTCGCGGCGTTACCGGAAACGACGGGAGCGCCACCCGCGGACATCGCTGATTTGCACCGGCCGATCGCCGGCGTAATTGGCAATCTCGCCGAAAACATCGACTGGATTTTGCTGCGCGAAGCGATCGAGAAGTCGCCCTGGTTGTCGTGGGTCTTCGTTGGTCCGACAAGCATGGAGATTCGCGATGCAGAGCAACTCAAGGCACGGAATTTCCTGATGAGCCTCGGCGGTCGCGTACGTTTTGTCGGCGAAAAGCCTTACGGCGATTTACGAAGTTATGCGCGGACTTTTGACGTGGCTGTTCTGCCTTATCTAAAACGGGAGCCAACCTACTCCGGCAGCTCGACTCGGTTCTACGAACATCTGGCCGCGTGCCGTCCGATGATCGCAACGCGCGGCTTCGAAGAACTACTGCATAAAGAGCCGCTGCTTCGGTTGATCGATACCAGCGATGAACTGATCGCAAGCCTCAACAGTCTGCGCGCCGCGAATTTTTCCGACGGAAGGGAAGAATTGCGTTGGCGCGCAAGCCAACATGAGACGTGGGAAAGGCGCGCTGCGCAAATGATCGCCGCGCTATCCGCGCGCGTCGAAATTGCCGGCGAAGCGGCCGCTTGAATCGATGACTCCGCAAACCAGGAGAGTTCCAGTTTCCGCGGTCATGCCGGCGCACAACGCGGCCGCGTTCATTCGCGAGGCGATCGACAGTGTGTTCGCGCAGACGATTTCGCCTGCGGAATTCATTGTTATCGATGATGGTTCGACGGACGGGACTCCGGAAATCGCCGAATCGATGGGTGTGCGCGTTATCCGGCAGGCAAACGCTGGATTGGCAGGCGCGCGCAATCGTTGTGTGCGCGAAGCCTCCCAACCGTGGGTAGCTTTCATCGATCATGATGACTTGTGGGAGCCCGAAAAACTCGAACGTCAATTTGAGATCGCTGCGCAGAATCCGGAGATTGCACTCGTTAGTTGCGACTTCACGGTTTTCGACGAGCAGGGCACGACCATTCGAAACGGACGCGAAACGTACTGCTCGGATTTCGAGCTTCAGCCGAAAAGAAAGTGCGCGGGCGGGGTTGTGGTGGATCAATTGGATGAGCGCTTCGCCAGTGCGCATTATTTTCTGGTGCCGTCGTACGTCATGGTGCGCCGCGATCACCTGCTGGCGGTGGGCCTCTTCGATGAATCGCTGGAAGCAGCTGAAGATTTCGATTGCTTCATGCGGATCTTGGCGGGCGCGCCGTTTGCAATTGCGGAGAAGATTCTCGTCCGGCGACGCGAACATCAGAACAATGTCTCAAGCGGTCAAGTGAATATGACGCTGCATTGCCTGGCCGCAACTTACAAAGTCATAGAGCATCCCCAGCTTTATCCACCGGCGACCGTCGCGTTGTGCAAACGTTGGCTTCCGGCGAATCTGCGGCACGCTGCCGCCCGGCAACTGTCGATCGGGAATAAGAGCGAGGCGCGCAAACTCTTGCGCGAAAGTGTGAAGCTCGAGTTGAGTCAGCGGACGTTGCTGGCGCTCGGCGCGTCGATTACGCCGAAGGGGATCGGCAAGAATTTAATGACGGCGCGCTACTTCGTTTCGAAGCGTGTCGGAATTTAGTGAATTGAAAATGACGAGACCGATTCGCGTAGCGATGGTTCATTATCGTGACAATGCGATCGCCGGTGGTTCGCTGCGGGTTGGGGAAGCAATCGCCAACCACGTCGATCCGACCCGCGTTTCGGTGGAATTTGTTTTTGCGTATGACGGACCAGGGCCCGTCACGCAACGCGCGCGGGTGCCGTCGCATTTCATTCACTCGAAAGGGCCGAAGGATTTTGCTGCCTGGAAGCGTGCGCGCGATCTCTTCACCCGACTCCAACCAGACATCATTCATTTTCAGGAAGGCGTCGTGTGGCTGCGCACAGCTCTGCTGAGAACACCGGCGAAGAAGGTCATCCACGTCCATGGACGCTACAGTGATTTCCAATCCCCAGACCGAACCATTCGCCAAAAGATTCGATCGGCTCTGGATGCGCGCGTGTCGCGAAGTTACTTCAAGCACACTGATGCGCAAATCTGTATCAACCAGGCTACGCGAAATTGGCTGCTCGATCTCGGTATGGTTTCGCCTGAGACATCCTGTGTGGTTTACAACGCCATCGATGTCGCGCGATTTGCGTCCTTGCTTCCGCGCGCTGCAGCTCGCGCAGAATTGGGTTTACCGCAAGATGCGCTCTTGCTGGGATTCGTCGGGCGCTTAGTTTGGGAGAAAGGCTGTTCAGATTTTCTGGCCATCGTCGATCGCTTGCCTGAGCGCTGGCACGGTGTGATTTGCGGCGATGGACCACTCAGGAATGAATTACAAAGCGAGTCCGTTGAACGCGGCGTGGAGAAACGAATTCACTTTCTGGGCAGTCTGGATGATGTCGCCCCGGTTTATGCGGCGCTTGACGCCTACGCGTTTGTTTCGCGCTACGACGCGTTCGGATTGACGGTAGCGGAAGCGATGGCTGCGCGAGTGCCGGTGTTCGGAATCGAACGCGCCGGCGATTACAACGAAGCGTCCTATCCGTTGATTCGGCCAGAGGCCACGGCGATGGTGAAATGCGAGAGCGAACGTGATCTTGAGAAATCGCTTGACGAGACCACTCGTCACATTACCGCGTTCGGTGAACGCCCCGAAATTTTTCGCGACTCGATCGAAGGAGCGCATGCATGGGTCAGCAATTGTTTCGCGGCGCCGATTCAAGCGGAGGCGATGACTCGCGTGTACGAAGAAATTTGTCGCGAAGGACGTCCTTTATCGAACTCGCAAACTGACTTCTATCAATCAAAGCGCGAGGCCGCCGAGAGAATTAACGATCGACTAACGCAGACTGAAGCGGTCGCCGCCACCGCATGATTCACCTGATCATTCGCGAACCGATTGCTTATCAGAGGACTCTGTGCCGCGCGCTCAACAAGCATTTCGGCGGCGAGTTCATCGCGTGGTTTGCGAGCGGAGGCGATAGCGATTTCGCAACGCGGGATGATTTTCAGCGACGATTCCTGAGCGATGTTGGTTTTGCGAAACTGTTCAGCGCGCTGCGCGCTGATCGTGAGCCAGTGATAGTTCTCGGCGGGTGGTCTTCTGCGTTAGCGCACAAGACATTGCTCATCGCGGCATTGCTCCGCGTGCCGACATTGATTTGGGCGGACCATCCTTTTCCGCGCAATCGCCGTTGGCTGTTCGACTCGCTCAGAAAAATCTATTTGCGCACGCTCGGCCGATTCGTTGTCGCCTTTCTAGGCTGCGGCACGCCGACCGTCGAACACCTTGTATCGCTCGGCATTCCGCAGCCGAGGGTCTTCAATTTTCCATATTGGGTGGAAGTTTCCCCCGGTTGGTCGCCACCGCCGCGACTTTCGGACGCAGGTTCGTCAACGAAGCCGCTTTGCTTACTGGCGATCGGACGCGTTGTGCCGATCAAGAGTTTCGACGTTGCGATTAGGGCGGTCGCGCGTGCAAATCAGGATTCGGGCTCCAGGATCGCGGAACTGATCATCATCGGCGATGGCCCAGAGCGCCGCGCCCTCGAATCTCTTGCGGAAACACTAACAGACCAATCGATTATCAGATTCACGGGTGCTCTGGAAAAATCGCAGGTGTTTGCGCATATTCGCGACGGGGATGCGGTAGTCGTGCCAAGCGAGTTCGAGCCGTACGGCGTCGTCGTCCTCGAAGCGCTCGCGCAGGGCCGGCCAGTGTTCGCATCAGACAAAGTCATTGCCGCGCGGGATCGCAACGATGGATCGGGAGCGATTCAGCTTCACTCAGTTGGCGACGTTGAAGGATTGGCGCGACAGATAACGAAGTTCGCACGCGATCGTGAGGGGCTACGAAAGTCATCGCAAGCGGCTCGGGCAATCGCCGAGGCGTGGCGACCCGAGCGGGCCGGAACCATCCTTGATGAAGTTTTCAGTCGTCAGGAAATTGCGTTTGACGCTGCGTTGTCAGCGAAACCAGAAGCCCGTGCCGTGGCTGCGGCGAGACACTAAGATTCCATGGAACTAAGCGCCCAACTCGAAAAATCCGCGCTGCGTCAGTCGGGCGAAGTCCGCAGCGGTTTGGTTCAGTCACGATCGAGGAGATTAGCGTTCCGCTTGTTCGCCGTTGTATTTGGCTTTGCCCTGAGCTTAATGGCTTTGGAAGTTGGCCTGCGAGTAGTCGGTTGGCCCGCGCCCGGATTTTACGTTGAGAGCAAAGGACCGATTGCGCTGCGCGCACCCGGTAGAAATGGTGGCGCGTATCCTCCCGGCACTCGCGGACAGTTGCGGCACTACGATTACTCGGTTGAATGGAACGTGAACAGTCTCGGTTTTCGCGATGCAGAGATTCGTCCAAAGCAAAACGGCGAGTGGCGAATCGGTTTTTTGGGAGACTCGTTCACCACCGGTGTGGGAGTGCGCCAGCAAGATCGATTCGCGGATGTGTTTAGCAACGAGCTTAAGCATTCAAGACCGAACGTGACAGTGTGGAACCTGAGTGCGCCGCTTTGTGGCACCGCGTGTGAAGCCGAAATGCTGAAGCGTGCCGACGAGAGTTATCAACTCGACGAGGTGGTGCTCGCTTTTTATGGCGGGAACGATCTCGAAGACAACAAATCGTGGTTTGTAAATATGGCCTCGCAACGATCGAATGACGACTCCGCCATTCCAATCAGCGCAAAGGAGTGGCTGCGCGATCATTCACGCCTGGCGAGTTTCGTCTGGATAACGGGCATTCGCGCCTGGTCCACGTTTCGCCCGCCGGGAATTTTCAACAAGCCCGATTTGGATCGATTCTGGCCTGACAGTGAACAGGCCTTCAACCTTCTCCGGCATGCGGTCGGCGCGAAGCGACTGACGATCCTTTATCTACCGTCGCCGCCCGAATGGGACGATTCGGTTTGGCAGTTGATGCGATCGCGTTATGGCGCGGCCGACGAAGGCCGTCATCTGGTTCGGGACGCGGTCGCTTCATGGTCAAAAAGCGAAGGCATCACTTTCATTGACGCGACGAATTGGTTGCATCAATGTTCGCCTGCGTCTGACTGTGTGTTTCCTGTGGACACTCACTGGACAGCGAAAGCACATTTGCTGGTAGCGCGGGGTCTGCTCGATACGACAAGATGGAAAACGACCACGCCATAGTTGACGCCGATCGCGGCCGGCTGCAAATTCCGGATGCATCCAGACTGACTGCGTTGGCTTTTGCAGTCCTGGTCTTCTATGGCGGACTCCGCACGATTCTGTTCACGGGCCAATTGCCGTTGTTGTGGCCCGTGCTGGCGGCGTTTCTCTCAATCGGTTTCTTGTGGGCTGTGAATCGAGTGAGAGACCCGGTGACTGGATTAGCGCGCATCGGTTTTCATGCCGGCTTATTCGCGTATTTTCTTTCGTTGCCGATCCTTTTTCCGGAAACGATTGAGGCGGGCTTGCCGGACTCAGTGCATCGCACCATCGGGTTGATGTTGCTCTTAACGATTCTTGGGTTCGAAGGCGGCTACAAATTCAAGACTTCTTTCTGGCGCGTGAAGAAGATAATTGAACCCGCGGGATTTCTGGGGCCGCGGCAGCGGAGGTTGGCAGCCATCTGCATTTGCGCTGGGCTGGGCACCTGGTTTCTCACCACCGTCGATTACTCAATCGCGGCTGATGTTTCAATTTGGGATGTTCTGTTCTCTATGCGTGGCCGGGTTGAAGGAAGCATTGAAAATCCGGTCACTCAATTCGGTATCTGGTCGTACATTCTGACCGGCGGCCTCTACCTGGCGACCTCTGCTGCTTTCCTATTACTGCTCGATGGAACTCTTCGCCCAAAGCGAAAGGCGCCGCCGGCGGCGAACCTCGCTTGCTGGTTTGTGCTGACGCTCTCCAGTCTGGTCGGGTTTCTTTCGGGGTCGCGGGCATTGTTTCTTTATTGTTTTGCGCCGCTGGCAATTGCTTTCTGGATGCGCTTATCGACGGCGCGTCTCAGAAAGCCGCTGCGCTTGCTGACAATCTTTAGCGCAGCCGCGGTTGTGATCTTCGTATGGTTCGCGATGACCTCGATGCGCGGTGGCGACGTGCGTAACTATGAAGGATCTCTGGAAGAGATCCAGCCGCTCGAAACAGCGCGAGGTGCTTTCGATATCTATTCGTCATCGGCGGTGATCGTCGAGTCCTTTCCCGACAAAATTGACTACGAGTATGGCCGCTCTCTGATTCCGCTCGTGCTCGGATGGTTTCCGCGATCGCTTTGGCCGGACAAACCCTATCCGTTCAGCATCTACTCAAACACAATTCGCGGCGAAACTCTCGAAGATCGATCCGCCAGCATCGCTGTGGGCTTGCCGGGCGAAGGCTACGGCAATTTTGGTTTGCCAGGCTGTTTCATCTGGGGCGTTTTGATGGGCGCAGCCTGCGCGGTTGGCGACGATTTTCTCAAAAGGTTTCGACCTTCGGAGCCGCTGCGGCTGTTTCTCGGCGCGTCGATGTGCATTTGGGCAGCGATGATTGTTCGCGGCGGAGTGCCGGAAATGTTCTACATGGGATTACCAGTGAATATTTTTCCGATACTGCTTTCGGTGGCGATGAAGAAGATGCGCCGGGTGGGAAGCGATTTGCGCGTGCGGCAAATGATCGAAGCACCCCCAGTCTTGACGAGTCAGCCGGGCGTCTGATGTTCTGAGTTCCTCGGAGCACGTCAATCGAGAAACCAAGTGAGAGTCCTGCAAGTCATTCCCACGCTTTTGCCAGAAACGGGCGGGCCGGCGCGAACGATACCGGAATTTTGCCGCTCGCTTACCGCGCTGGGTCTGGACGTAACGCTTCTGGCAACACACGAACCGGACAAAGCATTGACGATCGATCCCGAGTCAGAACCGTATCGGGTGCATCTTTCTCACGGCGCGGAACAATCCTGGCGGTGCGCGCGCAACGTGAACCGGACGATCAGGGATTGGGCCGGCGAATTCGATGTGATTCACATTCACAGTGTCTGGAACTTGATCGCGACTGCGGCAGCGGCGGCGGCGCGCCGCGCACGCGTTCCGTACGTGCTCGCACCGATGGGGATGTTGAGTGAGACATGTTTGCGGCAGAGTAACTTCGCCGCCAAGCGAGCTTACGCAATCGTGCGCGAGCGGCGGACGGTTGAGCACGCCGCACGGTTGCATCTGGGAAGCGAACCGGAGCTGGCAACACTAATCGAAGGCTGGTTTCGATACCCAAGACACTTCATCGCGCGTAATGGTGTCAACGTTCCTGCAAATTTGCGTCCCGGGTCGTTCCGCAAGCGTTTTCCGAAATTCCACGACCGGAAAATTATGCTTTTCTTCGGGCGACTTCATGCGATCAAAGGATTGGATTTGCAACTTCAAACTTTTGCGCTGCTGAAAGCCAAGCATCCTGACCTGGTCTGGTTGCTTGTCGGCCCGGACGGTGGCGAGTGGAGTCGCCTCAGCAAATCGATTGAGGCTTCCGGTTTGAGTGACGATGTCTGCTGGCTGGGCGCGCTTAACGGGGAAGAACGATTTGAAGCGCTGCTCGATTGTGACGTGCTGGTCCATACCTCTCACTACGAAAACCAGACGATGACCATCAACGAAGCACTCGCCGTCGGCGTTCCGCTGGTGATCACGGAATCAGTCAACTATCCGGAGGTAGAAAAGTTTGGCGCTGGGTACGTCGTCAGACGCGACCCGACAGAAGTAGCCGCGAAAATCGACGCCATACTTGAGAATCCTCAAGCCTCCGCGAAGATGCGTGAGGCCGGCCGCGCATTTGCGGCTGCGGAACTGGCGTGGTCAGGCGTGGCCATGATAGTGCTGCAGGCATATCAGGAGATTCTCGCGGAGAGTCACAACGACGTCGCTATTCCCGTCTCGCAAACCGCGCGCGCCGCGCGTGCGCAGTAATTTGGATGCTCGATTCAACCACACCGCTAATTCTGACTTACAACGAAGCTGCAAACATGGGCCGCACGCTCGAGCGGTTGCAGTGGGCGCGCGAAATAGTCGTTGTTGATAGCTTCAGTGACGATGAAACGATCGACATCGTCTCGAGTTTTCCCAACACTAAAATCGTGCAGCGAAAATTCGACACTCATGCGGCGCAAGCTAACTTCGGCTTGAAGGAGACTGGTATTTCAACTGAATGGATTTTGGCGCTCGATGCTGACTTTGTTCTGAGTGATGAATTTGCCGACGAGCTGCGCTTACTAAAACCTCCGGCAGAGGCTAGCGGATACAGCGCGCAGTTGGTTTACTGCGTTGAAGGGGGTCAACTTCGCAGCAGCTTGTTGCCCAGACTCGTGGTCCTTTTTCGTCGCACGTGCGCTGAGTACGTTCAGGATGGCCACGCTCATCGAGTCCACGTCGAAGGCGAAATCAAACATCTGCAAGCGAAAATTCTGCATGACGATCGCAAGCCGCTCGACCGTTGGTTTGAAGCGCAACGGCGCTACATGCTGCTGGAAGCGAGAAAGATCAAGTTTGCGCGCGAACAGTTCAATTTCGCCGATCGAGTTAGACGGCTGCGCGTCGTCGCGCCCGCGGCCATGTTTTTTTACTGTCTCATCATCCGCGGTGGTGTCTTCGATGGTTGGCCCGGTCTCTTTTACGCCCTCCAGCGAATGGCGGCTGAGTTGATGCTCTCGCTCTACCTCATCGAATACGACCTCCGCCTGAAAAGACATGATGAGCGCGCAATCCCGGCAGAGGTTGCTTTGGTCGATGGAGAAGAACGCGCGGGCTAGAGCCGATGCAGATTGAAAACGAATTCACGTTGCTGCTAACGGCTTCGGTCGATCCGAAAGGGATGATTGGATTGACGCAAGCCGACCCGCGCGAACGTGAAGCAACCTATGCTCACTGTCTGCGCTTTTATCTGCAGAATCACCCACGAATTCGCCGAATAATTTTCGCTGAGAATTCCAACTGGCCAATGGATCGTTTCCACGAAGTAGCTTCCGCGAACAATCCTCACAAAAAGGACATCGAGATTCTCTCGTTCGATGCCAATGATTATCCGCGGCAACTAGGCAAATCGTACGGCGAGCTGTTGCTGATGAAGAGCGCGATTGCCGCAGGCCGGCTCGCTCGCTCGTCTAAGTACATCGGCAAGATGACGGGGCGAAATCTTTTGCTGAACCTCACGCAACTGCTTGAGCGGGTGCCGCGTGAATTCGATCTGTTCTGCGATATTCGCGATCACAATTTTTATCAACTGCTGCGGATGCCCGATTGCGGTCATCACTGTGATTCGCGGTTCTTTGTGTTCACGCAAAATTTCTTCGAACGTCACTTTCTACCGATTTACGGAAGCGAAGCTTTCGCGGCAGGGTATCCGATAGAGAGCATTCTTTTCGATCTCGTCAAGAACTGTGAAAAGAACGAAGCCGTTATCAAGCGATTCGCGATTGAACCCGAATACGCCGGGGCAGCGGGTCATTTCATCAAGAACCGAGCCAAAGACTACAGCAGCACGAGCGAGGTCTTGAAGCGACGCATTCGTTCGTGCTCGCGGCGCGTAACACCCTGGCTGCACATCTGATGTACATCCTCGGCATAAACGCTTATCACGGTGATGCAGCGGCGGCGATCGTGCGCGACGGCGGGCTTGTCGCGGCCGTCGAAGAAGAGCGCTTCAATCGCGTCAAGCACTGCGCGGGGTTTCCGACCGAGTCCGTCAAGTATTGCCTGCGCGCCGCGGGCATCGGAATCGAGCAAGTTGATCATGTGGGTATCTCGCGTAATCCTTCCGCAAATCTTCACAAAAAGATTCTGTTTGCGGCCAAAAAAGCAGTCGGCAGTGCGCATTGGGCAGTAGGCAGTCGTCGCTCAGCCGAGGTTGCAGCGACCGAGTCAACCGTAATTGGCGCAACCGAAGAAGTTGAGAGCGCAACTCCTGGCAATGGGAATGGCGGCGGCACTGGCGGCACAAAGGGCTTCGTTGGTCAACTCTCGGATCGATTACGAAATGCCGCGAAAGTTCGCGACATAAAATCCGAGTTGGCAAACGCGCTCGGCGTTTCACAAAGAACACTTCGCGCGCGCTTTCATAACATCGAGCATCATCGCGCGCATCTGGCCAGCGCGTTCTTTGTTTCGCCATTCGAACGCGCCGCGGTGCTTTCGATCGACGGCTTCGGCGATTTCGTTTCGACCATGTGGGCCGTCGGTGAAGTTAACTCAATCGAAGTACTGGGCCAGTTCGAATACCCGCATTCCCTGGGCGTTGTTTACACCGCGACGACGCAGTTCCTCGGCTTTCCGCATTACGGCGATGAAGGAAAGGTGATGGGACTGGCGCCCTACGGCCAACCCCGCTTCATTGATCAATTTCGCGATATCGTGCGGACTGAAGCCGACGGACAATTCGTTCTGAATCTTGATTACTTTCGTCACGCGTCGGAAGGCGTCGATATGACGTGGGATGGGGGTTCGCCGAAAATCGGACGGCTGTTTTCCGACGCGTTCGAAACTGTTTTTGGCGCGGCGCGTGGGGCTGAATCGTCGTTGACTGATCGCGATCGTGACGTGGCGGCAAGTTTGCAGATGCGCTTGGAGGAAGTCGCGTTTCACGTCTTGAATCATCTGCATGAAAAGACCGGATTGACTGATCTCGGCCTGGCGGGCGGCGTTGCCTATAACTCCGTAATGAATGGGAAGATTCTGGAGCGCACTCCGTTTCGGCGCGTGTTTGTTCAGCCCGCAGCGGGCGACAGCGGAACGGCGATGGGCGTGTGCTATCAGATTTGGAACGAAGTAGCGCAAACTGGCAGCTTGCGCGCGCAAATTAACAATTTGCGCTACAGCTACTCCGGACCTGAATTCTCAAACGAAGAAATCGACTCCGAACTAAGCCGAGCGAACGTCAAATTCGAAACGCTGGCGGCTGATCAGTTGGTCGCAACGGCCGCGCGCGACATCGCGGACGGGCTGGTCGTAGGTTGGTTTCAAGGGCGCAT
>JAJPKD010000107.1 GCA_021323895.1 Acidobacteriota bacterium | reverse complement strand
TCGGCTTCGGCCAGCGCGGTCTGATCGTGGATGCACCAGTAAACCGGCCGGGCACCTTTGTAAACGAAGCCGCGTTCGACGAAGCGCGCGAACAGCCGCGCGGTTTCGGCTTCGTAATGATCGGACATCGTGCTGTACGGATTGTCCCATTCGCCGAGGATGCCGAGCCGCTGAAAGTCGCGCGTCTGTCGCTTCAAGGCATTCGCGGCGAACTCGCGGCAAGCACGACGAATGCTCAGCGGCGGCATGTTTTTCTTTTTCTCGCCAAGTTTCCGCTCGACGTGCAGCTCGATCGGCAGCCCGTGACAGTCGTAACCGGGGACGTAAGGCGTGTCGAAGCCGAGCATGCTGCGCGACTTCACGATCATATCTTTCAGAATTTTGTTGAGCGCCGTGCCGAGATGAATGTCGGCATTCGCATAAGGCGGCCCATCGTGGAGAATGAATTTTGGCGCGCCGGCGCGGGCCTCCTGAATTTGCTCGTAGAGTTTGATGTCGGCCCATTTTTTCAAACGAGCGGGCTCAGTCTGCGGCAAATTCGCCTTCTGCGCGAACTTTGTCTTCGGCAGGTTGATTGTCTTTTTCAGGTCGAGGGTTGGTGCTTCAGTCGTCATAATCGAACAAGTATCAAATGCGAAATAGTAACAGTAGGAGCACGGCGTGCCCAAACGTGTCAGAAGCCCGCGCGTCAGCAAGGGCTGGGTTTTGTCTGTCGTCTCGAAAGGATCGCGAGCCCTCGCTGACGGTCGGGCTTCTGACACAAAAAACCCGAACCACGTTGCGACGATGGTTCGGGCTTGTCTAGCCTTAGTTGTTTCAAGGTTCAGCCGATAAACAACTCCTCGTCGCCGTAGCTGCGATCAATTGGCTTGGGTTGCGGTGAAACCAGGACTTCCAGCCCGCGCCGCACACCCGCCAAAATCGCGGCCAGCTCGCGCGCCGGCTCGATCACCTTCGTTTGAATGAACTCAGTCGTCGTGGCAACGCGATCATGAGTCGAATCGATCGCGCGGCTCACCAGTTCAACCTTCTCACGCGCCATCACGGCGGTTTCATCCGCGAGATTCATAATGCCGCGGACTTCCTCTTTTATCAGCGCCGTCGATTCCGCCAAGTGACCCGTCGCGGTCGAAAGATGACCTGACATCACGTTGAACTGTTCGGCGATCTGCCGTCCCTGCACCGCGATGCCCTGCGCCTGTTCGCTAATCGCGCTGGCGCGATTGATCAGCGGATCCAGTTTCTCTTCCAGTCGATTGACCGTCTTCACCGTGCGGTTGACGAGCACGGCCATGGCCACCATGGCCGCGGCGATCACGAGGAACGACACGGCAATAATCGCAGTGATAATTACTAACCAGAAGAGGGGCTCGTTCGGGTTCATCGCGAAATCAAATTACATCGACTTCTCAGGCGTGTAAGTCGGCGCCGCTTCGGTGCGGCCGGAAAGTTCGGTCTTGCGCTTCTCTTCCACGTAGGCCTTCTTCCCTGCCTCAACCGCTGCCGAGATCGAACCGGCCTGGCGCGTGGCCGCATCTTTGGTTTTGGCTACCACTTCGCCGGCCTTCGTCGTCGCCGTGTCGTAGAGGTCAGTCGCGCGCTCACGCGTGGCTTCGTAATACTCTTCGGCCGTCTCCTTCGCCGCGTCGTAATACTCGCCGGCCTTTTGACGTCCCGTTTCGTAGTACTCGGTAGCCTTAGCTCCCAACTGTGCAGCCGCTTCTTTCGATTTATCGATGCCCTTGCGCGTCGCATCCGCGATGTCGTTGCGCAACTCTTCGCCAGACTTCGGCGCGAACAGTAACGCGAGCACCGCACCGATGCCGGCGCCAACCAGGAAGTATGTCAATCTAGTCGAAATAGCGTCTCCAGAATCACGATCGTTTCCCATAAAGAGAGTCCTTTCTACAGAGGCGAATCCTCGATGAGCTTCGCCAGTTAATTCAAATTTTTAACGGATGATTACTGCCGCGACTATAACAAATGGCCGCAGCGGTAAGCAAGGTTTGTTGCTTTGAAGCGGTGCCGAAACTGCTGAGAAACTGTGGAATTGCGAAGGATTGGTCGAGTTCGCGCTTCCAGAAGCTTTCATCGTCCACCCAAGCGCTGGGGGCAGGCGTCGGCTCGATCCTAAAACCATTATTGGAATTTTCAGAGGAAGAATTGGAATCGCGTCACGACGTACCACCAGAAAAACAGCGTGAGCGCTATCGACCCAAAGAACAGCAGCACCACCGACCCAACAATCACGCTAACAAAGAGCCAGTCGCTCTTTCGTCCGCGTTTCGCCTCTTCTGCCGAGACGGTCGCGCGCACTCGCAACAAGTTCAAATTGCGAATGTTTGGTTTCCACCAAACGTCGAACAAATAGCCGACGAATGGAAGCAGTCCACCAATAAAGTAGATCGCGATTTTCAAACCCATCCGCAGCAGCGTTATCTTCGGAACGCGATAACGCACTGCGGCAATCAGGATGTACAGCGCCACGATCGTCGTCGCGATATCACCGAATTCGGGAATCAGATCGATGATCGCGTTCAGCCCAAACCGCCATTCCAGAATCGGAATCCGAAACTGGTTGTCCATGATTTGGCTGAGCACTTCCAGCTCACGCTCAATTTGCACGCGATGCGGCCGCAGCACCGGGTGATGCGGTTTCGATATCAACGCTAGATCGTTATGAGCACGCATAAGGCTTTGCGCTTTGAACCTGGTACTTTGTGTTTGATCTCCGGCTCTAACGACTAAAGTTCAAAGCACCAAGTACAAAGCACGTTTTACCTGATTTTGATCATCTGTTGCCAGAAAAACTTTCCCACCTTCGCAAAGCCGGTGAAGACATTGCCACCGCCTTTCGCGCTCGTGCGCACCGGCAATCCAAGTTCTTCGGCGAGTTTTGGATCGGGTGGCCCAATGTCTTCGTCGCCGCGTTTGCTGGTCAGCCACCGATCGAAAGTACGATTCACAGTGCGTCTTTGTTCGACTGGCGCCTTCGCGATAAATGCGCCGCGCAAGTCATCCATGTCCGCAACTTCGAGCGTGTTGGTGGCGTAGTATTCGCGCAATGCGTCGAAAAATTTCTCATCGCCCAGCAGCTTGCGCAGAGCTTCGAACATCAAGGCGCCTTTGCTGGAAACGATCGCCGCGTACTGAAACGAGTTACGGTATTCGCGGGACGAGCGACTCGCCTCCATGTCGTCGCCACCGAACGTGCGATAAAGCTTGTAAACTCCACGCAGTTGCTCTTCCAGAGCATTCGCCGTCTGCTCGTCGCCGTGTGTTTCGCGGTAGTAGAGCAACGCTGACCAGTTCGAAAGCGATTCATCCAGCACCGGTTCGCGGCCGGCATCGTTGCCTACGGTCGCGCCCCACCATTGATGAGCCACCACGTGCGCGACCGTCCATTCGAGACTGTCCTCGACCGAAGCTTGTTGTTCACGAATGACGTCAGGCATGTTGCGCATCGTCGGCGAATCAAAGTCCACATAGAACGCACTGGCAATTGCGCCGAGCCCGCTGAATTCCGCGCTGCCCAACGTCGCCACCAGCGGCGCATCGACAATCGTGACGGTCTTCAGCGGCAATCGCCCAAACTGTTTTTCATAGATTCGCAACGCGTCACCGGCAATCTTCAAAACGCGGCGGGCGACCACTTCATGATCCGGCCGATAAATTGATCGGACGGTAACATCACCGACGTGGGCTTCTTCTGAGCGAATCTCTCGCCCCGCAACGATGGCAAAGTCGCGCAGGTTCTCGCCCGCAAACCTGTTCGTTTGCGTCTTTTCATTTTGGGTAGGGGCGGAGGCGGCTGCGGGCGTAAAAACGCTCACGCCGGGTTGCGCCTCGATGGTCACGTCATAGTCAGCGGCGTCGGTTGTCAACGCGTCGCCGACGCTGGATTCAATCCGCCGATACCAATCGTCGCCACTGCGCGCCGCCAGAATCGGAAACGAAGTCGATAACATCATCACGCCGCGACAAACGAAGTTCGTGTCGCGCGCGCGACGCACCTCGCGCGTGCTGCGAATCGCGGCGCTCACTTGTTGCAGCACATGCGTCACCAGACCAGTCTCTTCCGGATCGATCTCCGGGACGCTGCCTTTGAATTTGATGTCGATATCAACCGCGCTGCCGGGCTGGACCGTCTCGCGAAGCATTACGCGCAGCGTGGTCGTTTCGTCGTCCAGTAAAAAAGGAATCGCCGAGTCGCTGCCCGCCAGACGGACTTCGGAAATATCGAGTCGTGGTTCGTCTGCAACGATTTGCCCGGCCGCGTTCCTTACCTTCGGCGGCACGTAATCAGGTGACCGCATGTTCGAATACAGATGGAAATAGATGATCGGCGTCGCATGGTCGCCGCGATTGACCCAACGCACGCGCTCGGTGCCAGTGTAGGTGCGATTGTCGAAGTCGAGCTTGAGATTGATCTGATAACGAAGTCTTTCTTCCGGCGGCACAGGGCGACGCGTTTGATGATTCGCGCGGGCGAGCATGGAACCACAGAGGACACAGAGGAAAAGAATGGCAAAGGGCAAAGAGCAAAGCGCGAAGTTATAACGAATCTTCGCGCCTTTACGCTTTGCCCTTACCTCTTTGCACTTTGCTCTGCGTCCTCTGTGGTTCATCTCATCTCTCGCTCACGATCACTCTGCGAATGACATCGCCGCGTGCGATGTTATCGACCACGTCCATGCCGCGAATCACGCGGCCGAAAACGGTGTAACCTCCATCAAGATGCGGCTGCGGCGAGTGCGTCACAAACCATTGTGAGCCTCCGGTGTCTTTTCCGGAAAGCGCCATTCCGACCGCGGCGCGTTCGTACGGAACTTCGTTTATTTCGCAACGAATTTGATAACCCGGGCCACCGTTCTGATCGCCGCGCGGGTCACCGGCTTGGACGACAAAGTTGGGCACGACGCGTGGAATCGTCTGGCCGTTGAAGTAACCTCGCTTCGCGAGCTGAATGAAATTATCGACTGTCAGCGGCGCATCGTCGGCCAGGAATTCGATTGTGAACGAGCCTTTGCTGGTGACGACGGTGGCAGTGACTTTCCTGCCAATGCGCGCAATCGCGCGCCGGTAATCAGCGTCTGTGTAGCGCGTCTTGACCAGTCCGATCCGATCAGAGAAATCGCCGACTCCGTTGGCTTTTAACAGCGCGACCGCCTTCCGCCGAATTAGATGATCGTCGGAATTGAGCGCGGTCTTGATCGCATCGTTCGCTTCTTTGTTCTTCTGTTTTCCGAGTGCGTCGAGAATTGCCAACGCCGCGTCGTTCAAATCTCGATCCTTCAAAGCGTGCGGCAAAGCAGCGACCAAGGCGCGCGTGTTTGATTCGCTAGATGGTTGATTACCCAACAACTCGGCTGCCGTGGAGCGAACAATCACATCGCTATTCATGAGCTGCTGCCGCAGTGTCGATTCTAGATCGCCAGGCTTAAAAGCTGCGTAGGCTTCGAGAAAGGGTGACCGATCAACCGCTCGCACTAAACAGCCACGTTTTGAAGTCGCTCGTCCTCGTGCGCGACCGCTCTTGTCGGCGTCGCACAGGATTACGCGCCGCATCCACGACGGAATAAACTCAGTGCTTGGCCTGAGCTGTGGACGATCCCTAGTTATCACGGATATTTCCTGAAGACCTCGCGCCAAATTAGCGGGGCTTCCCACGCCAAATTTCGCCTCTTCCGTTACATATAACTCCGGATCAATCCGGGCCATCGCGACCTCAACCTCTGGAGCAGGATGGCTGATGCGCAATTCTCGCAGCCATTGCAAAGCGATCGCAGACTTTGAATCTCTTAGCAGACTCCCGGTGGCTGTCACATTCTCTAGAATCTCACTTACGTCCACAACGCACCTATATGATTTAAGTGCGGTTTCTTGCTCTTCCGCAGCCAGTTTACAGGCTGTAATTAACGTCCCGCGCGTTTGTTGATTGTTGGCGAGCTGTCTCCACGACTCACGCCATTGGTTCACAGTCGACTCATATTGATCACGAGCTTTTTCCGGCACTCGGGTGGAGACACATGCGTGATACTTCGCGAGAAAATTGTCGCATGCGCTAATACCAACGTCCTTAGGATCGGAAGAGTCAGCATGAACGAGGTTCGCTGCCCTCGAAAGAAAAACCCCACGCTCCAACAGGGGCTGTCCCGCCCGCTGATCCTTCAAACTCCCCAACGCCCTAATCGCGCTCACGCGCACACGCAGATCGGAATCATGCAGCGCGCGATCGAGGACGGCGTCAAATGCGCCCTTGTCCTCTGCAGCGCCAATCACCCGCGCCGTATTCGCGCGCACGATCGGATCACTGTGATTCAATAGTTGGCGCACGCGATCGTTCGCGTTCTTCAAGCGCAGCCGCGCCATCGTGTTCAGCGCGGTCGCGACAATCTCAGGATCGGAATAATCAAGAAATTGGGCGACGAGCGCGCCCACACCATCCGGTTTTGCGCGCAACACTGCCGTCAATGCCAGCAGAATCGTCAGCCGATCAGGGTTGGAGCGGCGCGTGTCTTCAAAGCGTAGCGTATCGACGATCGCGGCTCGCAAACTGTCGAGGCGATCCGCATCCAGCGGTTTGACTGCGCCCGCGTTCGCCGGCGCCGCCGCGATCATTGCGCCGACAATCTTGCCCAACGCTTCCACCGAACGGGCACGCACTGCGCTGTCAGCGAGGTCGCTGCCGCGCCGCTTCAGCACTTCAGTCAAAGCATAAGCGCCGCCCGGCGATTCAATTTCGCCCAATGAAAATGCGGCCATTTGACGCACTTCGGCGTCCCGGTCGGTCAACAAGACTTCGGCCAACGGGGGCACAGCCCGCTCGTCGCCGATGCGGCCGGCCGCCAACGCGGCGCGTTTGCGCACCTGCGGATCTTTGTCGTTGAGCAACGACTTGAGATCGTCATTCCAATTTCGTTGATCTTCGTAACGGATGATTTTGACCAGCACGTTCGCCGGAATCGCTGCGACAGAAGCGGAGCGGACGCGCTGCGCGCTGGCCGTCGCGGTGCAAGCGAACGTGATCAGTAAAGCGGGAATCGCGATTCGAAGTTTATTGATTTTCATGACAGGTCTGGAAAATGAATTGTACTGCGGACAAGCGTGCGTTGTCGCGGCGAGAGAACAAATCCGCAGATTACGCAGATTACACAGATAAGAATCACTCAATTCGATCAGTTTAGAGGCCAGACTTGTCCGACCATGGCAGCATTTTTCTTAATCATAATCTGTGGAATCTGCGTAATCTGTGGACTCTTCTCCGCTTACCAAAAAACAAAAGAGGCGCGCCTGGCGGCCCGCCTCTCAAGTATCCCGTAATGGCATCTTTAGTTTAGCCCACTGCAGCCTGAACGCTGGCAACCGCCTTGCCGTCGTCAGTCTTCTTCACCGCTTCGGCTCTGACCGCCTCCAGCTTCGAAGCGTCGAGCACGTTCTCTTTGCGCTCAACCTTGGCGGGCTTTTCCGAAGCAGCCTTTTGTTGGACCATCTTACAGCCACCTTCGAAGACCGCGCCTTGTTCGATCATCAGCGACGGAGTCTGAATGTTGCCGTTGAGTTTTGCCGCGCGGCCCAATTCAATGCGCTGGGTCGCGATGATGTCACCGTTTACGACTCCATGGATCGTCGCGACAGCAACTTCGATGTTCGCATCAACCTGACCGCCCGCGCCGACAATCAACGTGCCGGTTGCCGAAGTGATGCGACCTGAGAAACGGCCATCAACGCGAAGCATTGATTTGAAAGACGCTTCACCGGTGATGACTGTACCGCTGCCGACGAAACCACTGAGGCTTCCGTCTTTGATTTCGCGGGCAATGGTTTCGCTTTCCGTCAAAGCCTTGTTCGGGATCGCAGTATCCGTGGGGCGGGCATAGCTTTCAGTGCTTTGACTTTGATACGGAGAGTAACTCCGTGTCGAGTAGCCGTCGTCGGCTGGGGTCTGGCTCTTTTCGTCTGTTGGTTTCTTTCCCATTCTGAGCATAAAAACCTCCGGTTATTGAATCGGCGAGAGGTCGTCACTGACGCCAAGCGAGTGGCGACTGTCTGCACACAATCCGTTGGCTAAACTGAAAACTGGCCGCGGTGGCCAATCTGCATGGAGAACCGCGTTTAGCGGGGGCGACAATAATAAACAAAGGTGGTTGGGCTGTCCAGCGATAAATTCATTGCGTGGTCCAATAATCACCCGTAGTCGGTTTTCGCTCCGTAGGAGCGAAATGTTTATGGCACCGCGCGACCTTATCCGTCGCTAATACGCGCGCAACTCTACAATCGCCTTCAGCACATCCGTCGCTTGCGGCAGGATGGCGTCTTCGAGTTGCGGCGCGTAGGCCACAAACGTGTCGAGCGCGGCTACGCGTTGGACGGGAGCGTCGAGGTATTCAAACAGTTCGTTCGAAATACGCGCGGCGATCTCTGCGCCGTAGCCCCAGGACAGTGAGTCTTCGTGAGCGACGATCACGCGAGACGTTTTCTTCACCGATTCAGCAATTGCATTCCAGTCGTAAGGACTGAGCGAACGTAGATCAATGATCTCAACGCTGATGCCCTGTTTCTCGGCTTCTTTCGCGGCGACGACCGAACGTTGGACCAGCGCGCCGTACGTGACGATCGAGATGTCAGTTCCCTCGCGCACAGTTTTCGCTTTGCCAAAGGGAATCATGAAATCGTCACCGGGATACGGCGACTTGTTATAAGCCTGACGATAGAGATGTTTGTGTTCCAGGAAGATGACCGGATCGTCGCAGCGAATCGACGTGCGCAGCAGTCCGTTCGCGTCTAGCGCGTTTGACGGATAGACCACACGCAATCCCGGAATCTGCGTGAACAGAGAGACGCCTGATTGCGAATGATAGATCGCGCCGCCCTTCAGATAACCACCGACCGGAACGCGAATTACGCACGGCGCTGAGAATTCATTTCCTGAACGCCAGCGCATCAGTGCCAGCTCGTTGCGAATCTGATGGAACGCGGGCCAGATGTAATCGAAGAATTGAATCTCGACGACCGGCTTCAGCCCACGCGTCGCCAAACCAATCGCGCGCCCGGCGATGTTCGCTTCCGCCAGCGGCGAGTTGTAAACACGCGCGCTGCCGAACTCGCGCTGCAAATTGGCGGTGACTTTGAAGACGCCGCCTTTGCCTTT
>JAJPKD010000103.1 GCA_021323895.1 Acidobacteriota bacterium | reverse complement strand
CCGCCCGCCGCGGCCTTCAACATCACCGGGTAACCTAGATCAGCCGCGACTTGTTTCGCTTCTGCAAAATCTTTCAGCGCCTGGGTAGTGCCGGGCACAACCGGCGCGCCGGCTGCGATGACCATTCGCCGCGCCGCGGTTTTCGAGCCCATGACTTCCATCGCATCGGGCGTGGGGCCAATAAAGACCAAACCTGCGTCCGTAACGGCGCGCGCAAACTGCGCATTCTCAGCGAGAAAACCATAGCCGGGATGAATTGCTTCGACGTTCGCCCGTTTCGCAACTTCAATAATTTTTTCGATCTTGAGATAGCTCTGAGCAGAAGCGGCAGGCCCGATGCAGTAAGCTTCGTCCGACATGCGCACGTGCAGCGCGGTCGCGTCGGCTTCGGAAAACACGGCGACGGGAGAGATATTCAGATCGCGGCACGCACGAATGATGCGCACAGCGATCTCACCGCGATTGGCAATCAGGACTTTGCGAAACATTAGATCCGGTGTCAGTTGTTCGTTGTCAGTAGTCAGTTGAGCGTAACATTAAACTACTAACAAGTGACAACTGACAAAGGACGGTTTTCAAACTACGATGGAATTCGCCGGACGGCGGGGATCGTATCGCAGATCGACTTGCGAACCGGGAAGATAGTGTTCTTTCCGGGTGAGCTGCTCATCATTCAGTTGTTGGACAGTCTCGTAATCGACTCCCTCGACCTTGTAGCAGTAGGAAAGAACTTCATGGCCGTCCGGGTCGACGTCGGTACCCAGCACGGTCGCCTCGCCGATTCGCCCTCTTTGCAGGAGCAAATTGCGGCGCGCAACCTCCGGATCAATTTTGTTCCGTCGAAACCTGGCCAGCAAAGACATGATTTGTTAAGGCGTGCGAGATGAACTCGATGTAGCCAATTCACCTTCCGGCACTTTCGTGATGACGCCGTCCTGCAGGACAAAGGCGTCGTCGGAGGCAAACAGGCGATGTTCGCTCGGAAAGCGAAGTTGATAGCTGGTGAATGAGACGCCGGTAGGTTCAGGCGCCGTCGCAGGACTCACATTTCGCAGCGCCACTCCCCGAGTAACCAATGGCTTGTTCTTGGTCGAGGCCGCGGCAATCTGAGTCGTCGCTTGATAGCCGTTTGGATCAGCGTAACGCAATGCTTCAGCAATTGAGCCGTCGGGATCGGGCAGTGTGCGCAGAGCTTCAGCGTAACGCTCCGGATCCGTGGGGAATGTGCCATGCACTTCGCGGTACTCAAGCATCGCCCGGTGCAGCGTGTACGCGCGCGCGTACATTCCCGCTTCGATCGCGTATTGACGTTGACGCAAACGCGCCGGAATCGTGATGCCGATCAGCGACGCCAGCAAAAGTGAACTTGCAATTGCTGCTGAAAATCCAATCCGCGCCGCGCGCAGGCCAATGTAGCGAGAAGGGCTTTGCTTGATGCTGCGGACGATTTTCGCGCTGGCGATAAGGATTACAATCAGCAGTGGCACAGCCACGAACTTTGCGCGCCAGGCGGCAATCTCACCGGCCGAGGTGATGGTCCAGAAACTCGGCGACGTGGATTTGTTCTCGACGAGTACGGCGACTAGCAGGCCGAGAAAGGTGCACAGGCTGGCGACGCCCAGGGCAAACGTGAGACTCGCACGGCCAAATGACGGCAGTTCGTGCTCTGCTCTGGCTAATGCCGGGCCGACCGCGCGTGCGCCGCACGCGGGACAACCAAGGCGCAGATCGCCTTGAACGTTCGAGCCGCAAGCGGGGCAGATAATCAAATGATACAACCTCAGGAAAAATGGAAAAGCGGAACTAAATTAGAACTGAGCGGGTCACTTAGTCAAGGGATTTCGCGCCAGTAAGTTTCACAAATTCGTGCGCCGCAAAAGCTCACCCGGTTTTATGCGCCAAGGTTGGCTCTCCCCGCACTTCGGCGGCCTGCGCTGCGGCTTTGAGATCGCTCTCGGCCAGTTGGGCGATCGCGTCCTTCGCATCCTTCTTATTCACTTCCGTCCACGTGTGATACATGCGATGCGCGAACGTCCAATATGAACCGACAGCCAAAACCCAGAGCACCGCCGGCATTCGGTTAGCAAAAAAATTATTCGAACCGGGGACTGTCGATAACGCCCCAATGATGAAAAGCACAACGCGCTCGGGCCGTCGCAGGAATCCCACGTCGCATTTCGGAATCATGCTCTCGGCGCGCGCGCTGGCATAGCTCACCATTACCGACCCCATCAATCCGGCGCCCGCCAAAAATACATTCAGTGTCGAATGGGCCGGCGTCGCGCGCGCGTAAAAAACCATCAAGCCCACGAACACAACCATGTCGGACAGCCGATCCAGCGACGAATCAAGAAATCCGCCAAAGCTCGTCACGCGACCTGACAAACGCGCGACCTGCCCGTCGAGCATGTCGAACAAGTTGGCGACGATCAGAACGATGCCGGCCCAAAAGAACTTGCCAAAACCAAACAGCAATCCCGAGCCGACATTAATCGCGACGCCGACAAACGTCAGGAAATTCGGATTGATGTGACCGCGGGCCAACCAGCTCACCATCGCGTCGATGATTCGTTGACCGGCCCGGCCTATGCTTGCGCCAAACATTCGTTAGGAATAACCAACAGTAAGCAAACGATCATATTGACGCTATTGCACATGTGTCAAGAAGTGATTGATCGCGCGCCTCCACCGACCGGTTGAACTTCGGTGAGATCGAAGCGTACTCTCTCGCTCGCCGATACCGAATGAGCGACCGTATTCGACTGATGATTGTGGCTGGCGAGGCCTCGGGCGATGCTCATGCAGCGTCCCTGGTTCGCGCTCTGCGCGAGTCTTATCCCGATATTGAATTCGCTTTCTGCGGCTCCACGGGCGCACAGATGCGCGCTACGGGCGTCGATTCGATCGTAAATGCGGATGAACTGGCCATCATGGGTCTGTGGGAAATCGGCCGCGCGCTGCCAAGATTTTGGCGTGCCCTGGCAGATTTGAAATCCGCTGCCACTGAAAGAAGACCCGATGCAGTAATTCTCGTCGATTGGCCAGACTTCAATCTTCGTCTGGCGCGTTGGCTTCATCATCGCGGTTTGCGCGTCATCTACTACATCAGTCCGCAATTGTGGGCCTGGCGTTCATATCGTTGGCGCACAATCGATCGCGACGTCGATCTGCTTTTGTCGATCCTCCCGTTCGAAAAGGATTGGTACGCGGCGCGCGGCATGACTCACCTTGAGTACGTAGGTCATCCGCTCACCGGCGAAGTTCGCGCGCGCTATGATCGAACAGAGTTTTGCAAACGCAACCATCTCGATCCATCTCGCCCGATCATCGCGCTGCTGCCTGGCAGCCGTCACAAGGAGTTGGTGCGGATTCTGCCGCCAATGCTCGATGCAGCCTCGCTGATTGCGAAGAAACGAAGCGAAGTGCAATTCGTGATCGTGGTCGCGCCAAATCGGAAGATTGAAGAAGCAGAAGCGATCGCGTCGGCTCGAATTGCCTCGCCAAGAGATTCGCTCCGCATCATTCACCACGAAACCCGCGAAGCGCTTGCAGCCGCCGACGTGGCTGCGGTGGCCAGCGGCACCGCGACTTTGGAAGCAGCGATTCTCGGCACACCGCTGGTGATTGTTTATAAGGAGTCAGCTCTCAACTGGCACACGCTCGGAAATTTGATCAGCACCGAACATTTCGGATTGGTAAATCTAATCGCCCGACGCAGGCTTGCGACGGAATTGCTTCAAGATCAATTCACCGGTGAGACCTTGGCAGAGGAGCTTCTTTCGCTGCTTGAGCCGCAGCGCAATGAGCAAATGCGATCTGAATTAGCCGAGGTAATGAAGAATCTCGGAGAGGCCGGCGCATCTCAGCGCGCAGCCCGCGCGGTGATGAGATTTATTGAGCAGAACTCTGCGGCGCGGGAGCCGAGTTAGAACTCACCTTAACCAAACGGAATCCCAAGAACGGATTCTTGAAGTTCGGGGCAACCCAGGTGCGAATGGTGGCGCTCACCGGCCCAGGTGGGAAAGACCCTTTGATCGAGCTGGCGTAGCAGCCGCCGCGAATCACAATCCAATCCTTCTGTTGGGCCAGCCGCTTGTCGGGATCGCCTCCGTACAACGAGGCTTTCGACGATGTCCACTCCCAAACGTTTCCCACGAGGTCGAGCACTCCCCAACTGTTCATGCCCTGCGGATATGTGCCGACGGCTTGCGGCGCGCCCACGCCGGCTTCCTGGATCGCGGCGCGGCCCGGTTCCCAACTATTGCCCCACGGATAGAGATTATCTTTCTCGCCGTTGCGCGCGGCGTATTCCCATTCCTCCTCAGTCGGCAGGCGATACGTCACGCCGTCGCGCTTCGAACGCCACTCAGCAAATGCGACTGCGTCATCGTACGAGATGTTCGAGACCGGCAGCGACTCTTGGCCCACCGGAGGCTTGATGCTTCCCCACTGCTCCGGCGGCGCATGATTCGCTTGCTTGACGAACTGCCCGTACTCCAGATTAGTGACTTCAGTCTTGTCCATCTCAAAGTTCCCAACCGTGACTGGGTGAGCCGGAACTTCGCTGGGCGGGCCATCGCTGCGCCCCATCTGAAATTTTCCGCCGGTGATCGACACCAGGTTCGCTTTGACCGCAACTTCGCCTGGATCAGTCGGCGGCTTACCTGGACCAGCAGGCGTTGGCCTCATCCCTTTCAAAATGAAGTAGCCACCGACTCCACCGCCAACGAGCAAGACCAAAACGATCACCAGAACGATCGGCAGGGCCGATTTCTTTTTCGCCGTCAGTGGGACATCGACGCGCGGAAAAGGATGAGCCGCGGTACCGGCAAAGCTGTCGCCACCCGTAATTACACCAGCGCGTTGCATCTGGGTCGCTTCGGGATCGATCGCCGCGGGAGCTTTGGGCGACATCGTTGACGCAAGCTGCGTCAGCTTTTCTTCGAGTACCTTCGTCTGGGCGGCAACAATCTCTTCGAGTTGCTTGCGCTCTTTTTCGCGCGCGGCTTCGTCTTCCTGTTGCTTCTTTTGGGCTTCAGCTTTCCGCTTTTGCTCTTCTTCTTCAGCCAGCTTCTTACGCGCCGCAGCTTCGCGGGCAAGTTCGCGTTGGGCGAACAGCGTCTTCTGCTCCTCTTCGTCCAACGAAGCGGCGCTGATCGTGCCGGCGTTGGGATCGAATGCGGTCGTGGTTCCGGTGGGCGGCGCTGTTTCGTGCCCGGGCGCCGGTCCCACGATCGTCTTGGAAGGATCGATCGCGGCGCTATCGCCGGTGCGCTTCAGCCTGGCGCTGGCCAGCGACATCGCTTCGCGCAGTTCCCTGGCGAATTCGTCCGCGGAGGGCGTGCGATGGCTTGCTTCTTTTTCCAGCGCGTGTCGGACGACGGCTTCGATCTGCGGCGGCACGTCCACGCCTTTTGAACCGAGCGACGGAACATCCGAAGTCAGATGCTTTTTCATGATCGACGGAATCGAACTGCCTTTGAATGGCACTTCGCCGCAAAGCATCTGAAACAGCATCACGCCTAGGCTGTACACGTCCGCGCGCGCATCGGGTGGTTCGTCCGACCATTGTTCGGGCGCCATGTAGAAAGGCGAACCCATCAATCCCGTCGTTTGGGCCGCGATGAACGATCCAAGCAGCTCGCCTGACTTAATTTTAGCCAAACCGAAATCGAGAATTTTGACGGCCTCGGAAACCGGCAGGTCATCACAGATCATGACATTCAGCGGTTTCAGATCGCGATGCACGATTCCCTGCCGATGCGCTGCGGCAATGCCCGCGCAAATCGGCTGCATCAATTCGAACGCGCGCACGGGTGACATCGCGCCTTCCTCAGCCATGATGTCCTGCAAGGATTTGCCTTGCACGAATTCCATGACAAGAAACGGCATCGTCCCCCGCACCACGCTAAAGTCAGTTACCGCGATGATGTTCTGATGACGAATGGCGGCAGCGGCCAGGGCTTCCTGACGAAAGCGGGTGACCAGATTCGGATCGTTCCCGACGAGATCGGGAAGAATGATCTTGATGGCGTGAGCAGTCTTCAGAAAGATGTGTCGCGCCTTGTAAACGACGCCCATGCCGCCCTGTCCGAGCCGCTTCTCGAGTTGGTAACGGCCGTCCAGAATCGCCTCGCCGGCGATCGTCGTCGTCATCTCGACTCCATGGTCGGGGCAGTTGTTTACGTCGTCAGGGAAACAACAGCGACAGGTTGGGCATTCTTTCATTCGATGGTTCTGGTACTACTACTCAGCGACTCCGCGCGAGTCAGGGCGTTCGAGTTAGATTTTAGCGGCTGGGCAGTAAGCAAGCAAGAAACTATTTGGTCGGCCGACTCAATTCTTTCCAGTCCAGGTTTGGACCATCGAGGACGATAGCAAAACGGTTTAGGACATTTCTTCCCAGCACACCTACCGGAGACTCGACCACAGCCAGCCGTCCCCTGAAGATCATTCCGAGAAAAATCAGGTCCAGCTCCACAACACGCGCCGTGGTCACGCGACCATCAAAACCCTGTAGATCAACATGTCTCTCGGAACCAAGATCGGGCCCGAGTTCTGCGATCGAAGCTTCGGGAATCAAAGTTAAGTCAGCCCCCGAATCAATCAGCATTGGCACGTCCGTAACGATCTTGCGAGTCGGAATAGCTCGCAGAGGTACGCGCGCCAATGGTGCTGGAGGATCAAATACGTCGGAGTCATATGCCGGCATTTTGGGATTCGTCGATCACTTCCATTTTGAAGTCTTTCACTTGTTCCGGATCGGCAAAGCGTGGGCTCATGATTTTGTAAGTGAGGTCCACGTCGGGATTAGGTACTAACACGTAAACACGCGTCTTGTCAGGAATGTCTGCCTCTGGCGGCAACGTCACATGCCCGTTCTCAACAACACCTTCGTAGGTTGCTAGCTTATTCATTATGTGCAAGATTTTAGCGGCTGGGCAGTAAGCAGGCAAGAAACTATTTGATCACTACGTTAACCAGCCGCTGCGGCACCACGATCACTTTTACGACCTGGTGGCCATCGATGAAGCTTTGCACCTTCGCGTCGGCCAGGGCCATCGCGCGCAGGTCTTCTTCGGAAACGTCGGGCGAGACGATCACGCGGGAGCGCAGCTTGCCGTTGACCTGGACCGGAATCTCCAATTCGTCCTTCTTGGCTAGCTCAGAATCGGCGACCGGCCATTGAGCAAACTTCAGCAGTCCCCCTTTATGGCCCAGACCTTCCCACATTTCTTCCGCCACATGCGGCGAGAAAGGCGCGAGCATGACAACCAGCGCTTCGAGCGCTTCGCGCACCGCAAAAGCATCCGCAGCGGAAGCGCTCGCGGGTTCGACATTGAAGTCGCTGATCGCATTTAGTAATTCCATCAGCGCCGCGACGTTCGTGTTGAGATCGAGCTTCTCGAAATCAGCCGTGACGCGCGCGATCGTTTGATGCGTCTTGCGTCGCAGCTCGCGCGCCTGGGCACGCAGACCTCCGGCCTGCTCGTCAGTTGCATCGTCGGGCCCAGCAGCAGCAGGCCGGAGGCCTGCGTACCGATAAACCATTGTCCAAACCCGTCGCAGGAAGCGCACGGCGCCTTCAATGCCTGTTTCCGACCAGCGCAATTCGTTTTCAACGGGCGCGGCGAAGAGCACGAACAATCGGGCCGCGTCGGCGCCGAACGCTTCGATCATCTCGTCCGGATCAACGCCATTGCCGAGCGACTTGGACATCGCCTTGAACTCGTTCGTGCCCTCGACGCGATTCGTCACCATGCCCTGCGTTAGCAGACGCTTGACCGGCTCGTTGAATTTCACCAGACCCAAATCGCGCATCACTTTGTTCCAGAAGCGCGTGTAGATCAGGTGCATCACGGCGTGTGAATCGCCGCCGATGTATTGATCGACCGGTGTCCACTTCTCCGCGATCGCCGGATCAAAAGGCATCGATTCGTTGCGCGGATCGGTGTAGCGGAAGAAGTACCACGATGAATCGACGAATGTGTCCATGGTGTCGGTTTCGCGCGTCGCGTGCGCGCCGCACTTTGGACAAGTCGTGTTCAGAAATTCCGGCACACCTTTCAAAGGCGACTCGCCCGTGCCGGTGAACTGCGCATTGTCCGGCAACATCACCGGCAAGTCTTTCACAGGCACTGGCACCATTCCGCACTTATCGCAGTACACGACGGGAATCGGCGCGCCCCAAAATCTTTGCCGCGAGATGCCCCAATCGCGAATGCGATAGGTCACTGCCGGCCCGCCAAACTTTTTCTCTGCCGCATAGCTAGCCATCTCGCGCATCGCGTCCTGCGAAAGCTTGCCGCTCCACTCGCCGCTGTTCACCAGCACGCCGTACTCGGTGAAGGCGTTCTTCATCTCGATCGACTGATCGCCGCCGGGCGCTTGATCGGCTGGCTCACGCTGCTGACCGTGCACGATGGGAGCAATCACCTGACGAATCGGCAGAGTGTATTTCTGGGCGAACTCGAAATCGCGCTCGTCGTGCGCGGGCACGCTCATGACTGCGCCGGCGCCGTAATCCATCAACACGTAATTCGCCACCCAGATCGGCAGCAGCTCGCCATTGAATGGATTGATGGCGAGCTGGCCCGTGTTGATGCCCAGCTTCTCTTCCTCTTCAGCCTGATCCTCAGTCTTGATCGCGCGCGCAGCCTTCACCTGTTCGGCGAAAGCGTTTACTTGATCCTTCAATGCTGAGTCTTCGAGAATCTTCTCGATCAGTGGATGTTCTGTTGCGACCACAATCGCCGTCGCGCCGAAGATGGTATCGATGCGTGTGGTGAACACTCTAATCTTTTCGTCTGAGTCCTTAACCTTGAAATCGACATGAGCGCCTTCGCTTCGTCCCACCCAATCGCGTTGCCGCTTCAAAACTTTTTCCGGCCAGCCGCTTTCGATCTCTCTGATGTCCGCGACCAGTTGCTCGGCGTACTTCGTCGTGCGCAAGTACCACTGTTCGATCTCTTTCTTGGTTACCTGCGTGCCGCAGCGCCAGCAGATTCCGCCTGACGACTGCTCGTTCGACAAAACGGTCTCTTCCTTCGGACACCAGTTGACGGCGGAAGTGCGTTTGTACGCCAGTCCCATCTCCAGCATCTTCAAAAAGAACCACTGGTCCCATTTGTAGTAATCAGGCCGGTGCGCCGCGATTTCGCGCGACCAGTCATAGCTGATGCCCAGCCGCTGCATCTGACCGCGCATGTGCGTGATGTTCTCTTCGGTCCAATCGCGGGGTTGAATGCCGCGCTTGATCGCGGCCTGCTCGGCCGGCTGACCAAAGCTGTCCCAGCCGATCGGATGCAGCACGTTGAATCCACGCAGGCGCTTATACCAAGCGAGAGCGTCGCCGATTGAATAGTTCCGCACGTGGCCCATGTGCAGGAATCCTGATGGATACGGCAGCATCTCCAGCGCGTAAAACTTCGGCCGCGGATCATCATCACGAGCTGCAAACGCGCGCTCATCAGCCCAGCGCTGCTGCCACTTCTCTTCGATTTTCTCTGGAAAATATTTCTCGTCCATCGCCTTTTAACCTCTTAAGTTACAGGCAAACCGTAGTTTGCACAAAACTGCGGCCGCGATTAATTCGATTGATTTTGAGTTGAGATTCGCCGCTAACCGACGCGCGTTATCCGCACAGTGGCAGCGGCAGCGTAATGACGAGTTTGGTCAGTTGTTGGTCACCAGACCGCTTCATGATGCAGACATTGTAACTAAGCAGCAGGCTATCGTCTACTCTCATTCACACTTCGCTTCAGCGAGGTGTGAATGAAAGACGCAGTCAGTTCTCGTCGACAAACGACCTGAGGCGTTCCAGATTCTTCAAATCAGCCCGCGGATCGTCGTATGGCGTTTCCAGGATGAAAGCGCAGTGCGCGAGTTTGGGATGTTGCGCGAACCGACGCAGCGCATCAGCGCCGATGTGCCCTTCGCCGATGTGCCAGTGCCGATCGACGCGTGAGTTGTAAGGCGCTTTCGAATCATTGAAGTGAACGGCGCGGACACTCTTCAGCCCAACAGTCCGTTTGATGATCGTTATGAGCGATTCGAGACCATCTTCTTCGCGAATGTCATAACCCGCGGTGAACGAATGCGCGGTGTCGACACAGACGCCAAGCGGCAGCTTCGGAGATGCTTTTATGATCGCGCGTAGATGTTCGAAGCGATGGCCAATGCATTCGCCTTGGCCGGCGGTGTTCTCAAGCAGGATTTTCAGCTTGCCGAAACGCAAACCTTTGCACGCGACCTGAAGACTCAGCGCGCAAATCTCCAACGCATCGTTCTCAGGACAGCCGCGCGCGCTGCCGGGATGGACAACGAGGTAATCGACTCCGAGGGCAATTGCCCGTTCAACTTCTTCGCGAAACGATTCGATTGATTTGAGCAGAATGATTTCGTCGGCGGCCGCCAGATTGATCAGGTAGTTTGCGTGAATCAGTACAGGTGAGATCTTGGTTTCTTTGCGTGCCTTCCGGAATGAAGCGATTGCTTCGTCCGTCAGCGGCTTGGCTTTCCAACCGCGCGGATTGCGCGAGAAGAGCTGCACTGCATCGCAACCCGTGTCTTTCGCGATCAAAAGCGATTGATGCAATCCGTCTTTGATGGGAGCGTGAAAACCGATTCGAGGCCGCTTCATCTCATCGTACCTTCCATGACGCGCAGCATATTTCCGCCGAGTATCTTGTCGATGTCGTCTGCTGAATAGCCACGCTTCAGAAGTTCTTTCGTTAAATTCGGCAAATCTGCCACGCTTCTCAAATCAGCCGGCACAACCTGCACGCCGTCGAAATCCGATCCAATTCCGACATGATCGATGCCGACGAGCTTCACGATGTGATCGATGTGATCGACGATGCGCGAAACGGAGACCGGCGGCAGCCGCTTCAAATATTCGCGAGCGCGGACACGATCGCGTGCGAGCTTCTTATGCGCTGCGTCGCCTTTTTCTCCATCGGAAGCGCGCTGCACCTCCGCCGCGATTTCCGCATCAACTTTCTTCTTCTTTTCTGAGTAGCCCGGCTCGATGTGCTCGGGATAGAAGATCACGTTCACCACGCCGCCGGTTTTCGCCAGTGCCACGATCATCTCGTCCGTTAGATTCCGCGGCACGTTGGTGATCGCGCGACAAGCCGAGTGCGTCGCCACAACTGGCTTGGTCGATGTATTCACGATGTCCCAAAAAGCTTTGTCCGACAGATGCGAAACATCGACGATCATCCCCAGCCGATTCATCTCGCGAATGACCTGCTTGCCGAAATCAGTCAGTCCGCGCGTCTTGCCGATCTGGTCTCCGGACGATCCGGCCCAATCGGTGCTGACGCTCCACGCGCCCGACATGTAGCGCACGCCCATCTTGGAATAGCGCTCGACGTTTTCAATCTTATTGTCGATCGCATAACCACCTTCCAGTCCCATCAGCGCAGCAATCTTGCCGCTCGCGGCAATCCGCCTAATATCATCAGCGGTCGTGGCTAATTCCCATGTCTCAGGATGTTTTGCCGCCAGGTTCTTCACCGCTTCAATCTGTATGTCAGCGCGCTTCATCGCGGCCGGCCCGCCGCCACCAAACAAATCCGGCTCAACCCAGATGGAAAAGAACTGCGCGCCGAGTCCGCCTTGCCTGGCACGCACGGCATCGAGGTGACCATCATTCAACTGCTGGCTCAAATCGACATTCTCATCGACCAGGCGTTGCGCTGTGTCTGCGTGCATGTCAACGACGATCGCCCGGCGATGTATCGCGAGTGGATCGTTTACTGTCGCTGTGGTTTCCGAAGGATTAGTCATAGTCGCTTTCGTTTTGTCTCTCTCAATCGATTGGCAGTCACTCGAGATTAAGATCGCGGCGACGCCAAAGGCCAGCCATGCGTCGCGTATTATTGCGCCACCCATTCGAGGAAACTTCCGCAATTTGCGCTTCTTATCTGGATACAAGGACATCTGGAATCGTACGGAGGTGTCGCGATCGAATGCAAGCGCGTCGGTGAAAAAAGCGGAGCAAGATACGAATTTTTCAGCAAATGAAACTGGGCAAATCTTTGAAACAATAGCGCTAAGTTTTTCGTTGGAACTCGTCTTGCAAAGGCGAACGCAGGTAGAGTATCGTGCTGTGTCAATCAGCCCGAAAATAGTTCTCGCTGTTCTGACGATTCAACTCCAAAAGGAGAATCAATATGTATTCAGCAAGCGGCAAGGGGAAAGACGTTAGCACTCCGCGCATTTGCGACGAAGTCTGGCACAACGGCAAATTCATTAAGTGGAACGACGCGCGGGTGCACGTGATGTCACATGTGCTGCATTACGGCTCGAGCGTTTTCGAAGGCATCCGTTGCTACGCGACCAAGCGCGGGCCGGCAATTTTTCGGCTGCGCGAACACATGCAACGCTTTTTGAATTCTGCCAAAGTCTATCGGATGGACCACGAATGGACCATCGACGATTTTTGCGCGGCCTCGATCGAATTGGTGCGCCGCAGCGGTTTGGAACAGTGCTACATCCGCCCAATTCTGCTCCGCAGTTTGGACGAAGAGCATCCCGCCTTCGGCGTAAATCCGTTTCCGAATCCGCTGGCGTGCTACATCGGCGCGTGGGACTGGGGCAAGTACCTCGGCGACGAAGCGATTGAGCACGGGGTTGATGTTTGCGTTTCGAGCTGGAACCGGCTGACGCCGAATTCACTGCCGGCCATGGCGAAGAGCGGCGCAAACTACATGAACTCGCAGATGATTAAGATGGAAGCGCTGCTGAATGGATTTGCGGAAGGCATCGCGCTCGACGATCGCGGTTACGTCTCGGAAGGTTCGGGCGAAAATATTTTCACGGTAAGTAACGGAATCGTGAATACTCCGCCGCTTTCATCTTCCGTGTTGCCCGGTATTACCCGTGACAGTGTGATTCAAATTTGCCAGGAACTCGGGCTGACCATTAAGGAACGCGCCATTCAACGCGCCGCGTTGTACGTCGCCGACGAGCTTTTCTTCAGCGGCACCGCCGCCGAAATTACTCCGATACGTTCGGTCGATCGCATTCAAATCGGCAGCGGCACGCGTGGCGAGATCACGTCAAAGATTCAGAAGACATTTTTTGAGATCACTTCCGGCGAGCGTCCGGCGCCTGGCCCGTGGCTGACATACGTGCGTGACTCGGTCGCAAACTCAGCCACCGGCACTCAAGCGCGCGCGTCAAACAACGGACGAAACGGCGAAGCAACGAAGACGGATTCGTCTGTGACAGTCGAAAAAGAACTCGTCGCTCGCGCCCGCGCGGCCGTGGTGGATTAAGTCAGTGATTTAAGTCTGAAGAGAGAGGCCGCGTTCGCGGCCTCTTTTTTTGTCAGTACCGCGAGCGATCGTGTCAGAACGGGGAACTTCCTTCCTCTCCCTCTGGGAGAGGAGCGAGGTGAGGGCCGAAGCATAGCGACCGGATCAAGAAGACCGTTCTCACCCGGCCAGATGAGGCGCCTTTCCAGCAGCCTTCCCAAACAATCTTCCGCCAATGTCAATCAATCCCGGCAGAATGTAGAAGACGGTGGTCGCGCTGAACAACGCCGCCGTTCCAAATCGTGAGGCGTGCGTGTTGGCCCAGATGTTGAAATAGCCAAGCGAGAAATCAACCGCCAAAGGCAACGCCGCTAGAAACAACCAGAAAATCGAAGGCGTCGTAGTCTCTTTCAATGAACGCGCCAAGGGATAAGCCAGCACAGCAATCGCGAATCCCGCATACAATCCAGTGCAGCGCGAGCAGACGGCGAACTTATTTCCGGCGAGATGAAACGAGCGTTCGGGGATTTGATGACAGGCGTAGCTGAAAGCTGTGTAGATCGAAGCAGCGAACTGCGCCTGTCCTCGAGCCTGCGCGACCGGGGCGAGAATGATCAATCCCACGATGCCCAGGCTGGTCAAAGCAACCGCGGACCAAACGACTTGCGGCAAACGACGCGAAGAGCTGTCGCTGTTAAGGTTGGCACTCAAAAACGAAAACCCTAAATCTAGAACCTGATGACCGTATCGGGTCCGCCTTCGATGTGGATGCTGTCAACGAAGCGAATATGTTTCGATTCGCTGGTCATGACTAAGCTATGCGTTCGCTTGCCTGAGCCGAAGAAGCGTACGCCGCGCATCAAGGCGCCGTCCGTCACGCCGGTGGCGGCAAAGATGATCTTCTTGCCCGGCGCCAGATCTTCAGTGTCGTAAACCTTGTTCGGATCGTTGATGCCCATTGATTTCAAACGATCGATGACTTCCTTCTCAGGCGGCACTTTGTCCCGGTCCACGCCCAGCCGCTCTGGATCGAAAACCAGACGCGTCTGAATCTCGCCGTTCAGGCATTTGATCGCCGCCGCGGTCAGCACGCCTTCAGGCGCGCCGCCAATACCGATACACGCATGAATATTTGTGCCGGCAACCGCCGCGGAGATACCGGCTGAAAGATCGCCATCTGAAATCAGCCGAATACGCGCGCCCGCTTCCCGCACATCGGAAATGATCTTCTTGTGACGCGGACGGTCGAGCACGATCACGGTCAGGTCTTCGATGTCGCGGCCCAACCGCCGCGCGATGTTCTTCAAGTTCTCTTTCACCGGCGCATCGATGTCGATCACTCCGCGCGACGACGGACCGACGACAATCTTGTCCATGTAAATGTCCGGCGCGTGCAACAGGCCGCCGCGCTCGGCCGCCGCCAGCACGGCGATCGCATTGTTCGCGCCGAGCGCACAAAGATTCGTTCCCTCCAAAGGATCGACGGCGATATCAACTTCCGGGCACGACGCTGCCATTTCGTCGCCGACGCCAAACCCGCCGCCGACTTCTTCGCCGATGTAGAGCATCGGCGCTTCATCGCGCTCGCCTTCACCGATGACCACGCGTCCGCGCATGGGCACCGTGTCCATGACCTCGCGCATCGCTTCGACGGCTACTTGATCGGAATACTTTCGATCGCCCTGGCCCATCGTGCGCGCGGCGGCGATGGCCGCCGCCTCGGTCACACGCAAAAAATCCAAAGACAGTTCACGTTCTGTTCTCAGTTCTGCCATGCTGTTCTCCTGTGCGCAGAAACTTCGCTGCGATTTAGTGCGGGCGAAAGATTAATGTGATAGAAAGCGCGGTCATAGTAGCAAAAAGCTCATTCAGTGAAAACCAAGCACCGCTCTGCTGCGTATCAGCGCCGGCATGCTAAACGGATCGGAGATATCTCAATCATGCCTTACAAGTCTCGCTACGTCTTAATAACCATCATTATCTGGTCTGCGTTGGCGGCAATTTCGGCGCAGGCCCAAACGCAAGCGCCGACTGCCGAAGGAGTTTGGCAAGGCGCGCTTACCGCGGGCGTTTTCAAATTGCGCCTGGTGATGAAAATCTCGCACAAACCCGACGGCACATGGACGGGAACTTTGGACAGTCTCGATCAGGGTGTCAAAGACATTCCGATGAGCACGGTTACCTTTCAAAGTGGAAAGTTGCACGTCGAAATGAAGAGCATTGGCGCCACTTATGACGCCAGGCTGAGCGCCGACGGAAACCAGCTTGACGGCGAATTTAATCAAGGCGCGAAGATGCCGCTGGAACTTACGCGCATCGCGAAAGCCGAAGATGCCGCGTTGAAACGTCCGCAGACTCCGGTGAAGCCTTACCCCTACGCGGAACAGGAGGTCAGCTATCACAACACTCAGGACAAGATCACGCTGGCCGGG
>JAJPKD010000286.1 GCA_021323895.1 Acidobacteriota bacterium | reverse complement strand
GGCTGCGATTGAAGAGAAACGCGCAGAAGAAGTTCGAGAAACATTTGCGCTGTGGGGTGTGCGCACATTTGGCGAGCTGGCGCGGTTGCCATTGGCGGGCGTGGCCGAACGACTTGGTCAGGATGGCGTGCGTTTGCAAAAGCTGGCGCAGGGGAACACTGGTCGGAGTCTTAATTTAGTTCGCCCGCCAATCGGATTTGAGCAGTCGCTCGAACTGGAACATCCCGTCACCGAACTCGAACCGCTTTCGTTCATCCTGTCGCGTTTGCTCAATCAGCTTTGCGCGAATCTGAATGAATACGCGTTGGCAACGAATGAGTTGCGTTTGCGACTTGTGTCAGAACCGCGAGCGGTAGCGAGCGGGTCAGAAACAGACTCTGTGAAGAAGCAAGATGAAATTCAACAACGCACCGTCACTCTGCACGTCCCCATGCGCAATCCCAAGACGCTCTTACGGCTGCTTTTGTTTGAAATTGAGCGACAACCACCACAAGCGCCCATCGTCGCGGTGACGATCAGTGCTACGCCTGTGAAGCCGCGCGCTTCGCAAACAGGATTATTCATTCCGATCGCGCCTGAACCTGAGAAACTCGAAATCACGCTGGCACGATTGGCGAAGTTAGTTGGGGCAGAAAACGTTGGTTCGCCTGAACTGCTCGATACTCACCGGCCGGATGCTTTTCGGATGAAGAAGTTCAGGCTTGACCGGAAGATTCGACGCAATGCGAAGAAGGATTCGCGCTTCGCGCTCACTGCGGGCAGGATGTCCGCGCCCCCTGTGATGGGCTTTCGAAATTTTCGCCCGGCGTGGCGTGCGGATGTTCGAACTAACCAAGGAATGCCGATCCGAGTCAGCGCGCGAAGTGAAGAAACGTCGAACCGAATTCGTGGCGATGTTGTTTGCGCGTCTGGGCCTTGGCGCGGTTCAGGTGACTGGTGGCGTGCAGATGTTTGGGCGAGAGATGAGTGGGACGTCGCGGTACTCGATTCCAAGTCACAAGAAGGCGAAGTGCTCTGTCGCATCTATCGTGATTTGACGAATGAGCAATGGTTCGTGGCGGGAATTTATGACTGAGTACGTGGAACTTCACGCGCGATCGGCCTTCAGTTTTCTTCGCGGCGCGGCGACGCCAGAAGAGTTAATCGCGGCATGTTCAGCATTACATATGCCGGCGATGGCGCTGCTAGATAACGATGGCGTGTACGGCGCGGCCCGATTTCATTTGGCAGCGAAGAAGCGGAAGTTAAAGGCGCATATTGGGGCGGAGATATCGGTTCGATGTGATTCACCGCTTGGATTAAACGGCACCATGAGCACCGTAGGCGCGGCAGATAATAGCCCCGGGCGTCAGCCCGGGGATCAGATGGAAAAAAACATCCAAGCCCTCGAAGAGGGCGTCAGATCTCATCGGGATTTGTCTCGGAAAAAATCTCTCGCCCCTGCCGGGGCTCACCAGGATTTTTGGCAACGTGATCCCCGGGCTGACGCCCGGGGCTATTGTCTGACGCCGCTGCGCGGCTCGGTGACGCATTTCTTTGCGCTTCCTTTACTCGCCAAGAACAGGATTGGTTACCAGAATCTTTGCCGCCTGATCACTTTAATGAAACTGCGCGTGCCGAAACATGCCAAGCCCGGCGAGTGCGCGGTCACGCTTGATGAGTTAGCGCAATATGCGGACGGGTTGGTTTGTTTGACGGGCGCTGAGGATGTGTCAGAAGCCCGACCGTCAGGGAGGGCCGGTAGCGATGGTCAGCCCTCCCTAACGGTCGGGCTTCTGAGACAACGCGCTGAGAGACTCATCGATATCTTTGGTCGCGACAACGTCTATGCCGAGTTGCAGCGTCATTTCAATCGCGATGAAGAAGCGCGGAATCATGCGGTGATTGAACTTGCGCGCAAATTGAAGCTGCCCCTACTCGCCACCAATGGCGTCACTTATGCGACGCGGCAACAGCGGCAAGTTGCTGACGTGTTTACGTGCATTCGTAATCACGTGCCTTTGGAAACTGCCGGGCGCTTGCTGTCGATCAATTCTGAGCGGTTTGTGAAGTCGCCAAAGGAAATGGCGGAGTTGTTCGCAGATTTGCCTGAAGCGATTGCGAATACGGTTGAGCTTTCGTCGCGCCTGGAATTCACTCTGCAAGATCTCGGTTATGAATTTCCGAAGTATCCAGTACCGCCAGACGAGACGATGACTTCCTTCCTCCGCAAGCGCACTTACGAAGGCGCGCACCGACGTTATGGGCGTAACGGTGAATTCAGGCGGGCAAAAAAACAAATCGAACATGAACTGAAATTGATCGAAAAGCTGAAACTCGAGGGCTACTTCCTGATCGTTTGGGATATCGTTGAGTTCTGCAAGCGCCAAAACATTTTGATTCAGGGTCGTGGTTCGGCGGCTAACAGCGCGGTTTGTTATTCACTTGGAATTACTGCGGTCGATCCAGTGGGGATGGAGCTTTTGTTCGAGCGCTTTCTTTCCGAAGAACGTGGCGAATGGCCGGACATCGATCTAGATTTGCCCAGCGGCGATCAACGCGAGCGCGCGATTCAGTACGTTTACGAGCGTTATGGAAGACTCGGCGCGGCGATGACGGCGAACGTTATCACTTATCGCGGGCGTTCGGCGGCACGTGAAGTCGGCAAGGTTCTCGGATTTGATGAAGAGACGCTCGGATGTTTGTCGGGTCTGGTGCACACGTGGGAGTGGAAAGATCCGAAAGACACAACTGAGCGCCAGTTCAGAGATGCAGGATTAGATTTGCGCGACCGTCGTATCAAGAAATTCTTTCAGCTTTATTTGGCCGTGCAGGATTTGCCGAGACATCTGGGCCAGCATTCGGGCGGCATGGTGATTTGTCAGGGGCAGCTCAATTCGGTTGTGCCGCTCGAGCCGGCCGCGATGCCCGGCCGTGTGGTCGTGCAGTGGGACAAAGAAGATTGCGCTGATCTGGGCATCATCAAAGTCGACCTGCTGGGTCTCGGCATGATGGCAGTTCTGGAAGAGACGATTCAGATCATTCGCGATGATTACGACGAGGAGGTCGATCTCGCACATCTACCACAAGACGATCCATCCGTGTACGCGGCATTGCAACAAGCCGACACGATTGGGATGTTTCAGATCGAAAGCCGCGCGCAGATGTCTTGTTTGCCACGTCTTCGTCCGACCAAGTTCTACGACATCGTGGTGCAGGTGGCGATCATTCGGCCAGGGCCAATTGTCGGCAACATGGTCAATCCTTATTTAGAACGGCGGCTTGGGCGCGCGCCCGTGCGCTATGCGCATCCCGATCTGGAACCCGTTTTGAAGCGAACCCTGGGCGTGCCTTTGTTTCAGGAGCAGCTTCTGAAGATGGCGATGATCTGCGCGGACTTCACTGGTGGCGAAGCGGAAGAGCTGCGGCGTGCGATGGGATTCAAACGATCTGAGCAGCGCATGAAAGAGATCGAGAAGAAACTACGACGCGGGATGACCGGGAAGGGAATCAGCGGCAAAGTTCAGGAAGAAATCATTGAGCAGATTGCTTCGTTCGCGCTTTATGGTTTTCCGGAATCGCACGCGGCGAGCTTTGCGCTCATCGCTTATGCCAGCGCGTATCTCAAATGCCATTACCTGGCGGCGTTCACGGCGGCAACGCTCAATAATCAGCCGATGGGTTTCTATCAACCATTCACGATCATTAAGGACGCGCAGCGGCATGGGTTGAAGGTTTTGCCGGTGGATGTGACGAAGTCGGAGTGGGAGTGCGTTTTAGAAAGGAGCCGGGAGTCAGGAGCCGGGAGCCAGGGGAAGAGAGGGCAGAGGATAGAGGCTAGAGCTCAGAGGTCAGAGGTCAGAGGTCAGAGGTCAGAGCCAGAATCGCTGGAGCAAATGCTTGAAGTGAGTAATCAAGCTCTTCTACGGCCGTCGTCCCGTAGGG
>JAJPKD010000031.1 GCA_021323895.1 Acidobacteriota bacterium | reverse complement strand
GTTGGTTTGGCGATGCGCCGGCTGGCGATCATCGATCTCGCGCACGGGCAGCAGCCGATTCATAACGCCGACCGCACCGCGTGGATCGTTTTCAACGGCGAGATTTACAACTATCTCGAGTTGCGCGCGAAGCTGGAAAAACTCGGCCACACTTTCTACACCGACAGCGACACCGAAGCGATCGTTCACGCCTACGACGAATTCGGGACCGATTGCCCTAACCATTTGCGGGGCATGTTCGCGTTTGCGATTTGGGACGAACGCAACAAGTCATTGTTTCTCGCGCGCGATCGCGTCGGCAAGAAGCCGCTGCACTATTCTCAAGTCAACGGCCAACTTGTTTTCGGATCGGAATTCATGGCGGTGCTGACGCATCCCGACGTCAGCCGCGATGTCGATCACGAAGCGATCCATCATTATCTCTCGTTCATCTGCGTGCCCGCGCCGCTGACGGCGTACAAGTCGATCCGCAAACTCGAACCGGGCCATTGGCTGCTGTGGAAAGATGGCGAGATCAAAGTCGAGCGTTACTGGCAACTCGACTTCTCAAACAAAATTGATATCAGCGAAGCCGAAGCCGGCGAGCGCGTCGTCGATCTTCTGCGCGATGCCGTCAAAGTCCGCCTCATGTCGGAAGTTCCGCTTGGCACATTTCTTTCCGGCGGTATCGATTCGAGCGCGGTCGTCGCCCTGATGGCGCAAGAATCCTCCGAGAAGGTCAAGACCTTTTCGATTGGATTCGAAGAACAGGATTTCAGTGAACTACATCATGCGCGGCGCGTCGCCGAACATGTCGGCGCGGAGCATCACGAGTTCATCGTGCGGCCCAACGCGATGGAGATACTGCCGACGTTGGTCGAGCATTACGGTGAACCCTACGCGGACTCGTCGGCCATTCCGAGCTACTACGTTTCGCGCGAAACGCGTCAATACGTAACGGTCGCGTTGAACGGAGACGGCGGCGACGAATGCTTTGCTGGTTACGAGCGATACGCGGCGATGAATCTCGCGCAGCGCTACAACAATCTGCTGCCTGCGGCGGTGCGCAACGGAGTGATTGGCAACCTAATGAAAGCGCTGCCTGAATTTCAATCGCGCGGCAATCCTCTGGGTAAGGCGAAACGATTTATGGGCGCGGCGTCGCTGGCTCCGATTCAAAGATACCTGCGCTGGATCAGCGCGTTTGATGAAAATGCGAAAGTCGATCTGTATTCGGACGATTTTCATCATCAAACCGCCGGCTTCTCGACCATCGATGTCATTCTGCCGTGGTTTGCGAAAGCCAACGGCGCGGGTATCGTTGATGCTTCGTTGCTCGCCGACACGATGACTTATCTGCCTAACGATCTGCTCGTGAAGATGGACATCGCCAGTATGGCCGTGTCGCTCGAGGCGCGTTCGCCGTTTCTCGATCAGCACTTGATGGAATTCGCCGCGAGCCTGCCGGAAAAGCTAAAGCTGCGCGGCATGACGACCAAGTATCTGCTCAAGCGCGTGCTGAAGTCGCTGGTGCCGGTGGAAAATCTCACGCGTAAAAAGATGGGCTTTGGCGTTCCGATCGGGCATTGGTTCCGCAATTCAATGCAGCCTTTCCTGCGTGAGACTTTGTTGTCAGATAAAGCTTCGTCGCGCGGATTGTTCCAGCGAGACAAAGTGAAAGCGCTGATCGATCAGCACGTCGAAGGTAAAATGGATCACACGCATCGCCTGTGGTCTTTGCTCATGCTCGAGTTGTGGTTCGAAAGATTTATTGATTGATTCGGAGGAAACGGATTTGAAAGGTGTCGTTCTCGCCGGAGGTCTCGGCTCCAGATTGAAACCGCTGACCGCAGTGACCAACAAACATTTGCTCCCGGTTTATGACCAGCCGATGATTTATTATCCGATTCAGACGCTGGTGAACGCGGGCATCACTGACATCATGATCGTGACTGGCGGGAATTCAGCCGGCGATTTTTTGAAGCTGCTCGGCAACGGGAAAGCCTTCGGACTCAAACATCTGAATTACACATACCAGGAAGGCGAAGGCGGCATTGCCGCAGCGCTTTCGCTGGTCGAACATTTTGCCGGTGACGATGCCATCTGCGTGGTGCTGGGCGACAACATCATTCAGGGAAATATCCGCGCCGCGGCCGACTCGTATGCAAAGCAAGGCGGCGGCGCGAAAATCCTGTTGAAGCGCGTGTCCGATCCACAACGCTTCGGCGTGCCGGAACTCGACGGCAAGCGCGTGCTACAGATCGAAGAGAAACCAGCGAATCCAAAATCAGAATACGCGGTGATCGGCATCTACATGTACGACGCGGATGTTTTCAAAATCATTCGCACGCTGAAACCGTCCGGCCGCGGCGAACTGGAAATCACCGACGTCAACAACGCCTACATCCAACGCGGCGACATGACCTGGGACGAGCTGGAAGGTTGGTGGAGCGACGCCGGCACATTCGAGAGTCTTCTTTACGCTTCTAATCTGGTCGCCGAAACCGGAGCAAACAATCAGGAGCTCACTTATGCAGCAGAAGCCAGCGCCAACTCCTAATATGTTTCGCGAAGGCGAGATCAAAGACGTCGTCGTGCGCGATTTGCGCAAGTTCAAAGACGATCGCGGCTGGCTCAGTGAATTGTTTCGCCAGGATGAATCTGACGCGGAATTTTTTCCGGCGATGGCCTACACGTCAGCGACGCTGCCCGGCGTTACCCGCGGCCCGCATGAACACGTCGATCAAGCCGACATGTTTTGCTTTCTCGGGCCGTCGAATTTCAAGTTGCGCATGTGGGACAATCGCGCTGACTCACCAACCTTTCGAAACATGATGACGATGATCGTCGGCGCTGATAATCCAAAGTCGGTGGTAATCCCCAAAGGGATCGTTCACGCTTACCAGAACGTCGGCGAGACGGACGGCATCGTCATAAATTGTCCGAACCGCCTTTACATGGGCCCGAACCGAAGCGAACCCATTGACGAGATCAGGCACGAAGACGACCCCGACACAATTTTTCGCATGGACGACTGAGTCTTCCGAGCCAACCCCGCCACACGCAATCGGATGAAAATCGATTTTGTTGATTTGAAAGCGCAGTACGCATCGATCTCGCGCGAGGTTGACAAGGCGATCCGTCGCGTCGTGGTCAACTCTGACTTCATTCTCGGAAAGGACGTCGAATCTTTCGAGAGAGAGTTCGCGGCTTATTGCGAAGTCGCCCACGCGATCGGTGTTGATTCGGGCGCATCGGCGTTAGAGCTGGTGCTGCGCGCTTACGACGTTGGTGATGGCGACGAGGTAATCACCGCCTCGCATACTTTCTCTGCGACGGCGTTTGCGATCTCGGCAACCGGCGCAAAGCCTGTGTTCGTCGATGTGGACCAGCACACCTACAACATGAACCCGGCGCTGGTAGAAGCTGCGATTACTCCGCGCACGAAGGCGATCATGCCGGTGCATCTTTACGGTCAACCGGCGGACATAGACGAAATCTCGCGCATCGCTCGCAAACACAATCTGTTGCTAATCGAAGATGCGTGTCAGGCTCACGGTGCAAAATTCCAGGGCAAGCGCGTCGGCAGTTTCGGCGACTCTGCCGCTTTCAGTTTCTATCCGGGAAAGAATCTCGGCGCGTACGGCGATGGCGGGATGATCGTTACCAACGATGCGACCGTCGCTGACAAGCTGCGCATTCTGCGCAACTGTGGCCAGAGCGAAAAATACAAACACGTGATGGTCGGTTTCAATCGACGCCTGGATAGTTTGCAGGCCGCAGTCTTGCGCGCGAAGCTGCCGCATCTTGATGATTGGAACCAAGCGAGAAGAACCGCCGCCGCGCTTTACAAAGAGCTGTTGGCTGACGCCGATCACGTCGTCACGCCGCGCGAAGGCGCGGATCGAACTCACGTTTATCATCTCTATGTGATTCAGCATCCGCACCGCGACGCGTTGATGACGCACCTGCGCGAGCAAGGCGTCAGCGCCGGGCTGCACTATCCGACGCCGGTGCATCTGCAACCGTGCTATGAATTTCTGAAGGTTCCGCGCGGCTCTTTGCCGGTCACGGAATCGCTAGCCTCGCGCGTAATCTCGCTTCCCATGTATCCTGAACTCACGCGCGAACAAATCGAATTCGTTTGCGATTCCGTCAAGCAGTTTCCAGTTCAGTAAGTCTCATGAAAGTTCTTCGCATCATTGCTCGGCTCAATGTCGGCGGCCCAGCCCGCCACGTCGTCTGGCTGAGCGAAGGATTGAAGAGTCATGGCTACGAAACGCTGCTCGTCGCCGGAGTCGTCCCGCCGGGCGAAGACGACATGAGCTATGTCGCCGAAGCCGCCGGAATTACTCCGACAATCATCTCTGAAATGAGCCGCGAAATATCGCCGAAAGATTTGCTGACTGTCTGGAAACTTTATCGTTTGATGATCCGCGAGCGGCCTGATCTCGTGCACACGCACACCGCAAAAGCCGGCAGCGTAGGCCGCGCTGCGGGATTGATGTATCGATGGCTGACACCGGCGACGCTCATCGGCAAGCCAAGGCGCTGTCGTTTTGTCCACACGTATCATGGTCACGTCTTCCATAGTTACTATGGGCCAGCCAAGACACGGCTGTTTCTGCTAATCGAAAAGCTGC
>JAJPKD010000083.1 GCA_021323895.1 Acidobacteriota bacterium | reverse complement strand
TGTTCAATTCGTCGCGTTTAGCGGCTGTCGACTTTCGGAAGCGATCGGTGTCACGTGGCGCGACGTCGATTTTAACAAATCCGAGATCACCATTCGCGGAGACGCGACTACAGGAACAAAGAACAGTGAAGTGCGTCGCGTTCCGATGATTCCCGAGCTGCGTTCTTTGTTGCAGCGGCTGCGACACGAACGCCCTGAGGAAACAAACGACACGCCCCTTCTCCTTGTTCGCGAAGCGCAGAAATCTATGGATCGCGCCGCAGCCAAGGTCGGCATGAGGCGCATAACTCATCACGATCTCCGACATCTTTTCGCTACGATTTGTATAGAAAGCGGAGTCGATATTCCTACGGTCTCGCGCTGGCTTGGACATAAGGACGGAGGTGCGCTCTGTATGAAAACTTACGGTCATTTGCGACAAGATCATAGCTTGGCTCAAGCGCAGCGTGTCAGTTTTGGTATTGCCGCCTAACGAATTAGCTCTTCAGAAGTCGGTGCGCGCCGTCGCCGGCAGTGGCGTCGCGTCCGCCACTTTCTGTTCTTCCGCTGGGAGTGCTTCGTGTGGGTGCCTTGTCAGCGCTGCATTCCAGTCGCATTGTCCGCTGCGGTTCATGGTGCATCGCGCCCTGCGGTCGCTGAGTCGCGTTGCGCAAACGCCGGTCAACGAGCTTGCCGCCACAACCGTGATTCTCTAGACTCCACGACCGCAACCCGAAGGAAAAATGCAGAACCCGCCTACCGTATCCACAGCTCTGCGGAAATTGCTCGAAAGAGTTGATAACGAGGAGCTGATTCTGCCAGAGATCCAGCGCGACTTCATTTGGCAAAAACGAAGCGTGATGCTGCTCTTCGATTCGTTGTTTCGAGGGCTGCCAATCGGCCACATGCTTGTGTGGAAAGCGAAACGCGCCGTTGCCGCCAGAGCATTCCACGGCAGGAGACTACGAACTGGTCACGTGCTGGAGAATTTCTACGGCTACCTACTCGACGGACAGCAGCGGTTAACGGCGCTGTCGCGTGTGCGCGATGGCGACGAAGAATACCCGCTCATGTTTTGCACCTGGCCCAAACGTGAAGAAGATGGAGACGACACGTTTGTGTGGCAAGCGAAATGGAACACCACCGATCCGTGGTACGTTCGTGTATCTGACGTTTTGCAGAATCGATTTGATCTTCTCGGCTATCTCAAAAATATCCAGGCCAACGAGTACTACGAAACCGCGTTCGAGCAGCGGATGCACAGCGACCTGGTCAGACTCACGCAAATTCTTGATTACCCGGTCGGCGTCATCGAGTACGAGACAGAACACTATCGTGAGGCCACCCAAGTGTTCATCCGGTTCAACTCGACCGGAAAAAGGCTCAGCAAAGGCGATCTCTTTCTAGCTGAACTCGCAGTGCAAGTGCCGGGCTTGGCAACGAAAGATCTGCAGCGGGTTGCGCAGAAGCACCCGAACTTCGAGTTCACGATGCCGTTTCTCACACAGTGTTTGCTCGCCGTTTGCACGGGTCGCCTCAAGACCAAAGCAAAAGAGGCCTGGAAGGACGAAAACAAGAACGAGTATACTCCGGCGCAAATAAAAGACGCCTGGCGCAAGACAGAACGCGCCCTTGAACACGTCATACGTTTTTTAACGGGCACAGTCAGGTGGCAATCAGCGGACCTGATTCCCTCATTCAACGCTCTGATTCCACTCATCGTGATCGCTGCCGAAAATAACGGCATTACTCCACGCGAAGCCGAGCTCGCGCGACGCTGGTTGCTGCTGGCCGGCGTGCGAGCGCATTTCAGCGGTTCTGTCCACAGTGAAATCGACAGGATACTCCGCCGATTGAAACAAAAAATGTCAGTTCGCGAATTGTGGAATGCGACGGCGAGAAGCCTACGCAAACTCATCCCATCGGATTTTCAGGTATCGCGGATCAGCGGGCCTGTCACATCGACGTACCTATCGATGCTTGCAGAGCATGATGCCCGCGACTGGAAAGACCGCCACTTCCGTCTCGATGGAAAGGTTCACGGCCACAACGCACAGCTACAAATCCATCATTTCTTTCCGAAATCACTTCTCAAGAAACACGGGCGTGGCGAGGACGTCGTTAACGTCTTCGGCAATTACGTCGTCATAAGCAAAGACTCAAACCTCGACGTACTTGCTGAAGAACCTGCGACGTACATGAATCGAATCCCGATTTCGAAATCCGAGCTGCAGAAACAGTGTATCCCGCTTGATCGCAACCTCTGGCACGTAGAGCGATACGAAGAGTTCCTCAAAGAACGTTGTCGTCTCTTAGCAGCCGCCGCGAACGCGTTTCTTGGCCATCAATAAACGAGCGGGAGTTGCCTGGCTAAATATCGAAACGGTCGAAATAAGCTACAGGCATTTGGCCGCGGATCAGAGACCTAACATGCTTCGAGAGTGGGCGCCGAGCCATAGGAGTCCCTATAACCTCATCGACCAACCCTAGCCACCACGCATCTTCAGGCGCGATCGGGTTCTCTCCACGGTTTAAGTAGCGGCAAAGCGTAATCGTGAAAGACCAGAATGACTCGACTTTCTTCTCGGCGCGTGCCGCAATGCTGTCAGTCTTCCGAGCGACTGCAGGATCATCCAACTCGTCTTCTGTGTGCTGGTGGAAAAAAAGACGATCTTTGGCTGAGAACAATATGTCCTTGTGTTGAAGCACTTCATCTAACAACTCATGCGGCGTAGCGCCCTCGGCAACCGTGGCCAGCTCCCGAAAGTGGTCTTCGAGATCGCTGAAATCTTCATTCACCAAATCCCAACCTGGATTGTCCGCAATGCGTCTGGCAATGAATGCGATCAACAACCGTACCTGGTTCTCCAATCGTCGACCGGAGCTCGCGTGAGAGCCTCGTCGCTTGATAGCGTCGAGAACTACGGCGGGAAGCGATGCCTCATCGCGCTTATTTTTGCGAAATTCCGTTAGCAAAGAACGAAAGGTGCATGCGTCGTAAAGACAGTCGATTAACCGGCTACTGTAAGGCTCATGAACATGCGCGGAAAGGGCGATCACGAATGCGGGAACATCAATCGGTCCGGCAAGAACAGCGAACGGTTCAAGCTTTTTGCTTTCTTCCTGTCTGATAAGCCGAACCGCATCGGCAAGGGCACTATAGTTTCCCAGAAGCCGATCAAACACGGTTTCAGCGAGCTTTAAGGCGGCCGTTCGGTTGTCCGTCAGGAGGCTTTGCTGAAGTTCGCGAGCGTATTCAGCCGTAATCGCTTCGTCGTCACCAACAGTCCGCGTGCCATGAAAGTGAATCTGCGAATGCGGATAAGCGATGATATAATCGCCCTGCGCGAGCAGATCAGCAGCCGCGCTTGCCGCGAAGCCGGTCACGATCGTATTAATCGGGCATCGGCGACCGTTTTGATCAGGAGTCTTCAGCAGGCCAACAATCACCTCCGCCGCCGCAACGCTGCCGCCTACGCTATCGATGAAGACACTGATCGGCTCCGTGCAGTTGCGTCTCAAAGAAATAATCTGTGGCGTAAGGCTTGCCACGAGTGCGCCATCGATTGCGCCGGAGACGAAAATCGCCCGTTCGGAATCTAGCGCGGCGGGACCTTTTAAATCCGGCAATTTGCGGCGTCTCTTTCTTTTTACCCGTTTGTCGGGTTCGACAGACATGAACTCCGGTCCCGAATCAACAAATCTGTTTGGCGCCTTCTTCCCCTTGCCGTCAGCTCTCATATTTCATGCAAGTATATTCGCGTGATTTGGTCACTACGGGGAACGCCCGTGACTAGTACCTTGTAGTAGCGACGAGTGCCAAGCCAGGAACGCAAGCGCCGCGACCTTCGCGGCGACACCATCGAAGCTCATGGGACTGCCTCGCCCTCCTCGGGATATTCAGGATCGATGTCCTTCGCCGGCTCGACCGTAATCTCAATTACGTCGGGACCGAATTTAGCTGCAAGGAACCGCTCACGATAAAGATAGTAAGCAGCATCACAAACCTTATATGTGAAGTACGCGTTGAATCCGCCGCCCACTGCGGCACCTGTCGCAGGGATAACTTGGGCAAGCTTCGCTTTTGTTAGGCGGATACTCAGCGCCTTTGCAATTCTTTGAATTACCTGCACGAAAGCGTGCTGCTCTAGCTCCTTCCAAGTCCGCTTTTTTGCAACGTCCGAGGCGATTCGAACCAACTGCGCCATCGCCAGTCCCTTTGATCCATCCGTCGGAGACGAAGCCAACCCGAGAACATTCATCGCGAAAAACCGTTCTTGCTGTGATGAAACATCGAAGCCGTAGTACGTCGCGTACTCGCCGATCGCTCGTAATGTGAGTGTGATCAGAGCGACGATATCGGCTGGAATGCCCGGCAATCCAATGCTGCCGGTGGCAGCACCCTCGACAAGCGCAATGCCCTTATACTTTGCATCGAGCCAGCCGACGACTTTGTCGACGTGCTCCAAATCAAGCGCAACAATATCAGATGGCTTTTTGACACTGGTATGTCCGTCGCTACGAAACTCGGCATAGATCGCTTCAGGACGCACGCTCCATTGGGCACAGTCGTTGCAAACGCCGGTGATGCCTTTGATGGAAAGTTTGATTACGTCACCGAGACCAGGAGTAGCCAGGACGAGATCACCTGCTTTATCGAGTGGCCAGTTTACGGCTTTCATCGCTTGACCGAACCAACCGAGCTCTGGGTTCTTCCAAGCGTGGACCTCGCGAATCGCGTGTTGCTCGTAGGCCGATGGCGTGTTCATGATGCGCGGCAGCCGATCATGTCCGCAACATTGGCTCGCAGGCAAGCCCATTCAGCCTCATGTCCCTTTCTCACTCGCAGCGCCGGCACGCCACTCAGCTCATCATCGCCGATGTGGGCGACTGAGTCCCCAATTTTTGCTGCGTCACGCCTAAAGCGGCGTTTGTTTCGGTTCAACTGCTGGATGGGCTATTGATGTTGAAACGAGCGAAAGAAACGCACGCGGGAGCGCCAGAAAACACGGGCCACGTTAATTCCCACGACGTAGGGCAGGAATACTACGAGAATTACTCCAGCAATAACCAGCAATCCGTCTTCGGCTTTGGGCGACGTTAAAAACGGATGGCCGTTTGCAATTTCATAACCTCGCAAAAAGATCCCGAAGATTAGAATAGCGACGGCGACGAAGGCCAAACCAACAAACGAACGCTGTCTCCGACTAAGGCCGCGGACTACTTCAGCGCCGCAGCCCACACAGACGCTCGCGCTCTCAGGAACTTGCGAGTGGCAATGCGGACATACCAAGGTCTTCACAGGCGTACAATAACATTGTCCGTATCAGAGTACGAGCGAATTTCGTGAGCTATCTTGTTTCCTCGACTTTAATTCCGGTGATGACGCCGCTATCGCCCGTCTCTAGACCTTCATAGCGTTTGGGCATCGTCCGCAGCCACTTCACCGCGAAATCCTGCAACGCGAGAAGCAACGTTCGGAGATTGCGACCTTGCAGCTCCACGTCATGCGAGGAAAACAACAAACGAAGCGTTTCGCTTTGCTCAGCCGATGTGAGCGAGGCAGTGACGAGATGCTGATACGGAAAGACGTGCGATTCGTTCGGCGATACCTCGATGCGAAGGGACGGACATGGCGCTTCACGCTGCCAGCACGCGGGCGTTGCTTGCACGGTTTGTCTGCGATTTTCGATTTTCATGTTTTTGATTCAAATCAATGCCGAGGAATTGGGTGCTCCACGAATGCATCGCCATAAGGCCAACACGTCGCGCGAATTCACGGCCACGTCGGAGCGAGCGAAGAATCTTGTGTCGCTTGTTCGTGCCGCTGTCTTGTTGCGGGATTAGATCGAGCGCAAGTTCGCGCTCGCCGCTGCGCGCGATTGCATTGCGCAGAGTCCGCTTGTCAGGCGTGAAAATTCGGATGCTCTTTCGGCCACGAGAGATCGTCACATACCATTGCTGCGCACTTGACGCAGCCCGCACGCCCGAATCGGAAAACAGGACGTGATCAACCGTCTTCCCTTGCGAGCCATATGAGGTGACTGCATATCCGCGCTGAAATTGTCGATAGTGCGGCGGCAGAACACGACCGTCCGTTAGGTGAATCCGACCGTCTGACGAAATTTTTGCAACCGAAACGATTTCGCCGTTCGCGAGTTTACGACCGTCCGGAGTCCTGCTGTTTGCTTTCAACTGCAGCTTGTCGCCAACGCTGACACTGAGCACATGCGGCAAGCAAACCGTGATCTTTCCCAAATCCTTTCGCGGGATCTGTCGCACTCGATCGGCGACCTCAACGACGAGATGTCTTGCCGTAAGCCCGATTATTTTTCCGTGCTCCCCGCGGGTGCAGTTGCGAAAATCGCGATTGAAAACGACGACGCTTCTTGAGGGATAATGTCGCAGGTCGAGCTTCTGTGCTTCTGTCAGATCGACTTGTTCGAGCGCGGTTACAGCTGATTCGTCGTCGCCCGCCAGCAAGCCGCGGTCTCGTAGCTGTTCGCGAATGGCGTCGTTCACGGCGCGAACCTCCGCGCGCGTTTGTGAGATGACGATGGCCGACTCGCCGCTCTTTGCGATCTCCAGATAAGCCTTCGTTAGGCGCTCATTCTGCCTCGCAGAATCACACTCGACGATGGCGCCAAGCGCTTCCAATTTTCGAAATGAACGTGATAAATCTCCCGCTGCCGCAGCTTCAACGGCTTCGCGATAAGTCTTAATGCGCTTGCGTTCCGCCATAGTTCGCCCTCGCCGCGCATCCTGCCGTCGAATCTCGGAAATCTGCGCTGCGCGCAAACCGGAATAACGCTCAATGGCGCGCAGCGCGTCCGAGGCTTCCACCGGGCCGTGTTGCCGAGTATCACCGGAAAGAATTAACCGTCCGCGCCGCTCCCTTACCAAATCAATCAAGTCGAAAAGTTGACGCCCGCTGAGTTGTCCGGCTTCATCGACAATCACGATGGCGCGATCCGGCAAATCCCGTCGCTGCAGACATTCGGCAACTGTCGCTGTTCCCGCCAGACCATCGCGATTTAGATCGATGACCTGTTGTCGCTGTGGTGCGAGAACGACGGACGCCCTTCCTGCAGCATCGAGTGCTTGTTGAACCCGCTTTAGAACAAAGCTCTTTCCAGTGCCGGCGGCGCCGCGAAAAAGGGTGATGAAATCGGCGGACCAAAGAATCGAGTCCAAAGCGGTCGATTGTTCCAGCGTCAGTCGATTGTCGGCTCCTGCGATTCTCGGAGACAGCGGCGCGTATGCGCCAATGCCGTCGCGCGCCGCCTGCACGATTTCCCACTCTCGCGCGAGCACACCGCGATGTGCGACTTTGTCTTCGCCTGAACGCAGGTACTCGCGCGACGCCGTTTCTCGTTTGATCTCATTTAACGAGGTCGAACTCCCGCGCGCAGCTTCGAGCGCGTGCCGCCAGAGTTCGTGCTCGTGGACAACGGAACGTCGTTCAAACAAATGCCGCTCAGCCCATGTCACGGCTTCGCCAGCTAAGAGCTCTCGCGAATCTTCACGCACTCGGCTTTGCGTCCGTAAAGAGTCCAGCTCTTCGGCCGTAAGTTGATCCCTCCACAACGACCGTAGTTTCTTCGAATCCGCTTCATGGTTTTTCCTGGCTCGCTCCTTATGCGCGATGTGCTCTCGGATCGCCTTCTCGTTGACGCCGTGTTTTTCGGGATGGGCGTTCAGGAGGGCGCGAGTCTTTTCATCAATTTCGCGATGACGTTTTGAGAAACGCTCGCAGATTTCCGGAGCGATCTCCGTGATTTCAAAGTCACCGCGTTTTGCATTGAGAATCGTATAACCGAAGTC
>JAJPKD010000020.1 GCA_021323895.1 Acidobacteriota bacterium | reverse complement strand
TTTTGGAAATCGATCCTGGGGCTTGATCAAGCTGGCAAGTCTCGCCGGGTAAAACTTGATTCAATTGCAGGTAAATCTCCGCAACCGATTTGAAGAGCGGCGCAACTCTAAATGAGAAACAGAGGTCAAGTCAATTGGCGATTTTCACATTGTCAGACAAATTCCTACACGCCAGATTCGGCTGAGGACTGCTTTCTCCGGCCTGCGCAAGTCCGACTTCGCAATTTCCAACCCGCCAGTTATGATAGGCGCGTCTTTGCGCTAAACAGATGAACGCTTTGCCAATAATCGTCGGAGCGCTGTGCGTGATTGCGATCGCGTATCGCTACTATTCCGCTTTCATTTCGGCGAAAGTCCTCGCGCTTGACGATTCACGCCCGGTGCCGTCAAAGACGATGTACGACGGCCACAACTACTATCCAACGAACAAGTGGGTTTTGTTTGGCCATCACTTCGCAGCGATCTCCGGAGCTGGCCCACTGATCGGCCCAGTGCTCGCGGCGCAGTTTGGATTTCTGCCGGGACTCTTATGGTTGGTAATCGGAGTTTGTCTGGGCGGTGCGGTTCATGACTTCATGATTCTAGTCGCGAGCATTCGCCGCAAAGGAAAGTCGCTCGCCGAAATTGCGCGCACCGAAATAAGTCCGCTCTCCGGATTCGTGGCCGGCATCGCGATCCTTTTCATCGTGGTAATCGCGCTGGCGGGCCTGGGCCTCGTCGTCGTCAATGCTTTGGCTGAGTCACCGTGGGGAACCTTCACCGTTGGCTTCACGATTCCACTCGCTCTGTTCATGGGCCTTTACATGTACCGCTTCCGCAAAGGAAAGATCGTGGAAGCGAGCATCATCGGTGTGATTGGATTGCTGTTCGCGGTTTGGCTTGGCGGGCGCGTGGCCGATTCATCATGGGCCACGGCGCTCACGCTATCGCAGCACAAAATCACCCTGCTGATGGCCGCGTACGGATTCATCGCATCGGTTTTGCCGGTGTGGATGCTGCTTTGTCCGCGAGATTATCTTTCGTCCTATTTGAAAATCGGCACGGTCGCGGTTTTGATCATCGGCGTGATTCTGGTGCATCCGAATTTGCAAATGCCGGCGATCACTCCATTCGTCTCGGGCGGTGGGCCAGTTGTCCCCGGAAAGGTTTATCCGTTTGTCTTTATCACGATTGCCTGCGGGGCCATCAGCGGATTCCATTCGTTAATTTCGTCAGGCACCACGCCAAAGATGATCGCCAAGGAAACCGACGCGCGAGTGATCGGTTATGGCGGCATGCTGATGGAGGGCGTGGTCGGCGTCGTTGCTTTGATTGCTGCAACTTCCCTTTTTCCCGGCGATTATTTTGCGATCAATACCCAACAAACGACGGATGCGCAAAAGGCAAAATACGTCCGCATGGTCGATGATCACACAGCCCAAGGGTTCAACCTGCAACCTCAGGAAATCGATCGCCTACAACAGGAATCCGGCGAGAAGAATTTGCGCGGGCGTACCGGCGGCGCTGTAACGCTGGCGCTGGGCATCGCCAAGATCTTCGACGGCATTCCTGGCCTGCGCGGGCTGATGAAGTACTGGTATCACTTTGCGATCATGTTTGAAGCCTTGTTCATTCTGACAACGATCGACACCGGCACACGTGTCGCTCGGTTTTTGTTAGGCGAGTTCGGGGGGCGAGCGTATCGAAAATTAGAAGAGCCTAACTGGCTTCCCGGATCGATTCTGACGAGCCTCGCGGTGGTCGCGGCCTGGACGGCATTCATTTGGAGCGGATCGATCTCAACCATCTGGCCCATGTTCGGCATTGCGAATCAATTGCTGGCCGCGGTCGCACTCTGCGTCGCGACGACCGTCATCATCAATCTCGGCAAAGCGCGTTACGCCTGGGTCACGATCGTGCCGCTGTCATTTGTCGCGACGACAACGTTGGTGGCGGGATACCAATCGATTCGGGACATCTTCTGGCCGCAATCGCAGAACCCGGCGACTTCAACGCAGGGCTACATCAACACTTCGCTAACGGCACTGATCATGACCGCGGCGGTGATCGTGCTGATTGATTCAGTGTGGAAATGGATTAGCGGAAAGAAGCGAAGGGACGTCACATCTGAAGCCGCACTCGCGGAAGCATGATCTCGCGGTTGGACAGTGCCCGCTCTTATCAGCCATAATAATCAGCTTTTCAAACGGGCTTTATTCCCTTCTTAAGCAAAGAACTGAAAGGATTCTCTTAGTAGTGAATTTAACGTCGAACTTTGTCGCGACGGCTGGTCGCCGCGCATTTACTCTTCTAACTGCCTTGTTTGTAATCGGACTCGGCGCTCCCGCCGCGCTGGCTCAGCCGCGTGAAGGCGGCGAAGCCGCGCTGAAGCTTCCCGATCTCGCGCAAGTAAAGTTTCTCGGTGTCGATGGTCACACGCTGTTGCTGATTGGCCTCGTGTTCTGCGGCCTTGGGCTGCTCTTTGGGCTGCTGATTTACATGCAGTTGCAGAACCTGCCGGTCCATCGCGCGATGAAAGAGATCTCCGAGCTGATTTACGAAACGTGCAAAACGTATCTGATCACGCAGGGCAAGTTCATCATGATTCTCTGGGTGTTCATCGCGGTTATCGTGGTCGCCTATTTCGGTGTGCTGCGGCCTGTGCCGGGACATCCGGTCGCGCTGACCGTGCCGATGATCTTGCTCTTCAGTTTGGTCGGCATCGCGGGAAGTTACGGCGTCGCCTGGTTCGGCATTCGCGTCAACACGTTTGAGAATTCGCGCACCGCATTTGCCAGCCTGGAGGGCAAGCCCTATCCGATTTATAAGATTCCGCTCAAGGCCGGAATGAGCATCGGCATGCTGCTGATCAGCGTTGAGCTACTGATCATGCTCTTCATTCTGCTATTCATTCCGGGTGAGTACGCAGGGCCATGCTTTATCGGATTCGCGATTGGTGAATCGTTGGGCGCGGCAGCGTTGAGAATCGCCGGCGGCATCTTTACGAAGATCGCGGACATCGGTTCGGACCTGATGAAGATCGTCTTCAAGATCAAGGAAGACGACGCGCGCAACCCGGGCGTCATTGCAGACTGCACGGGCGACAACGCGGGCGACTCAGTCGGACCAAGCGCGGACGGTTTCGAGACCTATGGTGTGACCGGCGTCGCGTTGATTACTTTCATCCTGCTCGCCGTTCCGAATCCTACGATTCAGATTCAGTTGCTGGTGTGGATTTTCGTGATGCGCATCATGATGCTCGTCTCCAGCGCCGTGTCTTACTTCGTGAACGAAGCGATCGCGAAAGCTCGATACGCTAATGCCGGCGATATGAACTTTGAAGCGCCGCTAACGTCGCTCGTTTGGATCACGTCCATCGTTTCGATCTTGCTCACGTACGTCGTTTCGTATTTGATGATTCCCGTGTTGGGTGGCGACGGAACGCTGTGGTGGAAACTCGCCACGATCATTTCGTGCGGAACCCTGGCGGGCGCGGTCATTCCTGAGTTAGTTAAGGTCTTTACCTCAACTAAGTCCCGCCACGTGCAGGAAGTCGTCAAGTCCGCGGACGAGGGGGGTGCATCGCTCGGCATCCTCTCGGGTTTCGTCGCGGGAAATTTTTCGGCTTACTGGCTAGGTCTGAGCATCGTGGGTTTGATGGGCCTGGCGTTCATCATTAGCACGATGGGACTGGACGCGTTGATGGTATCTTCCGGTACGATCCACGTCGCGGCAGTGTTCGGATTTCGCCTCGTGGCTTTTGGTTTTCTGGGCATGGGGCCGGTCACCATCGCCGTCGATTCTTACGGCCCGGTGACCGACAACGCCCAATCGGTTTACGAGCTGTCGTTAATCGAGCAGCAACCGAACATCGTCGAAGAACTCAAAAACGACTACAACATGACCGTGACCTTCGAGCGCGCGAAGCACTTGCTCGAAGAGAACGATGGCGCGGGCAACACGTTCAAAGCAACCGCGAAGCCGGTTCTGATCGGCACCGCTGTCGTTGGCGCGACGACCATGATCTTCTCGATCATCATGGCGCTGACGGAAGGGCTCACAAAAAATACCGAGAGCCTTTCACTACTGCACGCGCCGTTCGTGCTGGGATTGATCACTGGTGGCGCGATCATCTACTGGTTTACCGGTGCCTCGACGCAGGCGGTGACGACCGGCGCCTATCGCGCAGTCGAATTCATCAAGGCCAACATCAAACTCGATGGCGTCGAAAAAGCTTCGGTGACCGACAGCAAACGCGTCGTCGAAATCTGTACGAAGTACGCGCAGAAAGGCATGTACAATATCTTTCTGGGCGTGTTCTTTTCGACCCTGGCGTTCGCTTTTCTCGAACCGTTCTTCTTCATTGGATATTTAATTTCGATTGCGGTCTTTGGTCTCTATCAGGCGATCTTCATGGCTAATGCCGGCGGGGCCTGGGACAACGCAAAGAAAGTTGTCGAAGTCGATATGAAGCAGAAAGGCACGCCGCTGCACGACGCGACCGTCGTTGGCGACACGGTTGGCGATCCGTTCAAAGATACTTCGTCGGTGGCGATGAACCCGGTGATCAAGTTCACGACGCTATTTGGTTTACTTGCCGTCGAACTCGCGGTGAGCATCGGGAGCGAAACCGGATACTTTGGCAAGAATGGTCCGATGGTGACTCACATTCTGGCCGGTGTCTTCTTTGTGATTTCGGCGCTCTTCGTCATGCGCTCGTTCCACGGCATGCGCATTGGTGTCGATAAGTAGAAGATTTGCTTGAGGTCGAGTAAGATTGCGCCGTGACGCGTAGGCAGTGAGCAGAGTCTTTCGAGCGAGCTAACTGCTTAAGCGCTCACTGCTTTACGCACATGATTCGCGCGATACTGTTTCCGACAGATTTCTCGGCTGTGGCGAACAGCGCGTTCCCACTCGCGCTGGCTGTCGCCGCGCAGTACGACGCGATGGTGCAGTCAATTCACATCGCGCACGGCGGCGATCCTCACATCACCGAAACATCGCGTTATGAATTTCCGGCAGTGCCAACTGGCGCCACCCAAGTGCGCGTGATTGAGACTATCGTTCCCAAGGACGAGGACGATCCGGCGCAGGTAATCATGAAGCAGGCCGAGTTGCGGCAGTGCGACTTGATTGTGATGGCTTCGCATGGGCGTTCGGACGTGGCGCAATTCTTTCTCGGGCGCAGCGTGGCCGAACAAGTCGCGCGCGATTCGAAAATCCCGACCATGATTGCGCGGCTGTACGGGCCACGACGCACCACACGGCCTATCGATCGCTTCAAGCGCATTTTGTACGTGACTGACTTGGCAGAACCTTCCAAAGGGATCTTGCCGATTACGGCGTCGCTGGCGACGAAGACAAAGGCCGAGTTGGAAACCTTATGCATCTTCAATGAAGGTGACGAAGAGCCCGCGGACGGAGGCCAATCAATCATCGAAAGATTCTTCTCGGAAGCTAACGCCAAGTGCGGTAAGTTCAAGCGACTGCACGGCGGCGTTGGCGAAGAAGTTGTCGAGTACGCCGGCCGCCACAAGGCGGATCTTATTGCGATTACAACGTCGTTGGGATCAGGCGGCGATCCTAAGTTGACCGACACGGCTGAGTTTGTTATTCGCAATGCGCCATGTCCAGTGCTGTGCATGAAACCGTAATTTGGAGTGCGGCGACATGTCGCCGCTTTCCGCAAAGCTGTTAGCCGCAAATTGAGATATTAATTAGACTGAAAAAAGCGCCGACAAGTCGGCGCACTCCAAAAAATCAAGATGGACACTTCAATTTCAAGAAATGAAACGTTGCTGGGTGTGGCGCTAGCCCCGCTGGATTTTGTGCGGCAGGTTGGACTCGTGATTGGCTTCAGCTTGCTGACCGCGCTCGCCGCGCAGGTCGTGATTCCGATTGGCCCAGTTCCCATCACGGGCCAAACGTTCGCCGTCTTGTTGACCGGCGCGTTGCTCGGATCGCGCCTTGGCGCGATGGCGATGATCGCTTATTTGATTGAGGGCGCGAGCGGCTTGCCGTTCTTTTCAGGCGGCACCGCCGGTCTGCTTCATCTGATGGGACCGACGGGTGGCTACCTGATTGCCTTTCCCGCAGCAGCATTCATTACGGGCGCGTTCGCCGAACACGGTTGGGATCGAAAGTTCCTGACCGCGGCTGCCGCGATGGCCATCGGTTCGCTCGTTATCATGCTGAGCGGCTGGCTCTGGTTTTCTCTCGTCATGCGCACTTCACCGGTGCTGACATTCTTTTTCACAGTTCTCAAATTCATCCCGGGCGATGTTATCAAGATCACGCTAGCCGCCGCCGTCTTGCCGTCAGGTTGGAAACTGCTGAAGCGTTAGTAGCGCAAATTGGCAATTTGCGTTACAAGTCTTGCCCAAAATGAACCATCGGCGACGCTTCTGTCTCGTCCTCATCAAACCATCGCATTACGACGATGATGGCTATGTAATTCAGTGGGTGCGTTCGGCGATTCCTTCGAATTCCCTTGCCTGTCTGTATGGCCTGGCGCTGGAGTGCGCGCGGCAGAAGGTTCTTGGCGAAGATGTCGAGATTGAAATTCACGCCTTCGATGAAACCAATACTCGCATTCGACCGGCGCACATCGCGTCGTTGATCAAAGAAGCCGGCGCCGGCATGGTGATGCTCGTCGGCGTGCAGTCGAATCAGTTCCCGCGCGCTCTCGATCTCGCACTTCCCTTGCGCCAACTCGGGCTGCAAGTCGCCATCGGCGGCTTTCACGTTTCGGGAACCATTGCGATGCTCAGTGAACGCGATCCGCACGTGCGTCGCGCCGAGGAAATGGGTGTCTCGCTATTTGCCGGCGAAGCGGAAGGACGCCTCGATGAAGTTCTGCGCGACGCGGCGAACAATCAACTCAAGCCGCTCTACAACTTCATGAACGATCTGCCGAATTTGGAAGGCGCGGCGATGCCGTTTCTTCCTTCGGAAAGAATCCTTCGCACCGCCGGCGCGAACACGAGTCTCGACGCCGGCCGGGGTTGTCCATATCAATGTTCGTTCTGCACGATCATCAACGTGCAGGGCCGCAAGTCGCGTTATCGTTCCGCCGACGATTGCGAAAAGATCGTGCGTGCGAACGTCGCGCAGGGTATCCACCGATTCTTCATCACCGACGATAACTTTGCGCGCAACAAAAACTGGGAAGCGATTCTCGATCGCATGATCGAGATGCGTGAGACGGAAAAGCTGCAATTCAATTTCATCATTCAGGTCGATACGCTCTGTCATAAGCTTCCTAACTTCATCGAAAAGTGTGCTCGCGCCGGCGTCAAGCGCGTCTTCATCGGTTTGGAAAACATCAATCCCGACAGCTTGCTGGGCGCCAAGAAACAGCAGAACAAAATTACGGAATATCGCAAGATGCTGCTGGCCTGGAAGAAGCAGAGAGTGCTGACTTACTGCGGCTACATTCTTGGTTTTCCTAATGATACGCCTGAATCGATCGTCCACGACATTCGCGTAATTCAGAAAGAGTTGCCTGTCGATCTGCTCGAGTTCTTTTACTTAACGCCGCTGCCCGGATCGGAAGATCATCGCAACCTGCTCAATGCCGGCACGTGGATGGACGCGGACATCAACAAGTACGACCTGAATCACGCCGTGACAGTCCATCCGCGCATGTCGATTGACGAATGGAAGCAAGCTTATCGCGCAGCGTGGGAGACTTATTACACCGACGAACATATCGAGACGATTTTGAAACGGGCGATGGCCACGGGCGTAAGTCCTGGCAAAGCGCTGTTCCTAATCGTCTGGTTCAAAGGCTGCATCGCGATTGAAGGCATACATCCGCTCGAAGGCGGCTTTCTCCGCTTGAAATCCCGTCGTGTTCGCCGCTCAGAATTGCCACGCGAATCGTCTATCATCTTTTATCCAAGGGTCTGGACCGAATTGATTTGGAAGCAGATCAAGTGGGCGCATCTCTATCTGCGTCTTTATCGGATGTACGCAAAGCTCCGCAAAGATCCGCGACGCGCCGAGTACATGGACCTCGCGATCACGCCGGTTACCGATGACGAACTCGAGACGCGCGAGATGTTTCAATCGGACGAAGCGCGAAACTACGTCGTGAAAATTCAGCGCGTCGAGAAGATGCGCAGCGGCGCAGCAGCTTGAGCATTACGATGTTGACCTCCTTAATTTTATTATTGAGTTTCGGGTTTTGGGGCCAGGACCTTCCGAGGAATATCGCGCCTCCCGGCGTGACGATCGTCAAATACAAATGGCAGCGCATGGGCGTCGGGCCAACTGTCGATGCGACTTTCAAAGCTGAGAATGATTCAGCAACGGGAAGCACCAGTGATCCGGCCGTGCCGGCTCAGGCATCCGGCGTCAGCGATCGAAACGCCCCATTTTTCATGTATTCGCTCGAACTAAGAAATGACGGCGGTAAGTCGATCCGAGCTGTCTTGTGGGACTACTTGATCATCGACAGCAAGGAAAACGAAGAGTTGGGCCGGCACGAATTCGTCAGCTTCGATAAGGTGGGCCGCAATTCGGCGAAGACGCTGACCGTGAAGTCTCGTCTGTTGCCCTCGCGACTGGTTACGGTGGAAGACACTCCGCCGACAGTCACCTCAACGGTCGTAGAGCGCGTGGTGCTGAAGTGTGTCGTGTTCGATGACGGCAGCCTTTGGCAACAATCGCCCGCGTCTGAGCAAGCTTGCGAAGCGCTGCGTAAGCGGGCAAAGAATTAGTTTAGTTTCGAAATTACGCTCTCAAATCCAACTCCATAAAAATCGCGCCGGGAACGGGATTCGTGTAGTACGCGTCGATCTCTCTGAATCCATAAGATCGATACAACGCGATCGCGTCGTTCATCTTCGGCGGCAGCGTATCGAGTCGTATTCGTTCGTAGCCGATTTGTTTGGCTTCCGAAATGATCGCTTCGATCAGCCTTCGACCCAGACCCTTGCCACGAAACTCATCGCGAAGAAAAAGCCGCTTCATCTCGCAAACCCCTTCGGCGATTTTTCTGAGCGCCACGCAGCCAGCTAACCGATCGTCAACGTAAGCAAGCAACAGACGTCCATCAGGCGGCGCGTAACTACCAGGCAATTCAGCTAATTCCTTTTCAAAACTTTGAAAGCAGAGATCGACTTGCAGCCATGCGGAATACTCGCGGAAGAGTTCACGAGCGAGATCGAGTTGATCGGGTGATTGGGCTTGAAGCAAGTCCATTACGTCATTGCAGGCAGGATGCCTGCGAACCGCACGCAGGGATGCGTGCGCTCCCATGCGTGGGCATAAAACTAAACTCGGCCTGATACAGACGCATCAGGCCGAGTCATTGTAATTCAAAGACGATTTGATCCGCTCCCTATCGGTCGCGGTCGCGGTACCGACTCTATGCAGTGAACGATGAGCCGCACCCGCAGCTTCCGGTCGCATTCGGATTCTTGAAGGTGAATCCCGATCCCATCACGTTCGTCACGTAATCGATCTCGACGCCGTTCAGGTACTGCGCACTGAACATATCGACGAACAGGCGCACGCCATGCTCATGCAGAATGAAATCGCCTTGCCGCGATTCCTCTTCGATATTCAAGCTGTATTGAAATCCGGAACATCCACCCGGCACGACGCGCACGCGCAGACCGGCGGTTTCGGGCAGGCCTTCTTCGCCCGACATAAATTTCTTGATCTCCGCAGCGGCCGGCTCAGTCACATTCAAATTGACGCTCGGCGCCTGCGGTGCAGCAGTGGGCGTTGCGGTTGGGGTCTCTACATTTGCTGACATTTTCTTAGTTAACTCCTGCTTTGAAAATTAGTTGCTGATTAAGGTCGTTTTCCTTGAGGTCATCTTACTGAGATTTTTTCAAAACAACAAGCTCTGGTTTCATCGCCTCGATCGAGACCTGACGAGCGACTTCTTCGGCAACTTTGCGAAAGGCCTGAGCCTGTGGCGATTGTGGCTGACCAATCACAACTGGCACGCCGCTGTCCCCGCCTTCGCGCACCTCGATGCCCATGGGAACCGAGCCAAGAAACGGCACGCCATATTCGCTCGCGAGCCTTTCGCCGCCGCCTTTCCCGAAAATATCGTAGCGATTTCCGGTATCGGGTGCGATGAAATAACTCATGTTTTCGATGATGCCGAGTACCGGCACAGCCACTGTCTCTAACATTCGCAGCGCGCGGCGCACATCAATTAACGCGACTTCCTGCGGAGTGGTAACAAGGACTGCGCCTTGTACCGGCACCAACTGCGCCAGGCTCAGCTGCACGTCGCCAGTCCCGGGCGGCATATCAACGATCAAGTAATCGAGTTCGCCCCACTTCACGTCGGAAAGAAACTGTTTGACAAGACCGTGCAGAATTGGGCCGCGCACGATCAGCGGTTTGTCGCCCGGCTGCAGCACCGCCATTGAGATCAGTTTCACGCCGTGGGCTTCAATCGGAATTAGTTTGTTGACTTCGACCTCGGGCCGCGCATCGCCTGCGCCCAACATGATCGGCACGTTCGGCCCATACACGTCCGCGTCCATTAATCCCACGCGCGCGCCGTCAATCGCCAGCGCCACCGCGAGATTCACCGCGAGGGTCGATTTGCCGACGCCGCCTTTGCCGGACGAAACCGCGATGATGTTCTTGACGCCGGGAACGGAAACCTTGTCGCCCAGCCCGCGGCCCTTCGGCACTTCGGCATCCATCGTGACGTTGACGGATCGAACTCCGGGAATCGCGCTTACCAATTCGCGCGCAGCGCTTTCCATTTCCGATTTGACCGGACACGCAGGCGTGGTGAGGACAATCCGAAACGAAACTTCATCATTGTCTATTTTGAGATCACGGATGAATCCAAGAGTAACGATATCTTTATGAAGATCAGGATCTTTTATTTGGCGCAGCGCATCGAGCACCGCGCTTTCACTTAACTGAGACATGAAGTGATTATGCCGAACGCGCGCAAGATTTGTCGAACGAGGGCTTGGAGCGCACGCATCCTGCGTGCGGGTCACCGGCATCTTGCCGGCGTTCGCTGCAAGAGTGCGAGCAGGATGCTCGCGACCGGCCGACAGGGAGGTCGGCGCTCCCTGACAAGCTCGTTGACTCGCCGCCCGACTGAACTATACTTTCGCGCGACACGAGACGATGATCGATAACGAAGTAGTGCCATCACCGGATACTGCACGGATCCCCAAACGGATTCGAACTTTGAATCGTATTCGCACCGCCGCGATTGTCCTGGGTTTTGTTCTTCTCTATCTCTTCTACATTAGCGATCTTGGGACAAACCCGCCGGGCTTCTATGTCGATGAATCCGCGATCTCTTACAACGCATATCTGATCGCGCACACTGGCAAGAACGAAGTCGGGACGACGTTGCCGGTTTTCTTTCCTGTCTATACAGGGGGCTGGACGCAGTACGCGAATCCCACGCAGATTTATCTGCTAGCAATCCCCTTCACTTTCGTTAAGCCAAGCGTTCACTTTGCTCGCGTTTACAGCGCGTCCTGGGTGTTTCTTGCATGCCTGCTGCTGGGACTGCTGGCGAAAAGGATTACCGGCAACGTCACAATTGGTCTGTTGGTCGCCGTGATCGCGATCTTCACGCCCTGGCTGTTCGATGTTAGCCGCCTTGTGATGGAAACGTTTTTCTATCCGATGGCCGTCGTTCTATTTCTGCTCCCGCTATACGCCGCGCAAAGACGGGAAAGCTGGTCGTGGTTTCACATCACAAGCATCGCGGCGACGCTGATGCTGTTGACCTACACCTACACGATCGGGAGATTGCTTGGGCCCTTGTTTGCGGGCGGCTTGATTCTCTTTGCCACTTCGCAGCCGCGTCTGGTGAGCATCATCAAGACCTGGGTCTTCTTTGCGCTTTCGCTGCTGCCGTTATTCGTCTTCAAATCAAAGCATCCTGACGCGCTGACTCAGCGGTTCTATCTGATCTCTTACATCAAGCCAGATACGCCCTGGAAAGAAATTGTTCCCAAGTTCGTCCGTCGATATTTTGAAGACCTGAGTCTCATTAATCTGCTTTTCAACGGCGATGGTAATCCGCGGCATCACGCGTACGGAACTCTTGGAAGTTTTCTGATCGCGGGTTTTGTGCTCGTGCTGATTGGCGCCGTGGTGGCGATCGTTCGTCACTGGCGCGAGCCCTGGTGGCGATTTGTAGTCTTTGGAGCCGCGGCCTCAATCTTGCCCGGCGCGCTTACTAACGATCAGTTTCACTCGCTGCGTCTGGTTGCGTATCCGATTTTCCTGCTCGTGCTGATAGTGCCCGGATTGCAATTCTTACTTGAGCGTCCGCAAGAATCCCCGAGACACTCGCAGTCGCTCTCGCAATTCGCGCGGCAGATGATTTTGGCGGCTTTGCTTGTGGGCATGGCCGCCCAAGTCGTCTACTTTCAAAAAGTTGATCGACGCGAAGGGCCAGAGCGCGGTTACGTCTTCGATGCGGACTACAAAACCGTTTATGACGTGGCCGTGGCGCAGCCGAACCGGCCGATCTACCTCAGCGACGTGGAAGAGCCTGCGTATGAGCACGCACTTTGGTACGCAACCGTCGAAGGCCGCGATACAAAGCAATTCATCCATCTTGACGAAGGCAAGCCGGCGCCACAGGGCTCGATCGTGATTGCGTCTGAGCGCGATTGTTTCAATTGCGATGTCATCAAACGGAGCGGCGATTACATAGTCTATCGACAATTCTGATGATTTATCTGGACAACAATGCAACGACGCGCGTCGCGCCGGAAGTCTTCGAAGCGATGAGGCCTTACCTGACCGAAGAATTCGGAAATCCGTCATCAGCGCACGCGTTGGGCCGCGAAGCGCGGCGGGCCGTCGAAACTGCGCGTCAGCAAGTTGCTGATCTTCTGGGAGCGAGTGATGTGAGCGAAATCGTCTTCACTTCCTGCGGATCGGAATCGGACAACTGGGCCATCGGCGGCTTTCTCGAACAGAATCCAACGCGGCGCCACATCATTACGACGCGTGTCGAACACGAAGCGGTGCGCAATCTCTGCGAACATCTCGCCGAGATTGGTTGCGAGGTGACGTGGTTGGAAGTCGATCGAAACGGCGAATTCGATCTCGACGATCTGCGAAAGGCTTTGCGACCAGAAACTGGAATTGTTTCGGTGATGCTGGCGAATAACGAAACGGGAGTTCTCTTTCCGATTGAAGAGGTCGGGCGCATCGTGCGCGAACATTCCGACGCAGTCTTTCACGTCGATGGCGTGCAAGCGGTTGGCAAAGTTCCCATTGATTTGAAAAGTTGGCCGGTCGATCTGTTTTCAATTTCCGGTCACAAGTTTTGCGCGCCGAAAGGCGTCGGTGCGCTTTACATCAGACGCGGCGTGAGACTGCCGCCATTCATCATCGGTGGCGGACAGGAACAACGGCGACGCTCGGGAACTGAAGCCGTTCCCAACATCGTCGCGCTGGGCCGCGCGGCGCGACTCGCAAGAGATTTCGATGGTCATGCGCGCGTTCGCCGATTGCGCGATCGACTGGAAGATGAAATCCTCGCGCAGTTTCCAAGCGCGACATTGAACGGTGTCGCTGATCGAAACAAGCGTCTTCCCAACACCTGCAATGTTTCGTTTAAAGGACTCGATGGTTCAGAGATCCGGGCCAGGCTCGATGCGGCCGGAATCTGCGTCTCAACAGGTTCGGCTTGCAATGCCGAGTCGCGCGAAGTCTCGGGCGTGCTGCGCGCGATGAATGTTCCGTACGAAATTGCGAGTGGCGCAGTTCGATTCTCAATCGGACGCTACAATACCGAAGAAGAGATTGACGAAACCCTGACCTCACTCGCCAAAATAATCACGAAATAGGCAATAAATTTGTCCCTTGCTGCTCGGCTACTCGTACCGAACTTTCGCCCGCAAAATCGGATAGATTTCCTGCATTTCTACGACTAAAATTCACTCCGTTTTAAGAACAATGTGGCAGCCGAATTCGTACAGATTTCTAACGCAAATTGAGCACAATTGTTTTCGGCTATCCAGCGAGTAAGGGGGAGAAAATGAGCGCAGTGGTCCAGGTTCCCGGTTCCGATCTTCGTAGTGAACTAATCAATTGGCGGCGACGTTTGGAGGCGAGCGCGAATGATGCCCGCGACAGCTTTGAATTGAATGGGCTGTTGCGAGAAATCAAAACCGCCATTGAACGATTGAGCCAGCCAGAGTCTTACGGCGTCTGCCAGGTCTGTCACGACCTGATTGGCCAGGTAACGATGAACGCCGATCCACTCGCGAAGACCTGTTTGAATTGCTTGACGCCGGAACAGCTATCGGAACTCGAAGACGATTTGAATCGCGCGTGGCTCATCCAGGGCGAGCTACTTCCGAAACAAAACTTCAAGTTCAATGGCTGGGAGGTTTCTTATCACTATCAACCCGCAGGTCCGGTAAGTGGCGACTACTGCGATCTGGTCAGCACGGATTGCGGCGACCTCTATTTCCTGATTGGAGACGTTTCCGGCAAAGGCGTCGCGGCGTCCCTCTTGATGACGCGACTGCATGCCATTTTTCGCAGCCTAATCGGATCGGGCCTGAGCGTGAGCGACCTGGTCGAGCGCGCGAATCACCTCTTCGCGGACACAACGATGCGTCCTTACTACGCGACGCTAGTTTGCGGCAAAGCATCACCAGACGGAAAAGTCGAACTCTGCAATGCGGGCCACTGTGCTCCGCTGTTCATCAAGCGTAACGAAGTGTCTCAGATCGCGGCGACGGGCTTGCCAGTCGGAATGTTCTGCCAGGAACGCTACGAGAGCGCGCACCTTGAAATGCAAAAGGGCGATCGCCTGGTGCTTTATACTGATGGGCTTTCGGAAGCGCGCGATCGCACCGACGAAGAATATGGTCATCACCGCATGAAGAGTTTCCTGAACGAATGTTCGCAATTTCCCGCATCGACTGTGGTGAACCGGTTGGTTGAAGATGCGCGCACGTTTGCAGCAGGGTGGCCAATCTTCGATGACTTGACGGTGATGGCGATCGAAATGGTCGGTCACTGAGTAGCAGAAAACTTGCCGCGTCCGCCAGCGCTAAATAAACTCTCGGCGTGACTTCCCAAGCCGCAACTACAGAGAAGGCGGAGCCGCTTACACCGTCGCGACGCAAGCGCTTCATCCTCAAGTTAGTCACGTTTCTCATCTCAGCGCTGCTGTGTCTTTCAGTTCTGGCCGGCATCGATCTCTACCTGCATCAAAAGCACGGAATCAACCTGAGGGGATATCGTGGTGCGTCGCTCGGCGCGAAGCAGCCTGGCGAGAAACGCGTCGCGATACTTGGCGGCAGTACGACATGGGGATTTGGCTTGCAGGCGGGCCAGGACTTTCCGGCGCAGTTGCAGCGCATCCTCGCGCAGCGTCCTGACATTTCCCACGCCGCACCTATCAACGTGCTGAATCTGGGCTTCAACAACGATGGGGCATACTCATTCCAATTCACTCTGAAGTATTACGACTATCTCCAGCCGGACGTGATCGTGCTTTACAGCGGTTACAACGATCTAAATGAAGAGCAGAACTACTACGTTTATCGTCATCGTTCGCCGATCTTTGTCTGGACCGGATTCCTGCCGCTGTTGCCGTCGCTGACGGTTGATAAGCTGACAGTTTGGAAGCGACAACTAACCGGGACGGACAAGCGAACGATCTTTCAGCCGCCCGATCTCAAAAAGCTCGACACTCCGCTCGAGTTGCAAAAGCAGGTTGGGACTTTGAACCAGCAAGCACCGACGAACCCTGAGTCAAGCCCCGCCCCTTGCCCACCTGAATGGCAGTTCTATTGCGAACAGATCTCTCAGGCTGTGCAATTCGGTCTGAACCACGGCCAACACGTCTTGGTCGTGACTGAGCCGTACATCAGCGACAAGCACATGCTTCAGCAACGAGCTTTGCGAAATATGCTCGCGGCGCGCTTTGCGAATCAACCAAGTCTCAGCTATTTGGATTTGGGCCGCGCGATCGATTTACGCGATTCTTCATTGTGCTGGGACGGCATGCACTTGACCGCAGAAGGCAATCGCCGCATCGCCGCGGCGATGGCTGGATCGATTGTCGAATTACTGAAGAAGTGACTCGTTATCTCGTGTGCCGTGCGTCACATTGAAATCGCTTTCGTATGCTAGAATGTTTTGCACGACGTTCGACCCGAGAATACCCTGAATGTCGCCCCCTATTTGATGGATCAACTGCCCAACGCCTGCGAGCAGAAAGTGAGCATCCTGCCCACCGACGATTATGTCGCGGTTTCGCCTTTTACACCCCTCTCTCAGGCCATCGAAGCGATGAAAAGCGATGAGGGTGGCTGCGTAATTATTTCGGATGACGGGCGCGTCGTTGGTATCTTTACCGAACGCGATCTGCTGACCCGGATTCTCGGCGAAGATGTAGATTGGCAATCGCCAATTCGCGCGTGGATGCAACCGGTGGTTGAAACTCTCTCGCCTGAGGCAACGGTCGGCGACGCCGTGCGTCTTATGAACGAAAAAAGTTTTCGCAATATTCCGCTGGTCAAGAATGGCGAACTGAAAGGATCGATTTCGGTTTTTGACATCATTACTTATCTGGCGGAATGTTATCCGAAGGCTACGATGAATTTGCCTCCGCTCCCCGCACAGGTGATGGACACAATTGATGGAGGATGATTGGTGAAATCGTAAATGGTAAATCGTAAATAGATGCGGATTCTCCATTAACGATTTACGATTCACGATTTACGTTCTCGTCGAAAGGCTTATCAAAATCAATGAGCGCAGTTTTAGAACCGCCCGTAGAAACTATCGACAAGCAACTGGAAGAGCTGGATACCGTCACGATCCGTTTTGCCGGCGACTCAGGCGACGGCATGCAGTTGACCGGGACGCAGTTCACTAACACGTCGGCGATTGTCGGCAACGATATCTCGACGCTGCCGGATTTTCCGGCTGAGATTCGCGCGCCCGCCGGCAGCTTGCCCGGAGTCAGCGGCTTCCAACTTAACTTTTCGAGCCACGACATTCGCACGCCCGGCGATCAAGCCAACGTGTTGGTAGCGATGAACCCGGCGGCTTTGAAAGTAAACCTGCCCGACCTCGACGAAGGCGGCACGATCATCATCAACACGGACGAATTCACGAAAGAAAACCTCGAACGCGCCGCCTACAAATCGAATCCGCTCGAAGATGGATCGCTCGCCGGTTACCGCGTTCATCAGTTACCGATTTCGACTCTGAACATGAACGCGCTCAAGGGAGCCGTCGAGCTGTCGCGTAAAGAGATCGCGCGCTGCAAGAACTTCTTCGCGCTCGGGGTGCTTTATTGGCTGTACGACCGGCCGATGGATCCAACGCTCAACTGGATCTACGCGAAGTTCAAGAAGAACCCCGAACTCGCCAAGGCCAACGAAGTCGCGCTGAAAACTGGATACAACTTCGCGGAAACGACCGAAGTTTTCACCCCTCACTACACGATCAAGAAAGCCGTGATCGCGCCCGGCCGCTATCGCAAGATCACCGGCAACGAAGCGACCGCGATTGGATTTGTTACGGCGGCAGAATTGGCGGGACGTCCTTTGTTCTATGGCTCATATCCGATTACG
>JAJPKD010000275.1 GCA_021323895.1 Acidobacteriota bacterium | reverse complement strand
CCCGAAAGTCTTCCCGACTGTAGGCGTCGCGAGTGCGACGTCGCTGAGAACTAATCCCAATAGCCAGGTAGTCAGCTTCGGATCTGTCCTTCGGTTTTGGCGTTGCAGTAGGAGGTTCGCCGTGATGAGAATGTTCCCCCGTCCCCCAGCCCTGGTTCTATGTTTGGCCTTGGCGGCTTCAGCTCAAGTCGCGCGTGCGCAGAATTCGCAGCCGCCATCGGACACGTTAGCCGACGGCCGAAACTCGACCGCGCCGAGTTCGCCAACAACAGAGTCACTTCCTGATCTCGTCCGGCGGGTCAAAACATCCGTTGTTTCGGTGCTCACTTACGACGCGAAAGGCGAGCCGCTCATTAGCGGTACCGGCTTCTTTGTGCGCGCCGGCGAGGTGGTGACGAACATGCACGTCATCAAGGGCGCGCACCGGGTTGAGATTCACACGCTCGATGGGAAAGGCCGCACTTTTCCGGTCGCCGGCGCTTTGGCCGTCGATGACGAAGCCGATCTCGCTCTGCTGAAAGTTGAGCTCCCCGCTGAACGCTCAAAGCCATTGCCCATGACGACGAGCATTCCCGACGAAGGTGAAAAGGTTTTCCTTATCGGTAATCCTTTGCGACTCGAAGGTTCAGTGAGCGACGGCATTGTCTCGGCGATTCGCGAGGTTCCGGATTTGGGAAGAATCATTCAGACGACTGCGCCGGTGTCACATGGCAACAGCGGCAGTCCGCTCTTCAACATGCGCGGCCAGGTGATTGGCATCGTGACGGTGAAAGTTACCAATGGTCAAAACATCAATCTCGCGCTGGGCGTTTCCCGCATCACTGGCCTGAAGCGCGGCGACGTAATGACGTTCGATCAAGTTGCATCGCGCAATCGATCGGCCACCCAGCCTGAAGTGCTTGCCGAACTCTGGTATCGCGGCGGCATCGATTCGCTGTGGCTGGGAAACTACGACAGCGCGTTGAGCTATTTCGAGACCGCGGCGAATCGGAATCCGCGCCGCCCGGAAACCTGGATTCAGATCGGCTTTTGCAAAGTTAAGCAGGGCCGCAATGAGGAAGCGATCCGTGCCTACAAACGCGCGCTGCAATTGAAACCGAACTCAGCCGAGGGTCATAACAAACTTGGCGACGCTTACTTTTATGCGGGACGGTTTGATGAGGCAATTGCTTCTTACAAAGACGCTGCGAGGGTGCAGCCCGACCAGGCCGAGGCCTATTACAACCTTGGACTCGCGTATCTGGAAATTGGAGATCGGGCAGCAGCGTTGGCGCAGAGCAAGTTGCTCGAACCGATTGATCCCGATCTAAATCGCAAGCTCTTGGTTGAGCTGCAAAGGTAATCGTCCCGACTCCCGACCGTTGGGAAGGGCGTTTCGTTGAGCCTGCTCTGGACGTCCTTCCTGGCGACAATTCCGCAACAATCCTCAGGTTTCTCGCGAAAAAGAAAAGTCTGGCGCTCGTTCATGCGGTTCGGTACAATGCCTGTGGCGATAAATTCGCCCCTGCCTCTTCGCATCCAGTCCCGGATGCAACTCACAACTCACCGAGCCTTTTATGACCGCAAACGTAGGACTAGCAATTCAGTGTATCGGCATTTTATTGGTGGCGCTGTTGTCGCTATCGCTGCGCAGCTCAATCAATAGCGCGTCGCTGAAGTTTTGGACGCGCGCGTGGATTAGCTTGTCGCTGGCATTGCTGAGTTTGTTTGCCGCGTTTCAATTCGAACGGCAACATAATCTTTTCTACTCGGTCTATTTTTTTGGCGAATACGCGTTTGGGCTTTTTTTCATCGCTGGCTGTCGGTTTCATGCGAATGCCAAACCGTTGGAAAAGCGATATTACGTCTTGCTGGTTCCGGCGGCATTAATAGCGCTGGGGCTTCCGCTCACGTCACGGGACTTCAACGATCTTTTCCTGATTCAAGCAGCGATCATGGCGGTGGTCTTTGCCGCGTCTTTTGTCTTCCTGAGACCCGCAAGCCGAGAGTTCAAAGGAAGTCTCGGCCTCAGAGTTACTTCGACCGCGCTGCTGCTGTTGGCCATAGATTACCTGCATGATGTGCCGGTGTTTGGCGCGCGGAAAGGTCTTTGGGGAATCACTGTTCCCGCGGGTTACCTGCAATACACTTCGATTATCGATCTCATTTTGGAAATCCTTCTGGGTTTCGGAACGGTGATGGTCTTGCTTGAAGGTGTGCGCCGCGAAGTAGAATTGGCAAATCGTCAATTGACAATAGCGCGCGACAAACTTGAATTGATTGCGCGAATGGATCCGTTGACTGAAGCCCTGAATCGACATGCATTTCATTCGCTGCTCGCGCATGGCGAGAAGAATCAAGCGAGCGATGTTGACGGCTGTGTCGCAGTGATCGATATCGACAATTTGAAACCGATAAACGACACGTTTGGCCACAACGTCGGAGACAAAGCCATTCGCGCCGTCGCGCGCGCGGCGCGTTCCCTGATTCGTGCCGACGACATGCTGTTTCGTTGGGGCGGTGATGAATTTCTGCTCTTGATGTTCAAGTTGCGCGAAGAAGAGGCGGCCCGGCGCATGCTCTCCTTGAACTCGATCCTCGAAGAGCACGGCGAACAGTGGACCCAAGCCCAAGTGCGGATCAGCGTCTCAACCGGCGTTTCTGGATTTGAGTCGCTAAGAGATCTTGGTGAGGCAATCGAGCGGGCCGATCAAAAGATGTACGAAGGTCGTCAGAAAGCTCGCGCATTGTCGCTTTCGTCCGAGCCGGTTACCCTGCCCTAGAAATCCCGCCTATCAATCTGACGGATGTGTTCTTTGATGGGACGCTCTCACGTTTTTTCAGGAGGCGAGTCGCAACTGGGACCCTGAACTGAACCCTAATAGTTCACTGCTTCGCTCAGTTTGATGCGCTATCACAAAACAGTCACATTGGTTGTTGTGACACTTCATCTCGAAAGCTTAGAATGAACTTGCCTACCTCACTGCTGGAAATAGTGAGCAAAACTGAATAAGGAGAATCAAGTTCCCTTTGAATATTCGTTTACTGTTCCCCCGTTTGCTGGTTGCCTGCGCGTTGCTGACGATTACTACTGCAGCAGCTGCCCAGAGCAGCGAATCTGATGTTCGGCAAACTCGCACAAGTATTGAGACAAGCGTAACGCCGCGATTGGAGACCGAAATGTCTGCGGCACCGCTGGTGGAAGAGCGTCGGCCCCGCGTGGTTAAGCCTCTGCCGTTGCCGGAATTGACAGCAGCGTCGCTTCATCTCAATAACAAAATCGATCAGAACTTGCTGGAAGCAATTCAATCGCATCTAGGCGCTTCTTATCACTTCAATCGCACCGGTCCGGAAACTTTTGATTGCTCAGGCTTGGTGTGGCGCGCGTTCCAGGATATCGGCGTTGATTTTCAACGTGGACCCGCGCGGTCGTATTGGGCAATGTTCGAACCTCCCGCGGAAAACGAGAAGTTCAAATTTGGGAATCTGGTTTTCTTCAGTGGCCTGTCCCACGTCGGGATCGTCGTGGACGAAAAAGGTTTTTATCATTCGGCGCGACACGGTGGCGTAATGTATTCACCGTTTAATGATTACTGGTTGTCGCGGATCGACGGCTTCCGCAAGCCGCCGACGCAGCAAGTTCAATCGACGGCCAAAGCAAAGCCGCGCGTGACCACTGAGGCAGTTGAGGAAGATCGTGAGCCATAGAACGTGGTGAACGATAGAAAAGAAGCCGCAGCGGAAGAATCCGTTGCGGCTTTTCGTTTCGGATCGATAGTGGTTGTCAGCTTTTGAAGACAAAACCGGGATGCCGATCCTTATCGCGCTTTTCCCAAACGACTACGATCTTATCGATTGCGACGTAACAAGTTTCCTCCTGATCGTCTTTCAATGCCACCACACCATCGCCGACCTTCATGACTCTACCCCGCAGGTTGGCGCCACCCGTGCAGACGATATCGATTTCCTTGTCGATTAGTTTTGAAAGAAGTTCTTGCATGATGAAGGTGCGCAAGTTGCCAACTTGCGCTACTTATCTCCGTTTCTAAAAGTTATCTGCACCAATGGCAAGACCGTGTCGTCGCCCTGTTGGCTGCGCTCAAACGTCAACAGATCGTAATACGCACAGCGCGTGCGGTCAGGAAACTCGCGGCAGGTTGATGGCCGCCCTTCGTAGATCGTGCATCGCCGCTCGACCGGGTCGAGAAACTTGCAGGCCTTACCGAAGATCGGATCAGCCTTGCGGCGCAGAATGCGTTCGCCTTGCCATGTCGTTGTGTATCGCTGCTGCGCAGTCTCGTAATCGACACCGAAGTACCTAGCCAAACGCTGGACGTCGCGCTTTGTGACCTGCACGCGCTCATAAATTGAACAGCAGTATGCAGGGCACTTCGAACAGTTGTAATAGCTGACCGTCTTGGGTTTGATTTCCATCCCTTGCTCGTTCTTCCTCGCCATCTATCGATCCTATCGTCGGCCCGACTTTTCATATTCGCTGATCAGCAGTTGCATGAATTCCTGGCGGCGTTCGTAGAGCCGGCGCGGTTTCCGCGGCTCGTGTTTCGCCAGCGCGTACGCTGTGATGATCGGCAACGCCACCGTCGAATCGAGATAACAAACCACGGCGTCGGGCAATCGATCGGGATCGACTTTGCCCCATGAAACTGCTTCGCCCGGAGTTGCTCCTGACAAGCCACCGGTGTCCGGCCGCGCGTCAGTGATTTGTAAGAAGTAATCGTGGCCGCGCTCGTCGATGCCAAGCACTTCCTGAATCTGAGGCTCAGTTTGCAGCGCGAAGTTTTTGGGCGAGCCGCCGCCGAGAATGAAGATGGCAGACTTGCCGCCTGATTTCTTCCTCGCAGGCATCTTGCCTGCACGATTGTCCCGAATCAATCCTCGCTTTGCCGCCAGCACGATCGCGGCAGTTTCGTTCACATCGAGTGAAGGATCGAAAGCCAGCTTATTTCCTTGCAAAGCTTTGGCGGCGACATTCATGCCGATGGAAGAATCTCCCGGCGAAGACGTGTAAAGCGGCACTGCGTGTTCGTGCGCTGCGGCCAACAGTGACTTGTTCTTCAAGCCCAGCTTCCGTTCGCGCTCCAGCACGTAACGACCGGCGCGATAGTGAAACTCAGCCGTGGACATCGGCTTTTGAAACTCGGGCGCTTCGATGACGCGACGAAAAAAATCATCCGTGTTCAGCAGCACCGAATAGTCGAAGAAGATGTCATAGATGCGCACGACTTCTTCCTCGCGCAAAACAATGTCTGAGGTCGAGGCATTACCTTCGTGCATGGCGAGGCCGATGCCAAAGTGCGTGTCGTGATAGAAATTCGCGCCGGTCGAAATGATCCAATCGATGAAGCCGGCTTTGATCAGCGGAATCAGCGCTGACATTCCAAGACCCGCAGGGGTCAGCGCGCCGGTTAACGTGACGCCGACGGTAACGTCCGGCTCAAGCATCTTTTGCGTGAACAGCCAACACGCCTCGCGCAGGCGCGCAGCGTTGTAGGCGATGAAAGCTTCATCGACGAGATCGGTGAGTTTGGTCTGGCGATCGATCGGCTTCGGATCGATGCGCCGCCCGCGCAGAAATTTGCTTTGCTTCTTGGCCAAAGGTCGCTCTCGATGTCAGTTTAATTTCGCAGAACGTGAAGAAAGAATAGTCGGCGAGTAAGCGATCGTTGTCAACCGGTGGGGTGATTCTTCTGCACTAAAAGCTCTGGCAATTTTCAGCTCAATCGCACTCGACGCAAGAGGTCGGCGAAGCGCGGATCAGACCGCAGACTGTCATAGAGTGGATTTACTTTCAGTGAAGTCAAGCCCGTTGAGTGCGCGTCAAATTCCTTTTCGAGGAGAGCGAAGGCTTCCTCTTTGTCTCCCAGTCCGATGTAGGCAGAAATCAGAGTTTCCGGGTCTAACTCGTGACGCCTTGCCAGTTGCTGCAGTTCGTTAAGCATCTTCTGAGCTTCGTCTTTTCTTCCTGCGGTTGCGAGTGTGCGCGCAATGTGCGCCCGCAACCAGTAATTTTGATCCCAGTCTCTTGGGGCGCGGAAACTCTGTCGGTCTCACTTAACTCGCACCAGCATCCTCTTAAGCTCGCGCCGCACGTGAATTCGCTGCCGCATGATTCGCAGATAGAAGTTCCTGCCAGTCGAGGCGAAATGATGCTCGCCAGTCTTCTGAGTTGACTCGTCATTGATTAGCCGCCGCGTCTTCCGCCTGCCCGTCACCTGACTTTCGCAGTTTCAAACGCGAGATTCGCTTCTCGCCAGCTTCCAACACTTCAACTTCCAAACCACGAAAGCTTAAGTGTTCGCCCTGGCGCGGCACGCTGCCTTTCTGCGCGATCACCAGACCAGCAATCGTGGTGAAATCATCGGCTTCGATCTCCATGTCGAACAGCCGCTCGATCTTTCCAATCTCCGTACTGCCCAGCACTTCGTAAGAATCATCGCCGGCGGAAATAATTTCCTGCGGCTCTTCGCCGCTGATGTCTTCGTCTTCGATCTCGCCGACAATCTCTTCGAGGATATCCTCGACCGTCACCAGTCCCGCAATGCTGCCATATTCGTCGATCACGATGGCGAGATACGCGTGGGCTTTTTGCATTTCACGCAGGAGCTTCGCGACCGGCTTCGTTTCCGGCACGAAGTAAACCGGCCGCACGAACGAGGCAATCGGCGAGTCGGCTTTACCCATGGAAAGGGAAGGCAGCAGATCGCGCAGATAGATGATGCCTTCGATGTTATCGATTTGCTCCCGATAGATAGGCAGGCGCGAGTGACGCGATTCGATGATCATGTTGCGCGCTTCGCGCACGGTCGCGGTGTTCGGCAACGCGACAATCTCTGTGCGAGGTGTCATGACTTCACCAACGCGCGTGTCGCCAAATTCGATTGCTGACTGAATGAGTTCGCGCTCTTCTTCCTCGATGATGCCTTCGGCTTCGCCCACGTCCATCAAGGCTTCGATATCGTCGCCAGTGTCGTCTTCTTCGTCTGTGGCGCCAGAGTCGTCCAACTCCTCCT
>JAJPKD010000090.1 GCA_021323895.1 Acidobacteriota bacterium | reverse complement strand
GATGATTGCCGTAAACCGAAATTTCGAGAAGCAGAAACGCATAAACGATCCTGCCGGAGTGCGCGATCCAAATGCCGACACGCTCGACGGGCGCGCGGCGGAACTGGAACGAATCAACCAGCAGGCGCGCGAACCTGAAGATGTCGAAGGTTTTACGTATCAGGTAAGAGTTCAGAACGCGAGTACGAAGATCGTCAAGCACATCTTTTGGGAATATCGCTTTCGCGAGACGGCAAACCCGCAGCACGTCTCGCGGCGGCAGTTCCTTTGCACCGCGCAGGTGAGGCCTGAGAAACAGAGGGACTTGCAGGTGTTCAGCTTAGCGGGTCCAACAGAATCGATTCACGTGAAGAGCCTGGCGAAGGACTTGAAAGGCCAGTTCGAAGAAGCTGTCTTAATCAATCGGATCGAATTCGCGGACGGCACTTCCTGGCAACGAGCTGACTGGAATCTCGATGAAGTGAAGTTGACCGCGAATGCTCGCGAAGCGAAGAACTTGCCAACGTGCCGCGGGCTGTGACTCAATCAAATTCAACCCACGATCCGGCATTTCTTGCGAGTGCTTTTTGGTAAACATGAAAAGTTGACGCGAGATCTTCCATCGCAAGTCCTAATGACTTGAATAGCGTGATCTCGTCTCGCGAGGTCCGTCCCGGATTCGTGCCAGTTAACACTTCGCCAAGTTCCGCCACGTCGTCCGGCCCAATCATCCCTTCCTGCGCAGCAAGCAAATAATCGCCGGCTTCGTTAAAAACAGATTCGCGGCGATCGGTAAAGACACTCGCGTCAGCCATCGTCGCCGAATCGATCTCGCGCGCCTTTGGCGAGAACGTTCCGACGGCATTAATGTGCGCGCCATCAGCGACGCACGCGCGTTGGACCACCGGATCGCGCGCGTTTGTCGCCGTGACGATGATGTCAGCGCCTCGGACAGCTTCTTCCGCGGTGGCGACTGGCTCAATTCGAACTGAACTCATTGCTTGCATCTCATCAGCGAAGCGTTTCGCCGATTCAAATTTGGACGCCGCCACGCGCCCGCGCCGCAGTTTTCGCACGCAAGCGATCGCTTCCAGGTGTTTCCGGGCTTGCACGCCGGCACCGATTAGAGCGAGATCGCCAGCAGTCTCGTTCGACAGAACTTTGGTGGCAAGCGCGCTGACTGCCGCGGTGCGGATCGCCGTGATCGCAGAGGCGTTGGCGATTGCAAGCAACTCACCTGTTGCGCCGTCGAACAACATGACGCCGCCTTGGTGCGCGTCTTTCCCGATCGCGGCATTGCCAGGGAAAACGCAGATTGCTTTCAATCCAAAGAGCGGTCTTTCGCCGCCGCGAAACGTCGGCATCATCGCCATTACGCCTTTGACATTCGGTGGGCGGAAAATTGTCCGCAGCGGTTGCTCGACTTCGTCGCGCGCGAGGGCGATGAATGCGTCCTGCATTACGTCAATGCATTCGGCCATCGGCAGAAGCTGTTCGATTTCGCGGTTGTTGAGAACGAGTAGTTTCATGGCGCGTAAAGATACCACGGAGTCCAAAGCCCGACCGTGAGGGACAGCAGGTTGCAGAGTTGGCCCTCCCTGACGGTCGGGCTTCTGAGTCGCTAATGCTCGCGGTTCTGTATCCGTGATACCATGCGCGCCGAAGTTCTTCGCATTCCATTCGGAAGATCAAAATGAAAATGGTTAAGGCATCCAACATGCGATCTCTGCCGATCGCTCTCGTCATTATTTTGTTTGCTTGCACCGGCGTCATCGCCCAGCAATTCAGTCCGGATTTATTTCGGTCGCTCCACTGGCGCAACATCGGACCATTCCGCGGCGGACGCACGCGCGCGGTTACCGGCGTGCCATCGCAGCCCAACGTCTTTTACATCGCGCAGGTGAACGGCGGCGTTTGGAAGACTGACGACTATGGCCGCACCTGGACGCCGATTTTCGACGATCAGCCGACGGGCTCGGTCGGATGCATCGCAGTGGCCCCTTCCGATCCGAATACGATCTATGTCGGCAGCGGAGAAGGCTTGCAGCGTCCCGATCTTTCTGTCGGCGACGGCATCTACAAATCGACGGATGGCGGAAAGACCTGGGTGCATCTTGGTTTGCGCGACGGTCAGCAAATCCCGCAAATCGCCGTCGATCCGCGCAACGCGAACGTTCTGCTGGTCGCCGTGGCCGGTCATCCGTATGGGCCAAACCAAGAGCGTGGCATCTTTCGATCTACGGACGGCGGGCAGACTTTTGAAAAAGTTCTATACAAAGATGAGAACGTTGGCGGGTCAGACGTGATGTTCGATCCCAAAAACCCCGATGTCGCGTACGCAGGTTTGTGGGAAGCGCGACAGGGGCCTTGGGAAAATGCCGCGTGGAACGGAACTGGCGGCGGTGTTTACAAAACTACCGACAACGGAAAGACCTGGAACAAGTTAAGCGGCGGTTTGCCGGACAACATCATTCAAGCAAATCTCGCGATCGCGCCAAGCAATCCGAATCGCGTGTTTGCTTCGGTCGCGTTGAGTCCCGGGCTCGTTATCTATCGCTCTGACGACGCGGGCGCGACCTGGACGCGCATCACAACCGATCCGCGACCAGCGGGACGAATCGGTGGCGGCGATCTCGCAGTGCTGCGCGTCGATCCTAAAAATCCCGACATCGTTTATTCGGCGAGCGTCGTTTCCTGGAAGTCGATCGATGGCGGCAAAACCTGGACAGCTTTTCGCGGCGCGCCCGGCGGCGATGACTATCAGAATGTTTGGGTCAATCCGAACGACGGCAACACGATCATTCTCGGAAGCGATCAGGGCGCAGTCATTACCGTCAATGGCGGCAAGTCCTGGAGCAGTTGGTACAACCAATCGACGGCGCAGCTCTATCACGTCAGCGCCGACAACGCCTTTCCTTATCGCCTGTGTAGCGGCCAGCAGGAGAGCGGGTCGGCGTGCGTCGCGAGTCGCGGCAACGACGGTGAGATCACTTTTCGCGAATGGCATCCGGTCGCGGCTGAAGAATACGGTTATGTGGTCGCCGATCCACTCGACCCGGACATCGTCTATGGCGGCAAGCTCACGCGTTACGATCGGCGCACCGGGCAAGCACAGAACATCATGCCAAAGCCGTTTCGCACGGGCGACTTTCGCGTCGTGCGCACACAGCCGGTTTTGTTTTCACCAGTCGATCCGCATGTGTTGTACTTCGCCACGAACACGCTCTGGAAGACGCGCGATGGCGGACGCAACTGGGAACAGATCAGTCCCGACCTGACGCGCAAGACATTTGAAGTTCCGGACACCATCGGCAAGTTCAAGTCAGAACGCAGCGCGCAGCCGACTCAACGCGGCGTGATTTACGCGGTTGCCCCGTCGCCGCTGGACATCAACGTAATTTGGGCCGGCACTGATGATGGCTTGATTCATCGCACGGCCGACGGCGGCAAGACTTGGAACGACGTCACGCCGAAACAACTGAAGCCGTGGCAGAAAGTTTCGATACTTGACGCCAGCCACTTTGACAAGAACACCGCGTACGCGGCCATCAACACGCTGCGGCTCGACGATTTGCGGCCGCACATCTATCGCACGCACGACGGCGGCGCGAACTGGACGGAAATCACCAACGGCATTCCGGCGAACGAAAACACTGATGTGGTGCGCGAGGATCCGGAACGGAGGGGCTTGTTATTCGCGGGCACTGAACGTGCCGTGTACGTTTCATTCGACGATGGCGAGCACTGGCAATCGTTGCGGCTGAACATGGGCGCGACTTCGATTCGCGACCTGATCATCAAGGGCGACGATCTCTGCGTCGGAACGCACGGACGAGGCTTTTGGATTCTCGATAACATCACGCCGCTGCGCCAGCTTCAGGATTCGATCGTCAAATCGCCTGCGCATCTCTTCAAACCGCAGACCGCGATTCGCGTACGTTGGAACATGAACTCTGACACGCCACTGCCGCCTGATGTTGCTGCCGGAGAGAATCCACCCGATGGCGCAATGATCGATTACTACATTAGTGGTGGAAATTCAGGAGTCGTGACACTCGAAATCAAAGATGCAAGCGGCGCGACGGTCCGCATGTACTCGAGCAACGATCCTCTGCCGACCCAGGATCCGCAGCTCAACATTCCGCCTTACTGGATTCGCCCACCGCAGCGGCTCGCGACTGAGCCGGGAATGCATCGCTTCCTTTGGGACTTTCACTACACGCTGGTGCCGGGGGTGACGCCGCAATATCCGATCGCCGCCGTCTATCGCAACACGGCGCCAGAAGCGACTTCGCCGTGGGCGATGCCCGGCGATTACAAAATCGTTCTGACAGTCGGCAGCAAGAAATACGAACAGACGCTCAAAGTCGTCATGGACCCCCGCGTGAAGACTTCGATGGCGGACCTTGGCGAGCAGTTCAAGTTGTCGAAGCAGATGTACGATGAGTGGATGGCGCTGAATTCGATTTCAGAAGACGTGCGCAAGTTGCGGGGCCAGGTAACTGATTTACGGCCGAAGGTAACCGATGCGAATCTGAAAGCGCACCTCGATGCCTTCGCAGACAAGCTGCAAGCGTTTGCCGGCGGTGGTGGCGGAGCCGCCGCGAACGCTCGCCCCACGGTTGCCTCGACGATGCAACGCGCACGCACGCTCTTCAATTTGATCGAAGAGGTTGACCTCGCGCCAACGCCGCAAGTTGCGTCAGCGATCCCTGAGGTGGTCAAAGACTCGAAAGGCCTCCAAGACAACTGGCGCACGATTCAGTCGCAGGACCTTTCCGCTCTGAATCAGGAGCTGAAAGCCGCGGGCCTGCCAGCGCTGCACTAGGGAGGCTTGCCCCGATTGCTAATCGATGCAATGGTAAGGAAGGGCGGGGAAAACCGCCCTTCCTAACTTGAGATGTTCTCCAGTTGGCCGATTCCGGCCAGACTCTTGAGCCAAGCCCGCGCCGCGGATGCTGACTTTCCGTTCCGCCCACCCAAAAACCTGCCTATTTCCTTGGAAATCCTAGCCAATTCAACGTTTAACTCCCTTCGGAAGGTTGGCTATGAGAGCACAACTGACGACAGGGTCAAGCCACAATGCAATCAGTCTTCGCGAGGGCGCCAGCAGTCTGTTCCGGCGCAAATACCTCGTTTTGTTTATATTTTTGACGGTTATTCTCGGCACCGTCATAGTCACGTTGCTGCTCCCGAATCGCTACGAATCGCGCATGAAGATTCTGGTGAAGAACCAGCGCGTCG
>JAJPKD010000017.1 GCA_021323895.1 Acidobacteriota bacterium | reverse complement strand
TGCGACTGGTCTCGCCTGGACCGCCGTCGGCGGCGACGTTTTGTTCGTCGAGGCTTTGCGCATGAAGGGCAAGGGCAATCTCGTTTTGACGGGTCAACTCGGCGATGTGATGCGCGAGTCGGCTCAGGCAGCCTATTCGTATGCGAAGTCGCGCGCAAAGGAACTGCAAATCGATCCGGAAGACTTCGTTACGTACGACATGCACATCCACATTCCCGAAGGCGCGATTCCCAAGGATGGCCCGTCGGCGGGAATTACGCTCGCCACTGCGCTGGTTTCTGCGCTGGCTCAGCGACCGGTTCGAAAGGACGTGGCTATGACCGGCGAGATCACGTTGCGCGGAAATGTTCTGCCGGTCGGGGGCGTCAAAGAGAAGGTCCTCGCGGCCCGACGAGCCCGCATCACCAAGATCATTCTACCGACGCAAAATAAGCGCGATCTGGACGAGGTCCCGAAGGAACTATTCAAGGACATTACCTTCGTTTTCGTCGATAACATGCGCCAGGTTTTCCGCGAGGCGCTAAAAGAGCGAATTGCCCCCGCCCTGTCCGGGCCGGGACCGGCTCGAATGCCCCAGGCCGCGAGCGGAAGAAATATCTCGCTCAGATAGGACGGCGCAGGCAAAGCCAGAACGCCGAACTGCATCTAGTTTCTGGTGGGCAAAACCACGGCTTGAGCCCATTTTTGGCGGGTTCCAATGAATTGACACCCCCCGGCTCGTGTGGTAACCTCGCGGCTCAAGTGGTTGATTTTCAGCCACAAAATGCGGAACTTTTCCACGTTCCGTATTGTTTTACTAGTAGTGAATGCCGCAGCGCGACTCGGTGGAAGTCGCAGTCGTGGATTCGCCCGAAGCAATACCTGAGGAGAACAACGATTGATGACCCGTACCCGTCTTGGTTTAGCTGTAAGCGCCTTTTTTGCAGCGACCGTCTTATTCCCTGGAATCATACAAGCCCAAAGCTCTTCCGCTCGCGAAATTCCAACGGAGATTCAGAAAGCTGAACCGCGTGTCGATCAGGTGATCGAGCGCGCTGAGACTTATTTCAAGCAAGGCAAACTCAATCTCGAAGACAACAAGCGCGATGCCGCGCGTTCGGATTTTGATAAGGCCGTGGACGAGATTCTGATGTCGGGCCTCGATGTGCGCGCCAGTCAGAAGCTGCAACGGTATTACCTGGAGCTCGTCGAGCGGATCTATCGCGAAGAGGTTCCGGTTCTGCAAATTGCGCCGCAACCACAGCAGAACGCGACACCGGTGATCGCTCAAGACGCTGCGAATCCGAAAGTAGAGGAAGTCGCCAAGGCCGAGCGTCCCAAGCAGGTTCAGATCGGTTTTCGTCAACAAGGTTTTGAACCTTCGCCGCTGGACGCGCTTAGCAAGCTAATTCTCGACAAAACAGAAACGCCGGTTACGAGCGATCAGCTCAGCGAACTCGAGCAAGCCAAGAACGCGCTCGATTTCAACTTCACGATCAATCCGCTCATTCAGCAATATATCAATTACTACCAGGGTCGTGGACGTTCAACGATGGAAGCCGGCCTCCGTCGCTCAGGACGCTTCATGAAGATTGCCCGCGAGACTTTCCGTCAGATGGGTGTGCCTGAAGACATCACCTGGCTCGGACAGGTTGAGAGTGCGTGGAGTCCAAAAGCTCGTTCATGGGCAGCCGCGTCGGGTTTGTGGCAGTTCGTTCCCAGTTCAGGTTTGCAGTACGGACTTCGCCAGACCGCATGGGTCGATGAGCGCAACGGAATTGAGAAGCCAACCGCAGCGTCTGCGCGATACTTGAAAGACTTAGCCAAGCGTTACAATGGCGATTGGTTGCTGGCGATGGCCGCCTACAACACGGGCGCGCTCAACGTCGATCGCGCGATCTCGCGCGCCGGCGAAGCCAACTACTGGAAGATTTATCCGTACATCGCGCAGGAGACCCGTAATTACGTCCCGAACATTCTCGCGGTGATTATGATTGCCAAGAATCCTGAGAAGTATGGATTTCACGGAATCAAGCCTGAGGCGCCGATGTCGTTTGAAACGATTCCGGTGCAATCAGCAACCAGCTTACGTTTAGTTGCAGATGCAACTGACACCAGCGTCGAATATTTGCAATCGCTGAATCCTGAATTGCGGCGCGACACAACTCCGCGCGGCGAGGCTTACAACCTGCGCGTTCCAGCCGGCAAAGGAAAGCAATTGGCATCGGTGCTCAAGCGCGTGCCGGCAGATCGTCGTGATAGTACTCGCATCATCTCGATTGCTCCGGGTGAAGATCTTCAAGCGGTTGCCAGTCGCACCGGCGTCAACGTTGCAACGTTGCAATCGCTGAATCCAGGAATCGACGCGAACTCAACGAAGCTGATAGTTCCGAACAGCAGCATTCGCTTGACGAATTGGCGTCGTTCGCCATCGAGTTCAGATGCAGCGACCCCAACTCTCAGCAGCGTGCGCGCGCGCAAAGGCGACACCATCGCCAAGATTGCCGCCGCTCGCAAGTTGTCGGCTGATGAAGTGGCCCGCTTGAATGGCATTGCTCCAAACACCGAATTGCAAGCAGGTCAGGAGATCAAGTTACCCGGCTCAACCGCTCCCGCAGGCGGCAGCCGCCGCAGATAAGTCTAAAATCCGAAGGCGTTCGCTTTAGTTCGGGCGCTGTTATTTCAGGCGAGCGCGCTTTTCTCTTTTTGAGAGGCGCGCTTTGTCTTTGCCTTGTAGCATAGGCTTTAGCCTGTGCCTTTTCTTAAGATGAACAACCGCGCAAACTAAGGCTTGCGCTACGCCAACTCCCATGCTCTTCCGCACTCAATCCGCTGCCGTTTACGGGATCGACGCCAACCTCGTCGATGTCGAAGTCGATCTGACGCCCGTTCGAAACGAAACTGACACGCAGCCGCCGGTGACAATCGTTGGCTTGCCTGATTTGGCTGTGCGCGAGTCGCGCGAACGCATCCGCGCCGCCATCAACAACAGCGCCTTCTTCTTTCCGTTTCACAAAACCACGATCAATCTGGCGCCCGCCGATGTGCGGAAAGAAGGCGCCAGCTTCGATTTGCCGATCGCGCTCGGGATTCTCGGAGCCAATGGCGATCTCGGCGACGCTGAACACCTGACCGACATTCTCTCGGTGG
>JAJPKD010000278.1 GCA_021323895.1 Acidobacteriota bacterium | reverse complement strand
CGCCTGCATGCGCGCATAACCACCGAGCGCGACGAAAAGACGGGCGAACCTCGCTATCGACTTAACGACCTTGGCTCGACCAACGGCACGATCCTCAACGGCGAGCGCATCGAACAAGAGTTCCTCGAAGACGGCGACAAATTTGAGATTGGCGATCAGCTCATTCGTTTTGAGATGCTCGACGAGATCGATCGCGAGTTTCAGCAGCAGATTCACCGCCTCCTGGTCCACGATGAATTGACCGGGCTGCTCACCAGCAAATCTTTTTTCTCGGAGTTGCGACGCGAAGCTGCGCGCGCTGAAGCTGAGAAGATGCCTTTCTGTGTCTTCATGATGGACATCGATCACTTCAAAGACGTTAACGACACCTACGGTCATCTTGCCGGCAGTGAAACGCTGGAAGAAGTCGGCATGGTTATCAAGAAATCTCTGCGCGCAGGTGACGTGGGCGCACGCTTCGGCGGCGAAGAGTTTGCCGCTTTTCTGCTCGATGCTGATTACGCGCAAGGCCTGGTCGCTGCCGAACGCGTGCGTTCAGCCATCGAGAAGCATGAGTTCCCCGCCGCGCGGCGGGGCTCAAATGAGAATGCGCCGACTCATCGCATCACGATCAGCATCGGCGTGGCCGCATATCCCGAGGACGCTCGCGATCCGATCCAACTGGTCGAAATGGCCGACTCGGCGCTTTATCGAGCGAAGCGAAACGGACGAAACCAGGTTTGTGCTTATCGGCCAACCGCCAGCACCGAAGTCGTTCGTTTGCGGCGGCGACATTCACCCGAAAAGAAGGAGAGTTAGTTAGCATGACGTTCAGGTTCTGCTTTATTACTGTCGCTCTGGTGATGGCGGTGGGATGCGCTTCGAAAGATTCAAACGCGCCCGCGAACAGTAGTGCGCCCGTAAGTACGACAACGTCACCGGCAACAAATGCATCTTCAACGGCCCCTCCGGTGAAGTCCAAAATCGACGCGTGCAGCTTGTTGACCAGCGACGATATCAAAGCCGTGCAAGGTGAGGCCTACAAAGATGCGCAATCTTCAGCGCGGCAGGATGGCGATTTCATCGTAGGCCAATGCTACTTTGCGCTGCCGACCAGCGTGAACTCTGTGGTCTTGAACGTTACTTCGGCGCGCGAGGGCGCAAGTACCAGCGCGCGTAAATTCTTCCAAAGCACTTTTGCCGGCAGCACGGCAAAGTCCGGCGAAAAGGAACGCGAGCGAGAAAAAGCAAAGGGTGGCGAGAAGCGCGAAGCCGAAGTAGAAGAATCGCCGAAGCCCGAAAAGGTTACGGAACTTGGCGAAGACGCTTACTGGCTCGCAAGTCGTATCGGCGGCGCACTCTATGTCTTGCAAGGCGACGAGTTTTTCCGCATCAGCGTGGGCGGCGCCGGAGACGAAAAGAGTAAACTAGCGAAGTCAAAGACTCTTGCGCAGAAGATCTTGAAGAAGCTTTCGTGATAACGCCGAAGCTGTGAAAGAGAATACGCGCGGGCTCGATGCCCGCGCGAACGAAACCCGATGCCAAGAGGCTATAGCCAAAAGGAGCTGGTCATGTATCGAATCACGTTATTTCTTGGATTATTTCTCGTTGTCGTTTCAACTGCTTTGGCGCAATCGGCAACCGAACAACGCGTGGCGCTCACCGATCCTGCGGTTAGCCTCGACGCCAACTCATCGCGGGCGATCGAAGCGCGCCTGCTGACGACCGTGCTCAACGGATCGCAGGACTCGCCGGTCACAAACATTCGCCTGTCGATCAAAAACACGACGCCGAACTTTTACACGTATATTACTGGCTGGGCGACTTTTTATGATGCCAGCGGCACTCGCTGTGGTGAAGGGTTGTTCAAGCTGGACGCGCTCGCGCCTCAGGAATCAGCCGAGACGGACACGCCGGGACTGCGCCTGCGTTGCTCGCCATCGACCTGGCGTATCGTCGCCACGAATCTTCTGACGCGCACGGCCGATATCGCCAAGCCGACCGAAACGGTTCCGCCACCGGCGCCGGCACCTCAAATCGTAGTCGAGCGAACTCCGCCGACGAACTTCATCATCAGCATCGACGGCGAAGAGCATCCGATTCAAGTCAACAACCCGATTGTGCTGAAGGTGGCACACCGCAATCGCACGATAGTGTTGAAAGCCGCGCAATAATCAACGCGGGGAACTTGGCACCATCCGCGACCCACGATTCGCGCATTTACTGAAGTTTTGGGAGTACCGCCGCGCCGCGTGGCAGGATGTACCCCTTCGCAGTCGATGAAATATCCGCGAGCGCTTCTTTAAGCGACGCGAACGGGATCATTTTCATACGACCTACTTCGTCACGAGACAGCGCGGTGACGATTCGAACGCGAAACTTTTCGGTTTTGGTTAACAGGGCCCAAGCCGTCTGACCATTTACTTCGTAACCATCTCGTAAACGTCGTTCGAGTTCGCGCGAACTCTCTGAATCGAACCACTTCATAAAATCCGCGCGGCCTAATCCGTCGCCGCATTCCGCGAGCAAAATGATCGTGCCGCCGTCCGCAGATGCGTGTGCCGCCATATCCAGCGTCTTGTGCGCCTGAATCAAGTTGATATCGTTCGGCGCTCCACCGCAACTGGCGATTACGACCTCACGCTTTTCGGAAATTTCAACTGAATGGTGAGTCAGATAAACCTGACACGCCCGTCGATGCGCCGCGCGCCAATGGCCAGCGAAGATTTTCTCAACATGCCCGTTCTCATCGACGATCGCATTAATGGTGAACACGGGCGCGATTCTTTCGGCCACGCGTTCGCACGCTTCGCTCACGGCATTGCCATCCAGCAACCCCGCGCCTACGCCATTTCGCCTTCCGCCCCGTTCAAAATCCAACGCCAGCATGTGCGTCGCCTCGATCGTTCTGGCGGACGCAAGGCCTGGGCAGATGGATTTGCGGCCGCCTGTGAAGCCAGCGAAGTAGTGAAAGCCGACTGCGCCGGTGATGATGACTCTCGAGAATTCTGTCAGTGCGCGATTGACCTCGATCGGTGTTCCATCTTCCATCGATCCGATTTGCGTCAACTGCGACGAATCGTAAGCATCGTGATTCAGCGTGCGGATCCGCTGTGCAATGAACGAGGTCAGCAGTTGAATTTTTTCCTCAGGCCGCACCGCGCGATGAATTCCCGTGGCGAAAATGATTGTTATGTTGGCGGGAGTAACTCCACTCTCAATCAGACGCCGCACGAGCAAATTGACGATCTGCGCGCTGCCGGTAGCGCGCGTCGCGTCCGAAACCACAATCAAGACGCTGTCATTCGCATCGATTAGATCATCCAGCGACGGCGATTCGATCGGCGTATCAAGCGCAGCGTTTATCTCGGAATCAGAGAGCGGATGCGACGTATTCGTCTGCGGCGCAAGGATATCGAATCGCGACGGTTCATATTCAAGCTCCATCGACGCATTCCCATAGCCGAGTTGAATAGTGGACATGATTTATCTACCGATGATCGTGTACCGCGATCTTTTGCAGGCAGAACATGTCATTTGGATCGCAGCCCTCGACCTCTACCTGAATGGTTGTGTGGTCGATCCCAAAATTACTTCTCAATTTTTCAGTCACACCACGCAGGACGTTCTCGCCGCTGCGCACGCTCTGTTCGTTCACCATCACGTGACAACTACAACACACCATCCCAGAGCCGATCGTCCAAACGTGCAAGTCGTGCACCGCCAGCACGCCATGCACGCCCGCAATCGTCTGTTCAACTTCGGTGATGTTCATGCCCGCGGGAATCGCCTCTAACAGAACATCGACTGATTCTTTGAGAATGCCCCAACTACTCGCGAGGATCAGGAACCCGATCAATACCGAGACCACTGGATCGGCAACCGAGGCCCCGGTAAACGCCACGACACCTCCCGCGGCCACGACGCCCAGCGCTGCAATCGCATCGCCCACCATGTGCATGTAAGCGCTGCGCACGTTGAGGTCTTTCTTTGCATCACGCCGCAGCCACAAACTGATGGCCGTGTTCATCACAATGGCCAGTCCGGCGACGATGATCATCGGCGTGCCATGAATCGGAGTTGGTTGGCCCAGTCGGTGGGCAGCTTCCCAAAAGATGAGCAGCGCGATCACCACCAAAGAAACCGAATTGACCAGAGCGGCGAGCGTGCCGACTCGATGGTATCCGAAGGTCCGTTTGGCGGTTGACGGCTTTTGCGCGATCCAAATGCCGTACCAGGCAATTATTAGCGCCAGCGCATCGGCAAAGTTGTGTCCGGCATCCGACAACAGCGCCAGCGAATGAGAAAAAACCCCGGCGAACGCTTCGACAATAACAAAAGTGAACGTGATTGCTATTGACCAGGCTAACCGCTGGCCCGTGGGTGATGCGTCGTGATGATGTGCGTGCGCCATCGCGTGCGTGGCTGTGCGACCCCAATGGATCGTAGCAGAGTCTCAATAACTCGACGAATGTTAACATCGCTCATGGGTGATGTTAGAATCCTGCGCTTCGCACACGACAGTTGAGTAGAGCCATCTGTTAAATCGCCCACGTTGGAGGAGCCATGAAAACCCGTCAACGCTTTCTCTTTTTCGCAATCGTGCTTTCGCTGGGCTTTGCCGTGCAGAGTCAGGCGCAAAACTTCACGCTTGAGCAGGTGATGAGTTCGCCGTTTCCGAGTGAATTGACTGTCTCGAAACGCGGAGACAAGTTGGCGTGGGCGTTCGACGCCGAAGGAAAGCGCAACCTTTGGATCGCTGAAGCGCCGGCGTTCGCAGCGCGGCAACTTACGCACTACAACAACGACGACGGCGGAGAGTTGACCGGTGTTGTCTTCTCGTCGGACGGCAACACGATTGCCTATGCCCGCGGTGGCGAACAGGGAAAGAACCAGGCGGGCGAGTATCCCAACCCGACCAGCGATCCGGCCGGTGCGAAGCAACAGGTGTTCGCGCTCGATACGCGGACGGGACGCGTAACAACCATCGGTGAAGGCAATATGCCGATGTTCAATGCGACGGGAACTGAAGTCATCTACCTGCGCGATGGCAAGCTCTGGGCGACACCGGCGACCGGTTGAAAAGAGAGAAAGCTCTTCGAAATTCGGGGCAGCGTGAGCTCGGCGGAATGGTCACCCGATGGCTCGGAGCTGGCCTTCGTCTCGAATCGTGGCGACCACGGCTTCATCGGCATCTACAATCCGCGCGCGAGCAGTATTCGGTTCTTATCTCCGAGTGCGGATCGCGACGTGGCGCCGCGCTGGTCCGCTGACGGCAAACGCATCGCCTTCATTCGCCTGTTCAATATCTCTGATACGTTTTCGATGGATCGAGAACGATTTCAGCCCTGGGCCATCTTCGTGGCCGACGCGCGCACCGGTGACGCAAAACAGATTTGGCATTCGGGCGATCAAGACAACGACTCGTATCCGCAAAACGTCGGCGATTTCTGGCAATGGGTAGCCGGCGATCGGCTGCTGTTTCCGTCCGAGAAAGATGGCTGGATGCATCTGTATTCAATCTCGGCGGAGGGCGGCGCATTGACGGCTTTGACGCCGGGAGACTTCGAAGTCGAAAACGTAGCGCTGCCGCCGGACAAATCGTTCGTCGTCTTTTCGACGAACAAGAGCGACATCGATCGACGCCATTTGTGGTCGATTAAGGTTGACGGTGGCGCGCCGCGACAGATCACTGCGGGCGAAAGTATCGAGATGTATCCGGCGCTGTTCGATAACGGCCGGCGCGTCGCCTTCTTTCATTCAACAGCGCGCGATCCATTCATGCCTTTCACCGCCAACATCGATGGCTCGAACTTGAAACCGCTGGCGCCGCAAACCTTGCCGCGTGATTTCCCATCCGCGCAATTGGTCGTCCCCGAACAAGTTATTTACAAAGCTGCGGATGGCCTGGAGATTCACGGTCAGCTCTTCAAGCCGAAAAACGCTTCGGCCAAAATGCCGGCGCTGGTCTTCATGCACGGCGGGCCCATGCGTCAAATGCTGCTCGGCTGGCATTACATGTATTACTACCACAACTCATACGCGATGAATCAGTATCTGGCGAGCCGCGGCTACATGGTTTTGTAGGTGAATTATCGGAGCGGCATCGGTTACGGTCGTTCGTTTCGTTTGGCCCAGCATCGCGGAGCGCGAGGTGCGTCTGAGTACCAGGACGTCTATGCTGCGGCCAAATATCTTCGCAGCCGCGACGACGTTGATAGCAAGCGGATCGGCTTGTGGGGTGGATCGTACGGTGGTTACTTGACGGCGCTGGGATTGGCGCGCAACTCAGACGTGTTCAGTGCGGGCGTTGATTTTCATGGCGTGCATGACTGGAGTATCAGCGTCGCGGGATTGCGCGTGCCGACTGATACCGCGGAACGCAATCGCGTGGCGCGCGAGTCGTCACCCATCTCATCGGTCGATAAATGGAAATCGCCGGTGCTTTTGATTCACGGCGATGACGATCGCAACGTCGAGTTTGCGCAGACTGTGAATCTCGTGCGGCTGCTGCGCAAGAACGGAGTTCCTTTTGAAGAAATAATTTATCCCGACGAAATTCATGACCTATTGCTGCACAAAGATTGGGTGCGCTCTTACCACGCCGGCGCAGATTTCTTCGACAAGCACCTGAAGTGAGTTTCAATCCTCGCAACATTCTGGTCATCGATTTTGGACAGCTCGGCGATGTCGTGTTGAGCTTGCCGGCCCTGCGCGCCATTCGTGAGAAGTTTCCCATTGCCCAAATTACCGTCGCCGCGGGAAAGCCAAGCTCAGAAATCGTCGCGATGTCGGGTTACGCCGATGCCATTATTGAAGTCGATCGCGTCGCGATGCGAGACGGCTTCAAGCCACTGTCGATCCTGAAAATTTGGAACCTCGTCAAAGACGTGCGCCGGCGGCAGTTCGATTTTGTGATCGTCCTGCACAGCTTTTCGGAGACGAACCTGCTTGGTTTTCTTTCGGGCGCGCGTCATCGCTTGTTCGCGCGCCGCCGGGGACGGTCACTCGATTTTCTAGCTAACTTCATCCCGCAGCCGCCGCTGGAGGAAACGAATCGTACGCGGCATCAAGTGGATCGCTATCTCGACGTGCTGAAACCGCTCGAGATTCCGAACGCCGACCGCATCCCACGACTTCCCACGCACGCAAAAGATGATGCCGCCATCGATCGGCTGTTGCGCAAGTCCGAAGCTGATGCGGGCGCGCCCCTCATTGGTCTTTTTCCCGGAGCCGGTCACGAGATGCGACGTTGGCCGGCACAACGGTTTGCGCAGCTCGCGGAAACTCTGATTCACAGCGACGGCGCCAGGCCGGTGGTGTTGCTCGGTCCCGAAGAGCAGCATCAGGCTGCCCAAATCAAGAGCATTTTTCCGCCGGCGACGGTTTTCCTGGAACGATTAACTATCCCGCAATTGGCCGTTGCCCTGGCGCGCCTGTCTGTTTTTGTGTCGAATGATACCGGCCCAATGCACATCGCGGCCGCAGTCGGCACGCCGATCGTTGTGCTGCTTGATCGCCGCGCGCCCGATACTTATGTTCCGCTTAGCGATCCAAAGCGCATCGTTTACAGCAGCGGAGCCATTCCTGAGATTTCGGTTGCCGATGCGTACGCGGCGACACGCGAGTTGTTGGGCGCCAGCCGCACCGCGAGTCTGTTTGCCAGTTAATATGATGATGACGAAGCGCAAACTCGGCCTGCTCTTTCTGCTTGTCTTAGCTGCGACGAGCGTTTCAGTTCGCCTGCTGAATGGACAATCGAAGCGGCCCGCTGAAGAAGCGAAAGCCTCTCCAGCCAAGCAATCTACGCCCGCGCCGATCGTTGCTAGGCCGGCCGCTGACAACGCTCTGGCCGCCGAGATCGATCGCATCCTCAGCTCCAGCCAGACCGAACCTACCCGTTTCGGAATTTTCATCACATCGTTGAGAGATGGCCGCGTCATCTACTCACACGATGCTGACAAGCTGTTCGTGCCGGCGTCGAATATGAAGGTTTATACGACGGCGGTCGCGTTGGATCTGCTCGGCACAGACTATCGATGGCTGACTTCAGTTTATGGAAATAAGCCCGATGCAAGCGGAGTGATCAGCGGTGACGTGGTTCTGTACGGTCGCGGCGCACCGGATCTGATTTCTAAAACGAAAGGCGACGCGCCCTCGTTAACGAAGTTCGCGGATCAACTATTTCAAATGGGTGTGCGCGAGATACGCGGCGGTGTTATCGGCGACGCAAGTTACTTTCGCGGCGAGCTGTTTGGCCTGGGCTGGCAGTGGAATGACCTCCAGTGGTACTTCGGCGCGGAACCCAGTGCGCTTTCGGTGAACGAGAACACAGTCGAAGTAACCATCGGCCCATCCAACAAGAAAGGGAGCGCCGCCACAGCAGTAGTCAATCCGAATGACAACTATGTTCATTTGACGAACAGCGCAAACACCGCGGAGAGCGATGCGCCGGCGACGATCGGAATCATTCGCGACTTGTCCGGCAACGACATTCGCGTGTGGGGCGACTTTCCGGTTTCCGGTCGCGCGTTCTCGGCGTTTCTTTCGGTTCATGATCCGGCGCTCTGGGCCGCCACACTCTTCAAGCAAGCACTGACCGCCCGCGGCATCAAGGTTAGCGGCGAAGTTCGCAGTCGCGACTTTCGGGTTACTGAGAAGGAAAAATTCGATCCGCAAAAATCAACCGAACTTGTGTATCAGGACAGCGAACCGCTCGGCGAGATCATTCGCAAGACAAATAAAGAGAGCAACAACTTGTTTGCTGAGCTACTGCTGCGCACTGTAGGTAAAGAACGCGGCTCGCTGGCTCCCGACCCCGATTCGAAAAAGAATGCGGCGCGTGGCGACGATCAAGCAGGAAGTGCTGTCGTTAAGTATTGGTTGCAACAGAAAGGAATTCCATCGGAAGCGATTCAACTTCGCGACGGCTCAGGTTTGTCTCGACTGGATCTAATCACGCCGGAAGCCACCGCGCGCCTCTTGATGGCGATCGCGCAGAGCCAAGGAGCGACAAGGTTTCATGATTCTTTGCCAATCGCCGGTAAAGATGGAACGCTTGAGTCACGCCTCAAAAAATATGAAGGTCGCATCTTTGCCAAGACCGGAACGTTGACCTATGTTCACTCGTTGTCGGGCTACGCAAACACGCGCAGCAGCGAAGTTCTGGTCTTCTCGATTCTCAGTAACGACGCGACGGCGGATCGAAAAATCGTGGGAACTATCGACGGAATTGCAGGGGCAATTGCCGATTTCGGGACGCTGACAGCTCAGAAATAGCGAAATTGCTCAAGATTTTTTCAGGTTTCGCAGAGGTTGGCTCTGGACAAACACCGGCCAACAGCTTAAGATGATTGCGGGGCATTGCTCGTGCCTTTGCCTTCGTCCTCACGTCCAAGCAATGGAAATGACCGAACCCTCCTGATATTCGACTCAGCGATTCGCGCCGTATCAAAGAGAAGCCATGCCGCTGTCTGGTGAACTCACCGATCTCTCGCTTGCCGAGCTAATCGAATTTTTCTGCAATCAGCGCAAGACTGGTTGCATCGAAATCGCCTGCAAAAATGGTGAAGGAAATTTTTATCTGCACTCGGGTTCGCTGGTACACGCCGCGATTGGATCAATCACGGGCGTCGAGGCGGTGCATTATGCGCTCACATTGTCGCACGCGTCGTTCACCTTCCAGCCGGGTATTGAATCGCCAACGCAAACGATCAATCAGCCATGGACCTCAGTCGTGCTCGAAGGTTTGCGTCTGATTGATGAAGGCGTCAAATTCGAAAATCCTTTTCCCAAGAATAATGGTCACAAAGCAAAGTCTAATGGCTCCCAGCAGAGCAAGAAATTAGTCGATGACAAGCCTTCGTCGCCCGACGAAGGACTCAACATTCCAGCCGATGAAGAACCAATGAAGCTTCCCTCGACGCACGCGATTCGCGCGGTGCCGCTAGGAACATACCTCACGGAAGCTGAGTCGCCATTTGCTTATGGACCACGTAAGCTGGCCTGGATTTTCGCGGCGGTGATTTTGATTGTCGCAGTGATCGCGGTACCGTGGGGCTGGTACGCGCGCAGCAGAGCCGCAAAGGTTGTCGCCGAAACCAAGTCGACGAACGAAAGTTCAAGTCCCGCCAACGAACCGACAGCCATGCCGCAAGCAACCGAGTTGTCGGCCAATCAGCAATCGCCTTCGCCGCCACTGAAGGAAGTTACCGTTCAGGTTATCTATGACGAGAGCGGCCGCGTGACGGACGCGTTTGGCGCAGATGCCGAGGCTTTGAAGATTGCGCGTCAAAGACGCTTTCCGGCTGGTAAGGCAGGCACGGCTACGATTACGGTCCCTTCGAATTAAGATCGACTACACGAGTGCCAGCAACTCTTTTTCGCTGAGCACCGCAGTGGCCCGCTTTGCTCGTTCATAGATTCGGTTGACTCGCTCTTCGCTGGCTTCGACGCCGCGATTTTCCAACCAGAAGATCACGTTCGACTTGCCGCTCATCGGACCGATTTCTATTACCTGCTTCAAACCGAACTGACCGGCCGGAACGCCTGAGTAAATCAGATCCGCTAGTTCCGTGTCGCCTTTGCGATAACTCTTAATCACCGCGGCCGCATGAACGCCCGTCGCCGTGCGAAAAGCATCTTTGCCGAAGACCGGATAATTCAGCGGCACATTCCACCGACAAGCTTCGGCTGCTTTGTCGCAGTATTCGCGGAGTTTCGTGAGTTCGTTGTCGATCCAGCCCAGCAGTTTCAGATTCACGAGCAACTGATCCATCGGTGTGTTGCCGACGCGCTCGCCCATGCCAAGTGCTGAGCCGTGGACTTGATCCGCGCCGCCCTGAATTGCGGCAATCGAATTGATTACGCCCAATCCACGATCCTGATGTCCGTGCCAATCGAGGCGAATGTTCTCGCCTTGTTCATCGATGATGCCACGCACAAACTTCACGACTTCGCGCGCGCCGTCAGGCGTCGCGTGACCGACAGTGTCGCAGACGCAGACCGCCCTCGCGCCGCAGCGAATCGCCGTAGTGTAGAGGGCGCGAATCGTTTCCGGATCGGCGCGCGTAGTGTCTTCGGTGACGAACATCACGGGCAAACCCTCGCTGACGGCCAGGGTCACGGCTTCCTCGGTTAACTTGAGCAGTTTCTCAAGCGTCCACTCTTCCGCATAGAAGCGAATCGGCGAAGACCCAATGAATGTGCAAGCTTCAATGGCAATCCCGGCGCGCTGGGAAATTTCGGCAATCGGAATAATGTCATTGCGATGAGTTCGCGCCGCGCAATTCGGCCGAATCTTCATCTTCTTGTCGGCAATTTCGCGCGCCATCATCTCTACTCCGGCGGCGTGCGTTCCGCCGGCGCCAGGCAAACCTATGTCGGCCGTATCAAGGCCGAGGTCGTTCATCAGATGAAGCAACTCAATCTTTTTCTCAACTGGAGGTTCGCAGACTGAGGGCGATTGCAGACCGTCGCGCAGAGTCTCGTCATCAAATCCGATGTGACGATCGGGTTTCTGCAACTCTGGAGAGACTGTGTTCCAGTCGTAAATTAATTCGGATACGGACATGGTACCTCCGCAGTAGCATAGACTTCAGTCTGTGTGCGTGTTCGAAGGAGGATCACAGACTGAAGTGTATGCTACGGCAATTTGCGCTACGCCTGAATTTCGATTACAACAACGCCCGTCATCGATGTCAACTCAGGCACAAACTGTTCCCCGCGCGCGAATTGAGCGAATCGCTCTTGGTTCCGATCGCGCGGCGAAAATCATGGCCGTGCGCGCGGCGATCGCGCGCGGCGCCGAGATCGATTCGGCCTGGCGCGAAGCGAATGTGGTTGCTCGATCGGTGAAGACTGATGCGCCGGCGATGCCTTTGAATGATTGGGAATTAATGAGCGGTGCCCGTCAACGTGCGCTGGCCGTGCGGCAGATTTTGCTCGAACAGAAGTTAGAAGCTGATCTGTACGTCGGCCTGGAAGGCGGCTTTCATTCGATCTCAGTCGAAGGCGAGTGGCACACGTTTCTGCGCGGCTGGGCATTCGTTACTGACGGCGAGCGCGAAAGTTTCGGCATGTCTCCTTCCATCGAGGTTCCCGACGCAATCGTGAAGGACGTGATTCAAGGCAAGCGCGAACTCGGCATCGTAATCGACGATTTTGCAGGAATTCGCGATGTGCGCAGCAAGCAAGGCGCGTGGGGCGTGCTATCGCGTGATTTGCTGACGCGCTCGATGAGCTTCGAAGCGGCGTTGATTGCGGCGTTCGCACCTTTTTATAACCCGGGAATGTATTGCTAGAATCGTTCCAGATGCGCGTCACCATCGGGCAGATCAATACGACCAACGGCGATTACGAAGGTAACGTTCAGCGGATCCTCAACGCGATCGATCGGGCAAAGAAAGACAACTCCGATCTGATTGTCTTCCCGGAAGTCACCATCCAGGGCTACACATCTTTTGATTGGTTTCTCGATCCAGACGTGGTGCGATCGGCGCTCGAACCACTGAACAAAATCATCGAAGCGACCGAAGGTCTGGCCTCGATTGTCGGCACAGTGCGACCTAACGATCAACCTACAGGCCGAAAGCTCTACAACTCAGCGGCGGTGATTCGCGATCGAAAGTTGATCGGTTTCGCGGACAAGACGCTGCTGCCTGAGTACGATGTCTTCGATGATCCGCGCTATTTCGAACCCTCGCATCAACGGCGGTTGTTCGATCTTAACGAAACGAAATTGGGAATAGCCGTCTGTGAAGATTTTTGGAACGACAAGACGTTCTGGAAGCAGCGGCTCTATCCGAACGATCCCGCGCAAGAGTTGATCGAAATGGGCGCGCAGTTACTGGTTTCGATCAATGCGTCGCCCTTCAACAAAGGCAAGCCGCGGATGCGCTGCGACATGGTTTCGCACCGCGCGCGCACCGCGAACGTGCCGATCATCTTCGTGAATCTGGTTGGCGGTAACGATGGCATAATCTTCGATGGCGCGAGCATCATCTCGGACGCGACGGGCCGCATCGTTCTGCAGGCGCCGCCCTTCGAAGAATTCGTCGAGACGGTCGATCTCGATTGCGGGGTTCCCGATTCGCGTTGTTTGCCCGCCGACGACATCGAGACCGTTCGGATGGCGCTTGTGCTGGGCATTCGCGATTACGCGCGCAAAAACAACTTTACGAAAGCGATCCTTGGGTTGTCGGGCGGGATTGATTCGGCGGTCGTTGCGGCGCTCGCGGCGGAAGCGCTCGGCGGCGAAAACGTTCTCGCAGTGACGATGCCTTCGCCTTACTCTTCGCGCGGCAGCATCGACGATTCGATCGAATTGAGCAAGCGACTGGGAATTGAAAGTCGCGCGAAGCCAATCGGGGACGCGTTTCACGTGCTGCGCCATGAACTCGATTTGCCTGAGCCTGACGTGAACATCAAGTCTGCTGTCGAACGCGCCGTCGAGAATCTTCAGTCGCGCTTGCGCGGGAATATTTTGATGACCATCTCGAACGCCGAGAATCGTCTGCTGCTTTCAACCGGAAACAAATCTGAACTCGCGCTGGGTTACTGCACTTTGTACGGCGATACGAACGGCGGGTTAGCGGTGATTGGCGACGCACTAAAAACTGAAGTTTACCAACTCGCGCGGCTCTACAACCGTGAGCGCGAATTGCTTCCTGAATCGATCATCAACAAGCCACCGTCGGCGGAACTGGCGCCCGGACAATTGGACGAACAATCTCTGCCGCCGTATGACAAACTCGATCCAATTCTGAAGCTTTATTTCGAGCTGAAGCAGTCGCCGGAGGAAATCATTGCTGCGGGTCACGATGCGAATCTCGTCTATGACATTCTAAATCGCGTCGAATCTCCCGCGAATGAATTCAAACGAAGACAACTACCGCCGACGCTGATCATCTCGCGCAACGCGATCGGCATCGGCCGTCGTCGCCCGATCGCGCATCGCTATCGCCGCGTGCCGCAGCCCGCTAAGGTCAGCCGCGGTGCCTCGGACTGATCTCAGTTTTTCGTAGCAGAATCCACATCGTGGCTTGCTCCATGACGGGCTGCTAGAGCAATATGGTCGCGGCTTTTTTGGCCCCATCTTGAATTTTCCAGCAGGTAAAATATGCGAACACGATCAATAGTTCTTGGCGCGACATTCATAGCGATGCTCGCGGGCGCGGCTTATGCACAACCCCGGAATCAGCCGCAAGTTTCTCCTGACGAACAAAAGGCGGCCCAGGCGATTGCCGCGGCGGCCGACAATGCAGCCAAGCTCAAAGCGGCCACCGACTTCATCAAGAAATATCCAAAGAGCAGCTTGAGGCCGATGATTGCTCGCGGCTTCGCGAATCACATCTCTTCAATGACCGACGCCGCGCAAAAAGCAACGGCGGCGCAATCATACAAGGAGCTCTTCAAAGAGCCATCCGAACAGGAGATCATCGCGCCGATCGAAATCGAAGCACTGGCCGCCGCTAAGCGCCCCGACGACGCGTTTGCCGCCGGTACCGCGCATCTGGCGAAGAATCCTGAGTCACTACCCGTGCTGGTCCAATTAGTCGCCACCGGCACTGACGAAGCCAAGAACCGGAACGGCAAATTTGTCGCGCAAAGCGTTCAATACGGAACCCATGCCATTCAGATTATCGAAAGCGACAAGAAACCTGCTGACGTGGACGATGCGGGCTGGACTTCCTACAAAACGACGGTGCTGCCGAGTCTGTATCAATCGCTAGGTCTGCTGAATTTAGTGGGTGGCGATCGCGCCAAAGCTAAAGCAAATTATCTGAAGGCTTCGGAAATCTCGCCGACCGATCCTTTCAATTTTGTCATGCTTGCGGGCATGTTGAACGACGAATACCAGACGGAAGCCAAGTGTTATCAGGGAATGCCGAACGGACCTGCGCGTGACGAGGAATTAAAGAAGGCACAGGCGATACTCGATGCGGTGATCGACGCCTACGCGCACGCGATTGCCCTCTCAGAGACCACGGCTTCGCTGCAAACCGTGCGACAGCAATACATGCAGGACCTCGAAGCCTACTACAAGTACCGGCACAACGGTTCGACGGCGGGAATGCAAGAGTTGATTGGAAAGTATAAAGCTCCCGCGAAGCCTTAGAAGAGATTCAAAGTCATCGATTCCATGGAAGCCGAATTAACGGACGGATCGATCTTGATCCGCACGTATCGAGACACCGATGCGCCGTTGCTGTACGAAGCCGTGCGCGAGTCGATTCCTGAAGTCTCGAAATGGCTCCCGTGGTGTCACGAGAATTACTCGATCACTGAAAGCCGCGCCTTCATCTCAGCCAGAGAACTCCCAAGTCAGGGCGACGAGTGGTACAGCTTCGCAGTCGTCGATAGAGAATCTGGAAAGTTTCTGGGCGGCGTCGGCCTCAACTTCATCAATCGCGTTCATCAGATTGCCAACCTCGGTTACTGGGTGCGCAGCAGTGCGACTAAGCTAGGCGTCGCCACGGCGGCCACGCGCCTTGCTGCTCGATTCGGCTTTGAGCAGCTCGGGCTGCATCGCATTGAAATCGTCGCCGCGGTTGGTAATCTCGCGAGTCAACGGGTCGCTGAGAAAGCGGGCGCCACGCGCGAAGGAGTGTTGCGCAAGCGCCTGTTGATTAACAACGAATCTCACGACGCGGTGATGTACTCGCTGGTTAGAGAGGATTTACGTGTAGCATAGACTTCAGTCTGTGCTCGAGAGCGTCGCGATTACGGATTCCCACAGACTAAAGTCTATGCCACCTGTGCTAATCTGATGTCGATGTCGCACATCAGTGCCAGCCGCGATTTCGTCCGCGAGTTCCTCAACTACATTCAAGTCGAGAAGGGTCTCTCTGCCAACACGCTGCAAAGCTACGCCCGCGACATCGCTAAGCTGCAAAACTGGGCGGAACAAAAGCGCAAACCGATCGAGAAACTGGAGCGCAAAGATCTGCGCGAATGGATCTCGCAGATGTCGCGTGATGGATTGGCGCCTTCATCGGTTTCACGATCTGTCAGCGCGGCGCGCAGCTTCTTCCGCTTTCTGATGTTGGACGGGCACATCAAGCGGCATCCGGCGGAAGACATCAGCACGCCGCAGAGACACTCTTACCTGCCGCGATTTCTCACTGAAGAAGAGATTGAGAGCCTGATCGCGACGCCGGACACGACGACTGATGACGGCATGCGAGATCGCGCGCTGCTCGAATTGATGTACGCGACGGGCGTGCGCGTTTCGGAAGCGGTTGGCTTGCGCACCAGTGACGTTGATGTGCATGCGGGGTTGGTCGCGTGTCATGGCAAGGGCAACAAGCAGCGTCGCATTCCGATTGGCAAAAGTGCGATTCATTGGTTGCAGCGATACTTCCAGGTGCGCAAACAACTCGGCAACGAAACGAAGCCGCATCTGTTTCTGCATCGGGGTCGGGCGTTAACCCGGCAAGATGCATGGTCGATCATTAAGAAGCACGCGGCAAAAGCCGGCGTGCCGGACATTTCCCCGCACACGCTGCGGCACAGTTTCGCTACGCATCTGCTGCAGCACGGCGCTGACTCGCGTTCGGTGCAGGCCTTGCTCGGCCACAGCGACATTTCGACGACCCAGATTTACACGCACATCACCGACATGCACATGCGCAAGACTTACGATCGATTTCATCCAAGGGCGCGGTTGCAGAACCGCGAGCGGTAGCGAGCGGATCAATGAGCGAGCCTCAAAAACAAATCGAGCCGCCGACCTCGACACCTGCTATCGAAGTGACGCGCACCTACCTCGAAATGCGCAATCCGTCCGAGTTGAACGGCGCGAAGCTCGACGATCCAATGATTCGAATCGACGAGCAGCCGGATTGTTCCATCGAGCTGTTTCGATTTCTCTACGCCAAAGTCGGCGAGAACTATCACTGGATCGATCGCCTGCTGTGGACTGATGAAGAGATCGTCGCCTACTTGAACCGACCGGAAATCTCAGTTTGGTTGATGACTTACGAAGGAGCGCGCGGGATATTTCGAACTGCGCAAGTGCGAAGACGGATCGACCGAGATTGCCTATTTTGGTTTGCTCGGCAAATTTATCGGACGCGGATTAGGCAAGCACCTGCTGACTTGCGCAGTCGAACAAGCCTGGATCGATGGAGCAAATCGCGTGTGGCTCCATACTTGCACGGATGACGATCCCGCGGCCTTGCCGAATTATTTGCAGCGAGGATTCAAGGCGTTCAAGACTGAAGCGTATTACCGTGGCTCGGAAAACGTAATTAGCCGCGGATCAGCGCAGATTTGCGCGGATAAGACAGAATGAGAAATCGTCTTCATGAGCGTTAATCCGCGGCTAATCATTTGGCTTTTGTCCTGCTCGATAGAAATGAATCCGCACCTCTTCCAGCGTCGCCATTCCTTCTTCAATCTCGTTGTCGATTAGCGCAAGAAATTTTTCGAGCTTCTCGCGCGTGTCCACAATCTCGATGATGATTGGCAAGTCCTGCGACAGCCGTTCAATCTTGAAAGTGTGCAAGCGGCTGTGCGCGCCAAAGCCCAGCATGCCGCGCATGACGGTCGCGCCCGCGAGTCCTTCCTCGCGCGCTTTCATCACGATCCATTCGTGCAGCAGTTTGCCATCATGGCGATCGCTCTCGCCGATAAAAATGCGAAGCAGGTAACCTTCTGCGGGAAGCATCATTGCCGTAAACCTCCGACGCAAATTGCCATTTGCGTTACTTCATCCCCAAATGCGAAACGCAACCGCGCGACTAAGCCACACCGCGCCGAGACACAGGATCAAATGCGCGGCGACATTCGCGAAGGCAAGAAAGT
>JAJPKD010000262.1 GCA_021323895.1 Acidobacteriota bacterium | reverse complement strand
GCGGCATCATCCACGGGAAATCGCCGGTGGCGGTGATGTTGACGATGTGCTCTTTACCGTTCTTGGGATCGAGTTCGTGAATGTAGCCGGCTTGTTCGAAAACGACAGCGCCGGGGCCGGAGTCCATCGTCTTCACGTCGTAATCGGTGAACTTGGTAACTTGCGTCAGCTTCTTGCTGCCGGTGTCGTACGACCAAACGTTTTCCACACCATCGCGATCAGAAATGAAGTAAACCGTGTTGCCGACCCACACCGGATCGATGTCCTTCGAATCGGTCCACGGCGGCGAGACCAGATCGTACGTCTTCAGATCGACAATCCAGATCGGACGATTCTGACCGCCGCGATAGTTGCGCCGCTCATCGTCCCACGAGTTGTTCATACGATAAGCGATGTGTGATCCGTCGGCGGAAATCTTTCCCTGAAATCCTCGCGGCAACGCCATCGGTTCTTCCACACCACCTTCTACCGGCACCGTCCAAAAGCGCGGCGCGCCACTGGGCGACCAGGTCGCGCGCGTCGTGGAAAACATGATCGCTTTGCCGTCAGGCGTCCAACCCTGGACCGTGTCTGCCCCCGGATGCCAGGTTAAGCGTTTCGGCTCGCCGCCTTCTGCAGGCACGACGTACACGTCGAGATTGCCGGCGTACTCTCCACTGAACGCGATCCATTTCCCATCGGGCGAAAAATGCGGATTCGAAGTTTGCCCCTGAAAGCTGGTGATGCGACGCGCCATCCCTCCGGCACGCGGCACTGTCCAAATATTCTGCGCATAGGCGAAAGCAATCTGAGTTGCGCTCACGGTTGGCGTTCGCAACATGCGCGTACCGCCACCCTGGGCGTGCGCATGTTCGTTGAATTGAACGAGGGCGATTGTGATTGCGAAAGCGACGATCAGAAGAATTAAAGTAAGGCGAACGAACTTCGCCCGAGGGAAACCATGTCTCATGAATTGTCCTCCAGAAAAATGGATGGTGCGGGAGCATCTTGTAACACGAAGCAAGCGGCGTCGCAAAGAAAATTAGCCGCATATTAACGCGGATGACACAGATAGTATTCTTCTTATCCGCAAAATCTGCATTCATCCGCGGCTAAATCTCTGTGGCTAACTCAACCATGACCGCCAGCGAATCAACCTCTCCGACCACCCGCGACGTGTGACCCTTGCCGTGCGTGTCCTCAACTAACAGCGCGCTGCCAGATCCAAAACTTCGCGTCTCGCCATCGCTCGCCGTTACCTCCCATTCGCCGCTCAGCACGACGAAGAAGTTGCGCGCAGCCGATGGGTGCCAGTCGCTCGACCAAGCGGCCGGCGCTCGCATGAAACCAATCTGCTTCGCATCCGTAACATTAGAAAGATCCAAAGGCGGCGCCGGCGGTGCATAGTCCGTTGATGCGAATTCGATTTCGACATCTTCGAAATGCGATTCGCCGGCGTCGTCCGAAAATAAGCGCGTGTACTTAGGCATAGTCGTTCGTCGCTGTATAATCCAACGCCAATTCAAATTCAACTGATTCGATAACGGAGTTTTCGCGATGCCAAATCCAATTCAGATCGATGTTCAAGCGGGTGACAATCTTCTGCTGATCGGCACGACGAAAGGCGCGTTCTTGTTTCGCTCAGATTCATCGCGATCAAATTGGGAAGAAGCTGGGCCATATTTTCCCGGGCGCAGCGTCTACGCGCTTTCATTCGACGGCCGTCACGGCAGGCAGAAGTTGTGGGCAGCCGTGAACAGTCCGTACTGGGGATCGTTTCTGAGTTCATCGAACGACTTTGGCAAGACGTGGAGCGATCCGGAAAGCTACAACATCAAGTTTCCGGAAGGATCGGACGTTTCGCTCAAACAGATTTGGCAAATCGCCAACGATCCACACGAGAAAGACGCACTCTACTGCGGAGTCGAGCCGGCCGCGCTTTTCAAATCGACCGACGGGGGCGAAACATGGAATCTTAATCGCGGCCTATTTGATCATCCGCATCGCGCGCAGTGGCAACCGGGCGGCGGCGGACTTTGCCTGCATACGATCCTTCTCGATCCAGCGAACGCCAAGCGAATCTGGATCGCGATCTCCACTGGAGGCGTTTATCGCAGCGATGACGGCGGAGAAACCTGGGCGCCGCACAACAAAGGGATTCGAGCGCCCTATATGCCGCCCGACCAGCAATATCCTGAGTGGGGCCAGTGCGTGCATAAGGCTGTGAGCCATCCGTCGAATCCTTCGCGCTTGTTCCTGCAACATCATTGGGGCGTTTATCGATCTGACGATGCGGGCGATTCATGGCAGGACATCGGCAAAGACAAGCTGCCATCCGATTTTGGTTTCGCCATGGAGATCGATCCACACGACGCGAACACGGTTTACATTCTTCCGATAGAATCGGATGAGTTTCGCTGCACGCCTGAGGGTAAGCTGCGCGTCTATCGCACGAAGAATGGTGGCGAATCGTGGGAAGCTTTGACGAACGGCTTGCCCCAGCAGGATGCGCTGGAAACGATCCTGCGCGACAACATGCAGGCGGACAAGAACAATCCGACTGGCCTCTATTTTGGCACGCGCAGCGGCAAAGTTTTCGGATCGGCGGATGCGGGTGAGTCGTGGTCAATGATTCGCGAAGGCTTGCCGCCGATCACTTGCGTGAAAACCGCAGTCGTAAATTAACAACTCTTAACATCTAAGCATGAACCTAATCGCTCGCTCATCCGTTTAAGCGCACGAAGTCTGAGCTCCCGCATCATTCTGAAAGGACACCGATGAAAATCAAGGTCGCCTCGATCGCCATCATCATTCTCTTCGCTTCCGCCTTCGCAAACGGCCAAAACAAATTGGTCCAATTTCAAATGTCCATCATGAAAAAGGGCCCGAAGTGGGACACGACCAAAGCAACAGATCGCGACTCAATCCTGAAACAGCATGTCGCCCACGCGATCTCGCTGCTCACTTCCGGAAAGGCCGTAATCGCAGGACCATTCGGTGACGACAGCGAGATGGCAGGCATCTTCATTCTGCGGGCGAACTCAGCAACTGAGGCCCAAGCCTGGGTTGATGAAGATCCATCTGTGAAAGCAGGCTTGCTCACGTCTGAAATGCATCCATGGTTTTCAGAAGACATATACAAAAAGGCCGACACTTCGGCTTTGAAGTTCGAAAAAATTTATTTCGGCTTTTTGAAGCGAGGTCCTAACCGCAAAGAAGGCGACGGCAACACGCCTGAGATTCAAGAGCTGCAAAAGGCGCACATCGCTAATATCGTTCGTCTCGCTAACTCGAAGAAGATGGTGATGGCCGGACCGTTTGGTGATGACGGCGACCTGCGCGGCATCTTTGTCTTTCGCGTGGCTTCACTGAAAGAGGCGCAGGACTTGGCCGCCACCGATCCGATGATCAAAATCGATCGTCTGCGAATCGAGTTGCATCCGTGGAACGTGCCCGTGGGTGTGTTGCGGTAGCTGGTGCGCTTGGAGCGCCGACATCCCTGTCGGCGGGCCGCGAGCATCCTGCTCGCTTTGTTAAGTTGAGAAAACACCGGCACGGATGCCGGTGACCCGCACGCAAGGATGCGTGCGTTCCTACCTTTGATAAGTTCCCAATAGCTGCCCCTGCGCGACGATGTGGCCTTCCATCGCTTTTTCCACCTGGGCCTTCGTTGAAGCAACTTTCAGCGGGAGAAAATTGTCGAGCGCATAGACTTTGAAGAAGTAGCGGTGCGTTCCCGAAGGCGGGCACGGCCCGCCGTAACCAATCTTGCCAAAGTCGTTCGTGCCTTGAAATCCGCCGGCCTTGAGTTGTTCGTCGGCCGGCAAGTTCTCAACCATTCCGATGTTTTCCGCCGGCATATCGTAAACGACCCAATGCACAAAGGTTCCCGACGGTGCGTCGGGATCATCGGCGATTATAGCGATCGACTTTGCGGTTTTCGGCACGCCGCTCCACTCGAGCGGCGGCGAAACGTTTACGCCGTCGCACGTGTACTGCCGCGGAATCGGTTGGCCTTCATTGAAAGCTGCACTGGTGACTTTGAGTTCGGCTTTAGTTTCTCTCGGCGTCGCGGGAGTTGGTGATTGCGATGGCGTTTGCGGCACGCGCGCGCACGAAATCAGCAGCAACATCAAGAACGGCAGCGCAGAAACGTGCTTTCGCAACCTCATTCGAGTCAGCCCGGGGTGACGGTTGGTGCGGGTATCGCCATTCCCTTCTTCACAATATCGACGACATCCTGGTGGGCCATCGTTAATTTGAAGACGACCTTGTTCTTATCGGCTGAAACCTTCGTGCTCTTCAACAGCACTTCTTCATCGTGACCTTTGCGCGAGGCGGCGCCGGCTAGCAGCATCACGCCGAATCCGCGCGCGAGTTTGTCCGCGCTGTCAGGTGACGACACTTCTGTTTCAACCGTGGCCACAACATCTTTCCCATCCTGCTTGATCGTGAAAGTGACTTTTGTGCCCGGCTTGTCCTCGTTTATTTTTTTCAGATAGAACAGCACGCCGCTATCGTTCATCGCGGCAACTAAACGCTTGCCAAGATCAATCAGCGTTTCATCGCCGGATTTCTTTAACACCGTCGGATTGACTAACTTCCCATTTTTATCGAGTGTCGTGTCGATGGCGATCTCGAAGGGCTTGTCGAAATCGAGGTTCTTCTGATCGCGCAAAGTGGTTGCGTAAGCCGCCAAATCCTTGAAGGGCGCTTTGTTGATCTCGCCTTCCTGCGGGAGATCGATCCCAGTCTTCTTCGATGCTGCTTCCAGATCCTTCTGCGCTTGCTCAGTCGCTTTCGGATCTGGCGTTGTGGCCGGCGACGGTGACGCGGCTGCTTTCTTGGCATCGTTAGCGCCAGTATTTGAAGCAATCACCGGCGAAGGGGACCCGTTCGGCGTAGTCACTGGAGTCGGCGCCGGCGTCGGCGATACTCCCGGAGTCACCGTCGCGGGCTGTGGATTGAAAGGCAGCGGCGTAGGAAGCGGCATTGGCGGCATGCCTTGTTGGTCCATCAAAAAATAGCCTTCGGGATAATGGAATTTTTCGGTCGTGAAATCGATGATATTGACGTCATCACCGATCTCGGTTCGGTTGTAGGGCTTATCGACAAACCCGGCGCCGTGAAACAGTGCCGTGATGCTGAACGCATCGCGCACCGGCGGAATCAACATCACCAATGCGATTACCACCAGATGCCAGGCGCCTGAGCCGGCCACGAGCCAAAGAATCTTTGGCCAAAAAGGTTCGGCGTTGACTTCGAAATGATCGAAAAGGCCGCCAGTCTCAGCAAAATCAAAGGTCTTCATAATTACGCAGCCGTTTGACGCAAAGCCTGCGAAAATCGTTGCGAAGGCGTCCTCGTCGTCATGTTCGGTAATAAAGATAGTAAGTCAGCCAAACAAACGTCGCAACCACGTCACTAAACCGCGGAATTGTTGTCTCCATCGAACTTGCTGTACGCGTGTTACTTCCGATTTGTTGCCCTACAATGACCGCATGAGGCGATCGCGCAGATTTAACCAACCCGAGAGGAAACGCCGCGGCAAAGGCTCCGGCCGCCGCGGCGAGATTACGCCAACTAGTAAGCGCGATGAAAAGCCGGCGCCGACTTCCGGCAATAACAGTCGTGAGTTGCGCGCCCTGCTCGCGGGCATCGGCACGCCGGCATCGGCGCCGTTCACTCCCGACGCGTTTCAGTTGGAGGCATTGGCGGCGCTGGAGTTTGAAGACGTGCTCGTCACCGCGCCAACCGGCAGCGGCAAGACCTGGATTGCGCGAGAAGAGATTCGCCGGCTGCTCGAACAAGGTAAGCGCGCCTGGTACACGACTCCGCTAAAGGCCCTGACGAATTCAAAGTACCAGGAGTTCGGCGCCGAGTTTGGAAGCGAGCGCGTCGGCATCCTTACCGGTGATCGCAAAGAGAATTCTGATGCCCCGCTGATCGTCGGCACCACTGAGATTTTTCGCAATCAATTGTTCGACGCCCTCCGCGGCGGCGAAGACGTGAACGTCGATTTGGTGATCTTCGATGAAGCGCACTACCTCGCTGATGAAGACCGCGGACGCGTCTGGGAAGAAGCGATCATCCTGACACCGCCGCGAATTCGCATGCTGCTGTTGTCGGCAACGATCGGCAACGCGCGCGAATTCGCAAAATGGATCGAGGAATTGCGCGGCGTGCGTTGCGGTGTCGTCACGCGACCGGGCGCGCGGCCGGTGCCTTTGCGTGCCGCGTTTCTGTTGCCGGACAAAAGATTAGTGCCGCTGTTTGGTGAAAACGGAAAGCTCAATCGAGAGATTGCGGGGATGATTGAACAACAGGACGAATCGCGGCGATCCCGAAGAGATTGGAATCGACGAAGATGAAGATGTGTCAGAAGCCCGACCGTCAGGGAGGGCAGCTCGCCTGATTAGCGACGCGGGTGTCATTCGTTGCTTGCCCTCGCTTACGCTCGGGCTTCTAACACGCAATCGACCGGCAGGATGCCGGTGAACCGCAGGCAAGGATGCCCGCGCTCCGATCATGAAACTTCGCATGCCAGAAATGCCGCCCGCGAATCTGCTCGCCGCGCTCGGCTCATACAATCTGCTGCCGGCAATCATTTTTCTGCCGACACGCCGGCGTTGTGATGAAGCCGCGTCCGAGGCCGCGCTCAGTCGTCGGACTCTGAAGGACGATCGGCGCGAGGCCCGCCGCGACTTCATGCGCACCTTTGTCGAAGAGAATCCTGAGATTCGTAAACATCGCCACTGGGACACAATTGTGCGCGGCGGCGTCGCTTCGCATCATGCGGGCCACTTGCCCGCCTGGAAACTCGTAATCGAGAAAATGATGAGCGCAGGGTTGCTCGATGCGATCTTCGCAACGGCCACGGTCGCAGCGGGCGTCGATTTTCCCGCGCGCACGGTGGTGATCACCGTTGCCGATAGACGCAGCAACCGCGGCTGGGAGTCACTAACTGCTTCTGAGCTACAACAGATGACGGGTCGCGCCGGTCGTCGCGGCAAGGATCGCGTCGGATTCATCGTCACCGCGCCCGGACCTCATCAAAATCCTCAACGCATCGCCGAGTTACTCAACGCTAAGCCTGACGATCTCGAAAGCCAGTTTCGCGCAACTTACACAGCGCTGCTGAATCTGCTCGACGCGTTCAAGAGCTTTGCGCAGGTGCGCGCCATCGCCGAGCGCAGCTTCGCCTATCGAAATTTGCTGCCACGTATTCATGAGTTGGAACGACAACGAGACGAAAATCGGCTGCACATTCGTGAGCGGCTGCAAACGGATGGCCTCGAGTTATCAATCAACTCGGTTCTTGGACTTGAGCGTTTAGCGAGCGCGCGGGCGCGTCTGCTGGAAGGCACGCCGCATACGAGGCGCGAGATGCGTCAGCGCTGGCTTAATAAAGTGGCGCAGCCGGGACGCGTCGTCGCGATTGGTCGCAGTGGCCGGCGTCTCGCGCTGGTGATTACTCGGACGCATGATGGCGTGACGGCGCTGCGCGAAGATGGACGCTTTTCGTCGTTTCCGCTGGCGCGTGTCGGCCGCGTTTTTGCGCCAACTTTCTCAACGCGCCCCGAAAGAGCGGAAGAAGCGTTCGACGAGATTCACGATCGAGGAGATCAACTCGCGCTGCCCCAACCGAAGTTGCGCGATGCGCAATCAGGCGAGCAGGATTCGATCAAGCTTATCAACGACGCGATCGATTCCCTCACACCGCCAGAAATCAAGGATGACGATCGCGAACGCGTGGTGCAGTTGCTTTGGTCTCTGCAATCCGAAGCCGCGGAGATAGAAAAGGCCAATCGCCAGATCGAATCACTCCGCACCGAAATCTGGGAGCCGTTCCAGCGCTGCGCGCGCGTCCTCGATCATTTTGGCTACCTCGACTTCGGCAATGAGAAAGTGACCGAACGCGGCAAGTGGCTCGCCGACTTGCGCGTCGATCGGCCACTGCTGATCGGCGAAGCGTTGCAGCGAAATCTTTTCGCGCCGCTCGACACGACGCAGGCCGCCGCTTTGATCGCCGCGCTTGCGGCCGATGAAGATCGAGATTACGGCGAGCTGGAACTCGACGATTCCATTGTCAGCTTGCTGGTTAAGTTTGAAGAGATATCTTTCGAGGTCTCGACGGAAGAATGGAAGCAAGGCATCGAAGCCACGCCCGAGATCAACTTCTCTGCCGCCGCCGCCGCGGCACATTGGGCCAGCGGCATCGATTGGAAGGAACTGGTCCAGGAAACGCGTGCCGAAGAAGGCGACCTCGTGCGTTTGCTGTCCCGAACGGGCGAAGCGCTTTTGCAAATTGCCGGGTTGCGCGGCACGCACGCTCAAGCGGCAGAATTAGCCGGGAAAACCGCCGAAATCATTCTCCGCGAGCCCATACGCTGAACACCCTGCGCCTCTGGTCTGATCGCGCCCTGTGTTAGAATTCGAAATGAACATGCAAGCCTTAGAGACTTTACCAATCGCAACGCCAGTATCGTTTTCACCGCTGGTGAAGAACTATACGCTGGACGAGTTTTGGGCGTTGCCCGCACCGCGCGATCGTTCTCACTACGAACTCATCGGAGGATATTTGTTCATGGTTCCCCCACCGGAATGGCCCCATGGCGATTTTGATGCTCGTTTGAAACGATCTTTAATTCTTTTCCTTGCTCAACATGGAGATCCCGGAAACGTCTATCATCCACGCGAATCGATTTACACCGACGCAACCTACCTCGAACCCGACATGATGTACGTCTCGAACGAACTGGCGGCACAAATGGGGAAGCGTCGCACCTCGGCCGATATCGTTTTTGAATACGTTTCCAAATCCAACGCAACGTACGATTACACCACTAAGGCGGATACGTATTTGGCTCTGGGCGTCCGCGAGCTTTGGCTGGTTGACGCCGACAACCAGTGGATTGAAATTCGCTACCGGACCATGCGGGATGATTTTCCAGAGTGGCAGATTATTCGATACGAAAAAAGCGACCACACCGAGTCGCGCGTGCTGCCCAACTGGAAAGTGTCGGTTGATGAATTATTCGAAGGCTTAGTTTAAGAAGACAATTTGATTATGGAAGTCCTTTTAGCTAACGAATACGGATTTTGTTTCGGCGTTGAACGCGCCGTGGAAATGGTTGAAGACGCGCTCGGAGTGGGCGCGCCGGTGCGCACCCTCGGTCCGCTGATTCACAACACGCAGGAAATGCAAAGGCTGGAGTGCGAAGGCGTCGCGACGATTCAGGATCCTGAACAGGTCAAGCCGGACGAAATCGCTGTGATTCGCGCTCACGGGGTGACGCCGCTGGTGCAGCTCGAACTCGAGAAGCGCGCCGCGCAAGTTGTGGACGCAACTTGTCCGTTCGTTACTCGTGTTCAGCGTCTGGCCGAACGTGCCGCCACGGAAGGCCGCCACGTCGTGGTCGCTGGCAATCCGGATCATCCGGAGATGATTGGCGTCGTTGGCTACGCGCCGGACAACACGTTTGTGGTTCGTGACGCTGAGGAAGTGGCGAACTTGCCATCGCTGCACGCGCCGCTCGTCGTTTCGCAAACAACGCTCAAGCTACAAACTTTTTTGGAAGTTGCCGAAGCGGTCAGGTCGAAAGCAGACGCTGAGCCTCAGGTTGTGAATACGATCTGCTCGGCGACGCGTGATCGTCAAGATGCCGCGCGCGCGCTGGCGGGCATGGTGGATGCTTTCTATGTCATCGGCGGCAAGCACTCATCGAACAGCATCAAGTTGCTCGCAGTTTGTCAGGAACAATGCGCCAAAAGTTTCTTGATTGAAACGCAGGATGAAATCAATCCTTCAGACTTGAGCGACGCTAAGCGCGTCGGCGTCACGGCCGGCGCGTCAACTCCGAACTGGCTCATCGATCAAGTCATCAAGCGCCTACGTGAACTCGGCAATCCAGGCAACGGCAACAACGGGCACGCAAATTAGCTGGAGCTTTCATGCTCGGCCCCCTGCTGAAAGATCTCGACTCTCAAATCCTCAGCGATCCTAATCTCGTCCCGTCTGTTTTCGATAAGTTAATCAAGACCCAGCGCGAACTCGGTCTCGTCTTTGGCGACCGGCCAACCTGTCCTTTTCTGCGCCCACACATCATCGCTCGTTCACAATACGACGAAGTCGCGCGGGCAGCGCGCACGATTGCGATCGCGTTCGAAAAAGTTGCCGAGAGGGCGCTAATCGACGACACATTGCTCGGCGTGCTCGGCGTTACCAATCGCGCGGCAGAAATGGCTCGCATCGATCCAGGGTATTCGCGGCTTTGTGTTTCGAGCCGTCTTGATGCCTACCTATCGGATTCCGGCTTTCAGTTTCTCGAATACAACGCTGAGACTCCTGCTGGTGTTGGCGATCAGATGCAAATCGAGAAAGCACTGTTCGGATTAAGCCACTTGCAAAGGTTATTTGCGGAGCATTCGCATTGGCGTCCCGAGCCGCATCGGCGTTTGCTGCTATCGCTGCTTGATGCTTATCGCGAATGGGGCGGTAGGGAAGAGTTTCCGCAGATTGCGATTGTGGATTGGAAAGGCGTCGCCACGGAAAGTGAGTTCGTCGTCCTGCGCGATTATTTTTCCGCTGGTGGCTACTCAACGATAATCGCCGATCCGCGTGATTTGTCATACGACCGGGATTATTTGAAGGCTGACGACTTCAGGATCGATATTGTCTATAAGCGCGTCGTCATCCACGAATTCTTCGAACGCTGCAAGGAAGACCATCCCCTCGCGCGTGCATACGCAGATGGCCGCATCTGCATGGCAAATTCATTTCGCACAAAACTAGCTCACACGAAGGCGGGTTTCGCGATTCTCAGCGATCCGAAATATTCAGACTTGTTCACACCTGAAGAGATCGAAGTCCTGCATCGTCACATTCCATGGACGCGGCGGGTCGAACAGACAACGACCGAATTCGAGAATTGCAAGCACGATCTAGTCGATTTGATTCGCCGCGAGCGCGAGCGTCTGGTCCTGAAACCGAACGATGATTACGGCGGTCACGGAGTATTCATCGGTTGGGAAACTTCGGACACCGAGTGGAACGACGCAATAGACCTTGCTCTGAAACGACCTTATGTTGTCCAACAGCGAGTTCCGCTGAAAAAGATCGCCATTCCCATGTTCAGCGATCGCGTAACCCTGGAAGAGATGTACGTTGATTTCAATCCATTTCTGTTTCATAACGAAGTTGAGGGCGCGTTGATTCGCCTTTCGAATTCTTCGCTGCTGAATGTGACGTCAGGCGGCGGCCAAACTGCGTTGCTGGTTGTGGAGGGAATGTAACTTGGATATTGAATCAGTTCGGGAATATTGCTTGTCGTTTCCGCACGCCACTGAAAACGTTCAGTGGGGAAACGATCTGGTCTTCAAGATCGCGGGCAAGATGTTCGCGGTGATGGCGCTCGACGCCCCCGCGAAATACATCATGTCCTGCAAATGTACTGAAGAAAAATTCAACGAGTTAATTGAAGAGGATGGGATCGATCCGGCGCCCTACATGGCGCGGAACAAATGGGTTGCGCTGCAATCGTTTGACGCGCTCAGCGATAAGGAACTGAAAGCGCTGCTGCGAAATTCTTACGACCTGGTATTTGAAAAGTTGCCTAAGAAAACTCAGGCGGAACTTGGTAAGAAGGCAGGCATGATCCGCGCAGCCCGGAAGCGCCGTTAGGCGCAGAATATCTATAGCGCCGCCGCTTATGTCTAACGAAGCTGGGAGGGAGCGACGGAATGTCGCTCCTTCCCAGCTAAATCATATAGGACAGAGTGACTACAGATATTACGATGGCATCTACTTCGCATCTTCGCGTTCGCGCTTCTGTTCTTTCCTAAAGGCGCTCGGCTCGATTGGATCCGCATCGGCCCATAGCCCGCGACGCGCGCTGCGAGCTTCATCTTCCGCGCGCGCGTAAATCTCCCGATCCTGCGGCGACTGCTCTCGCTGATATTCCTTGTAATGCCACGCCATCCCAGCTTTGACCTGCTCCAGGTTGATGTCTTTTCCGTCCAGCAAAATCTTTCCGACGATGCGTCCATACTGATCCGTCTTGTCGAATTCAACCGTCACTTCGCGATCGAAAATCAGATTGGAAAGACTCTTCTTTGACTGCGTGCCGAAGGCCTGGTGCGACTCCGGCGCATCGATTCCTTGAAGGCGAATGCGGTGCTGTGCGTTCTGCGCGTCGAGAACTGTTACGGTATCGCCATCTGCGATGCGCACGACTCGGCCGGGGAGAGTTTGTATTCCGGGCCTATTGCTCGCGGCGGGTGAAGAATTAGTTTCTGGCGCGCGCCGACTGCAGGCAGACGCAAATAGCAGCAGTGCAAGAACCAGCGCCGAGAGATTTCGATAATTCTTCAGTCTCAAAGGGTGTTACAGATTCGCGATAATCGCATCCGCAAACTCATTCGTGCCGGCACTGCCGCCGATATCGCGCGTGCGAACTTTGCCTTCGGCGAAGACTTTCAGCATTGCGGCTTCGATCTTCTCTGCGGCCGCGCGCTCTTCAATGTGACGCAGCATCAAGATCGCCGACTGCAACAACGCAGTTGGATTGGCGATTCCCTTCCCGGCGATGTCTGGCGCCGAACCGTGGACGGCTTCGAAAACCGCGCCCTTCTCGCCGATGTTTGCCCCGGGCACTAAACCCAGGCCGCCGATTAGTCCCGCGCACAAATCAGAAACGATGTCGCCGTAGAGATTCTCGCAAAGCAGAATGTCGAATTGCTCAGGCCGCATCACGAGCTGCATCGAGGCGTTATCGACAATCATGCTCTGCAGTTCAATGTCAGGATAAAGTTTGCCGACGTCTTCAAAGCAACGCAGGAACAGACCATCGGAAAGCTTCATGATGTTCGCTTTGTGAATCGCCGTGATCTTCTTGCGCTTCTCGTTGCGGGCATAGGCAAACGCGAATCGGGCGATGCGCGTCGAAGCTTTCTCAGTGATGATCTTGAGGCTCTCAACCACGCCGGCG
>JAJPKD010000279.1 GCA_021323895.1 Acidobacteriota bacterium | reverse complement strand
GATGGGCTGGAGACGATTCGCGCGGCCCTTGATGCAGCCGAAGAAACTTATGGCGTGAATAAGGTGGCAATCACCGGATACTGTATGGGTGGCACGTTCGCGTTACGCGCCGCGTGCGAAATTCCGGGATTGAAAGCCGCGGCGCCTTTCTATGGTGACATTCCGGAAGAGAGTGTTTTGAAGAACCTGAAAGTGCCGACGCTCTTTATTGCGGGCAAACGCGACGCATGGATTAATCAGGAAAAGGTTGATGGCTTGAAAGAGATTGCCGCGAAGTACAACTTGCCGGTGGAAACAATCAGCTATGACGCCGATCACGCGTTCTTCAACGACACGCGGCCCGAAGTCTATGACCCGGAAGCCGCGAGAGATGCGTGGGCGAAAGTACAGAAGCACTTTCGAAAGAATTTAGGTTAATGCCGATCCAAACCTGTCCCAACTGCGGCACCAGGAACCGCGTCAACGAAGTCGTCGCATTGGCGCATAAGCCGGTTTGCGGCAAATGCGGCGCGAGCCTGGATACCGTCAGCAAGCCGCAGATTGTTTCCGACGCTAGTTTCGCCAACGACGTAATCGCGGCGTCTTCATCGCTGCCCGTGCTTGTCGATGCGTGGGCTGAATGGTGCGGCCCGTGTCGGATGGTTGCGCCGGTACTCGATCAACTCGCGGCTGCAGCGAACGGTCGCTACAAAATCGCAAAGCTCAACGTGGATGAGAATCCGCGCACTTCGGCGCAATTCAATATTCGCAGCATTCCCACGCTGCTGATCTTCAAAAACGGAAAATTGGTTGATTCGATTGTTGGGGTGCAGCCAAAGCAAGCCATCGCGGCACGTCTGGCAGCCGTCGCAAATTAACAATTTGCCCTACTAAGCTACAGCTTCAATGCGAGGTCGGATTAGCTGCGGGACGAAACTTTCGCGCGAGCGTTTGTGACGCTTGTCTTCGTACATCGCCCGATCGGCTTTCGCCAGCAATTGTTCGATCGAATGATCCTCGGCCTCGTCGAAGAGCGCGACACCCACGCTCACCGACAAGTTGTAAGGTCGATTGCCGAGCTTGTTTACCGCGCTGAAATTGTCTTTCAACCTTTGCGTCAATGAAGCCGCACTCTCTTCCGGCCCAATCGCCGCAAGTACGACAAACTCATCGCCGCCCAGCCGCGCCACGATATCCGACGTGCGGAAGGTTTCCTTCAGCATTTCGGCGGATTTCGCTAGCGCGCGATCGCCTTCGTGGTGACCCAGCGAGTCGTTAATCTCCTTCAATCCGTCCAAATCGGCATAAAGAATGACGGGCTGCTTTTCGTTGCGCCGAATTTCCGCGAGGTGCTGATCGGTGACCGCGAGGAAACCGCGACGATTGTAGAGACCAGTAAGCTCATCGACCACCGAGAGGCTGTGCAGAGCTGCCTCGGCGCGCTTGCGTTCGGTGATGTCCTGAATCTGAAAAATGAAGTGCGCGGGATTATTGTCGGCATCGCGCACCAGCGAAACGCTGTTCAGCGCCCAAACGATTTCTCCGTGCCGATGCACGTAGCGCTTTTCAACCTGGCACGTCGGGGTTTCGCCCTGAATTAAACGATAGAGGCTGGCTTGGTCATTTTTGAGATCGTCAGCGTGAGTCACCGCCTGAAAATTCGAATGCAACAACTCATCTTCGCTGTAGCCAATCAGCTCGCAGAGCGAACGATTCACACGTAACCAGTTTCCCTGCGGCGAGACCAGAGCCATGCCGATCGCGGCATAGTCGAAGGCGTTGCGGAACCGCTCTTCGGTTTCGCGCAGCACTTTGCCGATGCGCTCTTGTTCGCTGATGTGACGATTCAGTTCCTCCACGTGACGTCGCGCTTGTTCGGCCTGCGCCGCAGAAGCCTCGACGTTTTTCATGTAAGTCCAATACGAAGTAAACGATGGCAATGATCGGAATCGTTGCGCTGAATGCGAAGAAACCAACGTGACCGATGAAGCGCGCGATGATTCCGGCGGAGGACGCGCCGGCGAGATAAGTGATCGACGTCCAGAGAAAATTGGTGCGCCATGATTGCCAGATAGGTTCGGAACTCTTCAAGGCCGTGCTGGCCGCGATCAGCAGCGAATTGCCCAGGTACTGTATGACGGCCATCATGCACAGCAGCACCAAATAATTCGACGAATAGAAATCGTGAACGACCAGCGCTTCGCCGAACCCGAAACGTAACGTCCATACAGTGAGAAACGTGGCGCAGGCCATCGCGCTCGCGTTGAAGAGGTGCGTGCGCGACTTGCTGCTAATACGAAATGATGCGCAAAGCGCTTCCGCAGTCGCCAGCAGAATCGCCGCTTCGCCGCCGAACAACAGCAGTGTCAAAAATATGAAGGTGTCAGAGACCGAGATGTGAGCTTTGACGCGCGGAATCGGAATGCTCAAGCGCGGCCCGACCAATACCGTGATCAGCGCCAGCAACAGGAACCGAACGTCGAATTGATCGCGAGTGAAGTGCGCGATCGAGAAGGTGACCACGCCGGCGCCGACGGCGATAACGAACCAGGTGTAGATTTGGTTGATGCGGCTGCGTGTCATGGTCAGGTAGGGAACGACACTAATCTCCCCTCCCGCGCAATGGCAACGCCTGTACCGCTACAAAGCTTGCGATTTTCTCAGGAAAATCGTGAATCTGATGTTGCGTGCTGAATCTGACCAATCATGCTGACGGCCCAAACCGCTCAATTTGAACGATCTCGATCCGACGGCCGTGCTCCCGAAATGGCGGACTCATGCTAGCGGGAACGTTGCTGACGCACGTTAGTACACGATTAGCCAGAACGCAGAGTCGGCACGAACGACCGGGTCATACACGTCGGTTATCAGGACATCAAGGCTAGTGCCAGTTGACCCAAAAACAGTGCCAAGGCATCTTGACTGTGTTGTCAAGGAGTAGAATCGATCAGAGATCGGAAAATTGAATTCGACTCGATAGCTTCCCTTGTCGAATCTCTTGACTGTGAAGCCACAGGGCTTGGTCGATGAGTTAGTCGTCCCGTTATAGCAACGCACGACGTACTCGCTGGCCGGCAAGAATGGATCGACGTAAACCATCGCCTTGACGAAGCCGCTCTTGTCGGGCGCCTGCCCGGCGTTGCCATTGGCATATATCGCATAGCCCGACTCGCTCGTGCCGATCACGCCGGTGCCCGCACCTTTTGCAATGCCGGACACGCCTGTGCCCCCGCCACTCGCATTGCCGAGCACACCCACAGCTTTTGGCGCCAATGCAGATCCGATCACACCGGTGCCGCCGTCCGTCTCAGAAATCCCGAACACGCCGGTGCGCCCCTCACCTCTGACACCAACGCCTGCGCCGACACCTTTCACGCCGGGCGTCAATCCACTATTTGACGAAGTCGTTCCGATGACGCCACTGTCGTACCTGCTTCCTCCCGCAAGCCCGACACCATAAGTGCTGCTGCCGACGACGCCAATGTTGTTTACGCTCACTCCCTGCGTTCCTATGCCGTCCACACTCTCACCAAAAACGCCATAGCTCGAGCCGGTGCTCTTGCCCCAAACGCCACGGTTCTGACTCTCGCCGTAAATCGCGGGGAGGTTCGCTGTGCCGAGCGCGTGTAGTCGGCCAACACTTGGGCTGATGGTTCCGATGCCGACCTTGCCTGTTGTATCAATCACGACGCCGGTGTTCCCGGGCACGCCCGCACCGGCGCCGGCTGCCAGTGTCAGATAACCGCCGTTGAAGCGGATGTCGGCCCGCGTAGTTGTGTTCGCAGCTTTCAGCCAACTCAAACCGGTTTCAGTGTTGGGCGTGCCGAACTGCATAAAGCCACCAGAGCCGCCCGGCGAAAAACGCGCGAGCCCATTCACGTCAAGCTTCATTCCCGCCAGCGGTGTTTGCGTGCCGATGCCAAGTTGTCCCGCGACCAGACCGTTGCCGCTGATGTTGAAGTTGGCGTTTGCTTGTTGAGTCGAAGTGTTCTGAATGTAATTCGCGCTGCCGGGCCCGGGGGCGACGCCATCTTTCAAACGTGGATCGTCGGTCTTGACATATTGATCGGCGGGCACGCCGCCGAGCTGCGCCGCGTTGATCGTCTGAATCGCGTAAGGCGACGAACTGATCGGTTGGCGCGGCGCGAGCGTACTGAACGAGCCGGTGGAAGAGCCCGGCCTGACGCCAATTTCGAGCGTGAATGCCGTTCCCGACGTGAATGGCGAGTGTCCGAAATCGAGCGGCACTGTGAACAAACCATCAGTCACCTGCACATCTTCGCGTGTGACAATCGGACCAACCTGGCCTCCGACTGCGTCATAGAGTTTGAACTCAAGATCGTACAACCCGTTGGCGGGCGCGCTCGTGTCAGTCAGCTTTCCCTGATACATGAAAGTGGTGCTCTGCGCCTGGCTTGCGCGCGCGCCGATAATCAGCACGATGGTCAAAAAGGTCATGGTCATCAGTACGCGGCGTCTGCTCATCATTCGCGAACGCAACCTGCTCTCACTGCTTGTGTCGAACATGGTTCTTCCTTTCCGGTTGG
>JAJPKD010000100.1 GCA_021323895.1 Acidobacteriota bacterium | reverse complement strand
GTGATGGTTGAAGCCGGGGCGCAGGGTGTGACCGAACCGATCATGGTTGAGGCGTTGATGCTGGCGCACAAGGAAATCAATCGCCTGTGTCGCTGGCAGAAAGAGCTTTACAAAGCCCTGGAAATTGAGAAGCGAGCGGTCGAGCCGCCGGTTTTGAACGAAGAGATCGTTGGCGAGATTGAGCGGAATTACTCGGAAAGACTGCGGGCCGCGCTCGACACGACGGGGCAGGAGAAACGCGCGAGCTATGCCGCCGTCGATGCTCTAAAGAAGGAAGTCGTCGAAGGCTATCCCGAAGATCAGCCTGAACGGCGCGCGATGGCAAAGACCGTTTTCGATCATCTGAAAGAAAAGATTTTCCGCGACGACATTCTGAATCGACGACGCCGTCCTGACGGGCGCCGTTTCTCCGAGATCAGAGCAATCAACTGCGAAGTTGGTTGGCTGCCGCGTACGCACGGCTCGGCGCTGTTCACGCGTGGCGAGACGCAGGCGATGGTGACCGCTACGCTCGGCACCAAAGAAGATGAGCAGTTCATGGACGATCTCGAAACGGGCGAAGTGAAGCGCAAGTTTCTGCTTCACTACAACTTCCCGCAATACTCGGTCGGCGAAGTCGGACGCTTCGGATCGTCATCGCGGCGCGAGATTGGTCACGGAGCTTTGGCGCGCCGCGCGCTCGAAGCTGCACTGCCCGATGACACCGAATTTCCTTACACCATCCGCATCGTTTCGGACATCACCGAATCAAACGGTTCGTCGTCGATGGCCAGCGTCTGTGGCGGAACGCTCGCGATGATGGATGCGGGAGTGCCGATGAAGGCAGCGGTCGCGGGTGTCGCGATGGGCCTGGTGATGGAAGGCAACAAGTACGCGATTCTGACGGACATCGCGGGCGCCGAAGATCACTACGGCGACATGGACTTTAAGGTCGCCGGCACGCGCGAAGGAATCACGGCGCTGCAAATGGACATAAAGATCGCCGGCGTCAACGCGCAAATCATGGCTGAGGCTCTGGAGCAGGCAAAGAAAGGCCGCTTGTTCATCCTCGACACGATGGAACAAACCCTGCCGAACGCGCGCGAAGCTATCTCGCCGCACGCGCCGCGCATCATCAAAATCAAGATCAACCCGGACAAGATTCGCGACGTCATTGGACCAGGCGGCAAAGTCATTCGCGCGCTGGTTGAAGAAACCGGAGCGAAGATCGACGTCGAAGATGACGGCACAGTCTCGATCGCTACCGCGGACGGCGCAGCTGCCGAAGCAGCGGTTGCGAAGATTCGCGGACTGACGGCGGAAGCCGAAATCGGGCAGACATACGTCGGCACGGTCAGCCGTATAGTTGACTTTGGCGCGTTCGTCGAAATCTTTCCGGGCACGGATGGATTGCTGCACATCTCGGAGATCGCCGATCGTCGCATTCGCGATGTTCGTGATGAACTGAAGGAAGGTCAGCAGATTCTCGTCAAATGCATCGGCAAGGAAGGCAACAAGATCAAGCTTTCGCGCAAGGCCGTGCTCCGCGACGAAAATCGCGACGCTGAAGCCGCAGCCACACCGGAGTAAGACCAAGACTGCGAGTGGGCGGCCCACAAACCGCCCACTTTTTCTTGCCACAAATCCCGCTAAATCCTTCTCTGAAATTGGAATACCCCGCGGATTACGTCTGTTTCCCATTCAGGTAATAGAAGCCAATAGATAGCGAAACGCTTGTACCCACGGCAAGCTATCTGGTTTTGTCTGCAAAATTCGCAAGACACCGGGCAAAACATGGGAATAAGCGCAGGATTGTTGCTTTGAAAGAATCAGAGGAGGGAGTTCCTAAGCAAATGAGAACTCGGATATTCCGAACTTTATCCACGGCGTTGAGCCTTTTGCTGTTGGTCGCAGTGCCGACGCAAGCCAGCCCCATAAAGTTCGTCGATGTTATTAACGTGATGGGCGACCTGCAAGGCAGTGGTCAGATTCAGCAGCTTCGCCTGCGAGCTACGCTGCAAGATCCGACCGTGGCCCCAGCCAGCACGCAGTCACCTTCGGTTGCCGCGACCACTGCAGTTGATCCGCAACTGCCATCCTCGGTTACCGCGACAACTGCCGACGCAACTGCGCCGGCGTTGACTGCCGGAACCGAAGTCGCCGCGCAAAGACCAACTGGTGACGTGCAGGTGTTCCAACAGGATTCAGTCGATGGCACAATCTGCGACTGCGGCGAGATACCGGCTGTGGGTGGTGGATTTCCCAAGTGGCCTTTCCTGGCGCTGATTCCGCTCATTTGCGTAACCGGCATTTGCAGTCATCATCACAAAGTGCCGCCACCGCCTGAGAACACTCCGACTCCTCCGATTCCGGAGCCGACTTCGCTCTTGTTGTTCGGCAGCGGCATCGTAGCTTTGAGTGCGGGCGCGCGTCGTCGCTACGCTAAGATGCGCGCGGACAAACAGACAGCAGCCACGAAGGAGGCCTAATCATGAACCGACAAACTTCAATGGTTGCCATGCGCCCAAATCTTATCAAGTTCGCGATCACGTTTTTGATCGCTGCGTCGTTTGCTCTGGTGTGCACTTCGAGCACTGCTTATGCCGGCGGCAAGAAGAAACCGGTTAAGTACGGCCTGATTGAAATCACCACTAACCCCGGCGGATTCCCGCTGCGCATCGATGGTCAGCCGCAAGGCGACACCTCGACGACAGTGCGCGAGATCCAGCTTCAACCGGGACATCACAACATAGAAATTTTGTTGCCGAACGGTGGACGCTGGGTTCGCGATTTCGATATTGAGCGCGGACGAAAAGTTTGCGTCAACCTGAACTATCGGCCGAAGGAATACTCGATCACCAAGTCTCCATGCCCCTATCCGGTCAACATCTCGGCGCCGGTCAGCGTCAACGATGGCGACCTTATTACGTTCGCGTCTGATGTTTCGTACAGCGGCACGGCTCCATTGAATTACACGTGGACCATCTCGCCGGCTGAAGCGCGACTTGTCAGCGGCGCAGGCACGCCGACGATCACTGTTGACTCAACCGGTCTCGGCAATCAAAGGGTTACCGCGACGCTGGTAGTTGACGATGGCTCGGGCGATGCGATGTGCCGTCAGCGCGCGCAAGCTTCGACCAGCATTACGCCGAAGACTCCGCCGCCAGTTGAATGCCGCAAGTTCGACGAGTTCCAGTCAGTGGCATTCGACGACGACAAAGCGCGGTTCGACAATCTCGCGATCGAGTTGCAGAACACGCCTGATACGACTGCTTACATCCTCATCTACGCAGGTCGCGTCAGCCGCATGGGACAGGCCGATGCGCTTGGCCGTCGCACGATGGATTACATGACGACGGCGCGTGGTGTCGATAGTCGCCGCGTGGTAATCATCAATGGTGGCTATCGCGATGCGGACTTTTTCGAGATTTGGGTCTGTCCGCCGGGAGCAAAACCGCCGGCAGCATCGCCGACCGTTCAGGAAAGCGAAGTGCAACCCGCTCGGGAACGCACGCGGCCGCGCAAGCCACGCCGGCGCGGATAAGAGTAAAGCGCCCTTGAACGTGGGCCTTAACCGAAGGCAGGTGACAACGCCCCAAATGTTGTCACCTGCTTTTGCTTTGTCGCATAGACTTCAGTCTGTGTCTTAGCTCTGGAACGCTCACGGACTGAGGTCCATACCATGTTGGTTGACCTCGTCTTCGGCGCTGTGCAAGAATCTGAACGTTCCTCGAATTTCCCTCATTACCCCTCGGCAGTTGGTTTTCCCAAGCTCCTGAATTTTCAACCTAAGACTTTATCCTCTGAAGGGATCAAAATGGCTGACAACGGTAATGGCGGCAGCAGCACTGGTATTGTGGCAGTGCTCGTGATTTTCATAATTGTCGTCGTGCTGGCAGTACTTGCCTGGCGCGGCGGATTGTTTGGAGGCAGAAGCACGAAGATCAACGTGAACGTGGCCGTGCCTCAATCATCGGCAAAGCCTGCGGCGCCGCAAAGTTCGCCGTGAAGATCGCCTCAGAGCTTACACAGGAGGATTAGAACAATGGGTGACAATGGTGGTGGCGGCGGCGCCACGGGAGTAGTGGCCGTGCTCGTCATTTTCTTGATTGTGATCGTTGCGGCGTTCTTTGCGTGGCGCGGCGGATTGTTTTGCGGGAAGAATACCAAGGTTGACGTAAACGTCACGACCCCGCAGCGATAGCAGTTAAGTTTTGGAAGTCGTCTGTTCGGAAGAACTCCCACTCTTCAACAGGCGATTTGTGTTTGCCGGTCCGGTTAGGTCGTCGAGATTCAGCCGGATCGACCCGCCCGCATCTGAATACAGCGCGGCTCGTTGCGCGCGTCGATGCCGAAACATCATCGTGCCAATTAACGCGCCCGCCGCCAGACAAAGCAGCAGAGACAACCCTGAACTCTTCAAGACTGCTACCAGCACTCCAGCCGAAGTCTGCGTGAAATATCTTTGCAGTCGCTCGTAAAGATGCGGATCGTCTCCGAGCCACTGCACGACCTGTTCGTACTTGACCTGATCGACCAACGCATTCGCCGTCTTCTCGTCAGGAGCATTGAAAACAAAAACTGAGTAGTTGCCCACGCGGCGATAAGCGCTCGGGATTGGCTGCCCCTGACTCTTCAGTTCAGCTATCTTCGTCCAGATTCGCGAGTCGTTGTCGATTGAAAATTGCGGCGTCGTGAATTCCACGATCACTAGCTGCGATTGACCGTAGTTGGCGACGACGGCTTCGGAGCCACCTTCGAAATCAAGTACATCGAGGATTGGTTGGCCATTAACGACGCTCTTCAGTTGATTCAGAGAAACAGCGTAGCTGGGGTGTGCGCTTGTGGATCCGATCGGCAGGTGCTTCACGAGCACGGGAAAGTCGTCGTCGCCAGCGGGAAGCGTGGCGGCAAACAGCCGAGCTGCGTTGAGGATCGCCTCGTGAGTTTGGTTACCGCTCCACTGAAATTGAACCAGGTTAGCGCCTTGATAGAAAAGAATTCGCTCAGGCGAATCGAGGCTCGCGACGCCAATCTTTCCCACGTCGAGTTTCTGATCGTTTTTCGCAAGCAGCGTCAGCGTCGCGTATGCGCTTGCGTCCCTGTCTGTATGGATAACATCGATCGTAAACGACGTCCCGCTATCACTTTTGTACGAACGCGATGCCACTGATGGGTTCAAGTCGCCGAACTTGACCGGCGCCGTGGCGCGAAATGATTGGAACTGATCGGGCAACAGCTTGGCGGCTTCCGTCGCCGGCGCCTCTTTTGCCAGTCCGATGCCAACGAAGAAGCAGATAACCGCGATTGAAATGAAGAAGCGGACGTGATTGAACAAATTTCTCATCTGACCCGGCTGCGACCTTATTAGAAACCATCGCCAGGTGCGATGTTCCCAACGCGCGAAACGTTGTGATTAATTTAATGCCACTTACGCAGCTCGCGCAAAATCAGGTCGGCGTATTGACGAGGATTGTTGATGTTGTGAAGCACGGTCGTGCCGCCGAGTTCGCTGGCGTTGTCCACGACGACATCGCCGAATCCGAGTATTCGCTGAGGAATTGAAGCGGAAACGGTCACGTCCTGAATCTTTGCCAGCGGAATGTTGCGCGTGGTCCGCGCAATCAAACCGTAATCAATCTCGATCTTGGAATCGGTCAATGTGTAGCGCACCATGTTTCGCTTCAGATGGTAGTACGCCGGAATCAAGAGCAAGGCAAAGCCGACGGGCACGGAGATGTAGAGCGGAATGTCGATGAACTTTATCAGGCTTAACGCAATCACGAGTAGGATTGCCCCAACGATTGCCAGGCCATAGCCGATCTTAATGAACAGCATCGTCGGGCGTACGCTGAAAATATCTCTTTCGATATCGTCATCATCGTCGTAACGCGCCGGCGTCGCAGATTGTCGACGCGCAACTCTGGTCTCTTCGTCGCGGGAAGCGCCACACTGATCACAGAAGCGGCTGTTTGGATTTAGCGTGGCACCGCAGTTAGCACATTGCATCGTTTTAGACCTCTCACTGCTTTGTACGTGGAAGTCAGGAGCCAGGATGCGCAAACTTTCGCGTCATTACAGCTCACAGATCGCGACTCCCAATGCAAGCGGCTCACTAGTCATGCACGGTCGGCGCATCGGCGTGCGGCACGAAGCAGGTTCGGCAGCGGGCTTCATACATACCCGCGCCGCCCACCGCGACGCGCTCTTCTGATTCAAAGGTGCGCTGCGTGTAGTTGGCCGGCTGGCCGCACTTCATGCAGATGGCGTGAGTCTTGGTGATGTATTCAGCGACCGCGAGCAGTTGCGGCATCGGCTCCCAGGGCTTGCCGGTGTAATCCTGATCCAAGCCGGCGATAATCACGCGCATGCCACGCTCAGCCAATTCATTCGCCACGCCAATCAGATCGTTATCAAAGAACTGGGCTTCGTCGATGCCGACAACTTCGGTATCAGGCTCGACGTTGCGGCGAATTTCTTCCGCGGTGCGCACGTTCGATGACTCGTGCTTCATCTCGGAATGCGAAACGATGTGATCGTTTGAGAAACGCGCATCGATCTCAGGTTTGAAAACCTGAACCTTCTGACGCGCGATTTTCGCGCGGCGCAGGCGGCGAATTAATTCTTCCGACTTGCCTGAAAACATCGAGCCGGCAATCACTTCGACCCATCCGGCGCGGGCAACAGTCGTGTGTTCCCTGGGCGCCGGCACTTCATTTTCATCTGGTTCAATACTGCGAATCATCGTGGCGGTTGCGTTCATTGTTTCGTTTGTATTTGTTTGAAGATTCCCTCTCCAGTTGGGAGAGAAAGCAGCGACGCGGCAGTCTAAATCAAAGCGATCGATTTCCCAAATGGTCGTGTCGGCACCGCGAGCGATAGCGAGCGGATCAAGTAACCCGCATCAGTACCGCGAGTGATAACGAGCGGATCAAAGGTTACGATTGATGAAACACGGACGATCCGCTCGCTATCACTCGCGGTACTGACACGCTACGGCTTCCCAAATCCGCCGCCGCTCGGAGTTTCAATCCGCACGCGATCGCCGGCTTCCAGTAGCCAGCTTCCTTTCGAGGCTAACTCTTCGCGCGCGGCGTTGCGACGAACAATGAAAGCACGGCCGCGCTCTCCGTCTTTGCCGCCGCGCAAGCCGTAAGGCGCGCGCTTGCGCCGATCCGAAAGCAGCGACATGCGCGCCGGCGCGAGCGTTTCGATTTCGCGAACCGTCCCGTCGCCACCTTTCTGTCTTCCCTTCCCGCCGGAATCTTTGCGAATGCGGTACTCGCGCACGCGCAGCGGATAAGCGTACTAGAGCGCTTCCGCGGGTGTGTTGAGACTGTTCGTCATGTGCGTATGGGTCGCGCTCATGCCGTCCAGCTTTGGCCGCGCACCCATTCCACCGGCGACTGTTTCGTAATAAGAGAATTCCAAACCGGTGCGCGGATCGATTCCGCCGATCGTCAGGTTATTCATCGTGCCCTGGCTCGCGGCGGGAATGCGATCGGGAATCGCCTGTGATAGCGCTTTGAAAACCGTATCGACAATTCGTTGTGAAGTCTCGACGTTGCCGCCCGCTACTGAAGCGGGATGACTCGCGTTGACCACGGTTCCCGGCGGCGCGATGACTTCAATCGGTTCCATCAAGCCCGCGCTCGCGGGCACGTCGCCGCCAATCAAGCAACGAAAGCAGTACGACACGGCCGAGACAGTGATGGC
>JAJPKD010000311.1 GCA_021323895.1 Acidobacteriota bacterium | reverse complement strand
CGATCGGTTCGGGGATTTCGTTTTGAGACACCTTTGTCATCTTGGCACCACTCGCTGATTTCATTAGTTTACCTTTCCCACGTGCGATGGGCACGCGAGCCGATTTTGGGGAAACAAATACCGAGACGATTCATCATCGCTCTTTCAAAAACTGAGTTGTTTTGCAGGTACTACGGTCGGTTTTGCGAAGCTACTACTACCCTTGCGGAGTCGGGTTTGGAGCCCTTCTGCCGCCGCCGCCAGCCGTCACAAACAAAGCAGAACGCACTATACGCTCGTGTCAGGCAGTTGTCAATATATTGTGGTGACTTTTTTTTTCAACACGATAGAGTGTGTTTCTTGAAGCATTACCTGAAGGGCTAAGTGGCGGGAAATCAGACCGTTAGGATGGACCAAACTATCAGAAACCACTGGTTCGCGCTCTCTTTCACGATCAGGCGCCTGACCCAAATTATTTGGAAGACGATCCCGTGGAGAGGAGCAAATCCAATTCGCGATGTTGGTTGTCGAGCAGGCCGTAGGTGTCCGCTGTCTCTTCCAGCATCTGTCGGGTCATAGCGATTGAATCGCTGAGTTCTTCGAAATGCAGGGCCGAGACACGCTCAGGCGTCGGCAACGTTACGACTTGATCGTTGACAAGTCCGAAGAAGTTCTCGATTGACTGAAGCTGGCCTTCAACCATGCGAACTGATCGCTCAAGATCATTGAAGGCCGCAATGCGGCGCTTCAGGATTTCCGCGTTGGCTTGTTGGATTCGCTTTTGCCGGTCGTCGGTGGCAGTCTGGACCGAGTGTTCCGCTTGCTTCAGTTGATTCTGCACCGCCTGGCGATTAGTCGATCGGAGATGATGCTTGCGACGGCGATAGACGTCGAGCAAATCAACGAAATCTTCCCAACGCTGATCGAGCGTTTGCAGGTTCGCGGGAATCTCTTTCGAGTTGGTGAACTTGCGATAGTTCGAATAGATCTGATTCCTCATCCAGCACAGATATTCAACCGCTTCGCGTTCGCGTGGATCGAATCCTTTGATGACGGCTTCGCGTTGCGCCTCGCGAAGCTTGCGGGCGCGCTCTTTCGCACGACGCTCAACCAGACGGCGATAGACAGGACTGGCGGGCACCACGGCGAGATAGAGAGCTTCAGTTCCCATGGCGAGCAGCAACGGCGTCACGTCCTGAAAGAACGCGGCGCCAATCGCGAAGCCGGCCATTCCCCAAAAATTGATGGGCTCTTTGAAAGCTTCTTTGACGTAACGAAAATCAATCTTGGGGAATTCCATGAAACCGTCTGCTCTTTAACTAATACTTAGGACATTCCTATCGGTTACTGTTGCGGCGTAGTCTCTCCCTGCGCGGGCAGCGCCTGGGGCCCTCCTGCATCCGCGCCCGCCGGCAGCAGGCCCATCTCGCGCTTGTATTGTAGGAGCTTGTCCTGCAATTGCATGTCCATCGCTTCCTTTTCGATCTCCTGCATCTGGTTATCTACCGAGGTTGAGCCCAACTGCATGCGCGCTTCGGCAGCCGCAGCGCGGCGATCAATCTTGTCGCGCATCTCGTCAAACGTCGAAGCGTCGTCGCCAATCTGGAACGAGGCCATCGTCTGCGCGAGTTGCTCCTGGAGCTTGGCCTGTTTCGATTGATTGATGAGCTGCATCGCTTCAGCAGTGCGCCGTTGCATTTGCAGCATATAGTTGTCGCGTGCTTTGAGGGCCTGCTTCGATGCCAGTTGTGAATGTTCGTACTGGTGGACCGTCCGCTGCAGATCGACCTGGGCCTGCTGGAGCTGACCAATGTAAGCCGTGGCAATATCGTCGCGGCCCATCTTGACCGAAGCTTTGATCTTGGAGTCCAGATCGACAACCTGGGCCTCCAGCCGCTCTTTATTCTTGCCGAGCAGCTTTTCCGTGGCCATCACCTGGGCCACCGAATTGTTCAGATCAGGAATGCGATCGCGCATATCCCGAATTGTCTGTTGCAGGATCAACTCGGGGTCTTCGGTCGATTCGACAATTCCGCCGAACAGCGCGCGCATCGAGCGCTTTATCCTAGTCCACAGTCCCATTTCATCCTCCGGCCAATTTCAGTTTGAAGATCGGGTAGATTCCGTAGTGTCATCGAAAAGCACCAGCGCGCCTTGGAATTGTACGAAAACGCGGAGCGCATGGTTGCATCTTCCGAGCGAAATTGCAGTGAGTATAACAGACGGCGGCCAGTGGACAGTAGGAGTTAGCGACCTGTCCGGCGATCAATCCTGATTCAGAAAACTTCTCACGAGACCGCGCCTAAATCGTGACCACGGGTCCGCCCAATATCGCGCCGGTAATGCATTCCCGGCCAGTGTATTTCGCTAGCCGCAGCATAGCAGCGCGAGAGCGCGACATCGAGTGTTTCACCTATTGCGGTTACGCCGAGCACGCGGCCTCCGGCCGTTAGCCACTCTCCGTTCGCGCCGCGCGTAGTGGCTGCGTGAAAAATCGAAACATGTTCATGCAGCCGCGCGCGGTCGAGCCCTTCGATGATCGCCCCGGTTTCGGGTTTCGCCGGATAGCCTTTCGCCGCCAGGACGACGCAAGCGGAAGACTCACTCGACCAGTTGATTCCCATCGAGCCCAAGCGCGTCTCGGAGATTGCTTCGAAGATTTCCGCTAAGTCTGTCTGCAAGCGAACCAGAATCGCCTGCGTTTCCGGATCACCAAAGCGAACATTGTATTCAAGCACGCGTGGGCCATCGTGGGTGAGCATCAGTCCAACAAATAGAATTCCGCGAAATGGAATGCCTTCAGCCGCGCAGCCACGCAGAGTTGGCTCGACAACCTCACAGACGATGCGAACGCGCGTCGCTTCATCGAGGACGCTGGAGTCCGTTATCGAACCCATCCCTCCCGTGTTCGGCCCCGTGTCTCCTTCACCAACGCGTTTGTGATCACGCGCTGCCGGCATCAAACGAAAATCTTTGCCGACGGAAAACAGCAGCACCGAGACCTCTGGTCCTTCGAGAGTTTCTTCGACGATAATTTTACTGGCAGCTTCAGCAGCGACCACGCCGCGCTTCAATTCATCCAGAGCCTCGGATGCTTGCAGGCGATCACACGCGACAAAGACGCCTTTGCCAGCCGCAAGACCATCGGCCTTAATGACTACCGGATCGTGTTCGCCCCCAAACTCTCCGCTTTCAAGGATTCTCGCGGCTTCTTCTATTGACGATGCGACGTGATGGGAGGCAGTTGGGATTGCGTGCCGCCGCATGAAATCTTTAGCGAATGCTTTGCTTGATTCCAGGCGGGCTGCGTTTCTGTTTGGACCAACAATCTTCAGTCCGCGTTGTTCAAAGACGTCAACTATGCCATCGGCAAGCGGAGCTTCTGGCCCAATCATCGTCAAGTCGATTTTGTTTTCATGCGCAAATGTCGCCAGTGCCGCGGTGTCGCTCACAGGTATCGGAGAGCAGTGGGCGATCTGCGCGATGCCGGCGTTGCCAGGCGCGCAAAACAACTCCATCGGCCGTTTTGAAGTCTGCCGCAACGAGCAACAAATTGCGTGTTCTCTACCACCTGATCCGACGATGAAGATCTTCATTTTTGCTTTTGGCTAAACGATTGAGAATCACCGCGACTTGCTTTCAATAAAGATCATCAACACGCCCCCGAAAATGCTTGACAGCGCATGACCATAGTCATATAAGTGCACCCGCTGTGGCTGCCCCTTTAGTGCTCGCCTTCAAAGCATCGCTAGTTTAGTTTTTTGCAGCCTCCTCGTACAGCTTCGATCCGTGCTTGACCCAGACAAGCGTTGGGAGGAGAACGATGTCAGACCTTCACACCGAGCAAGTTGCTAAACAACAAACGTCTGACTTTCAAGATCGATCCATCAAGTGTGTAGATTGCGGCGAGAATTTCGTCTGGACCGTCGGCGAGCAGGTCTTCTTTCACGATAAAGGTTTGAAGAATGAACCGAAACGCTGCAAATCCTGCAAGCAAGCAAAGAACGATCGTTTGGCCGCAATCTCTGCCGCTCAATCAGCGGGCGTCAAACAACGGATCGAAGTCACCGTGACTTGCGCACAATGCCACGAACAAACGACCGTACCTTTTTATCCCTCACAAGGCCGACCTGTTTATTGCCGCGCTTGCTTCATCGCCTCGCGCAGCATGACAGCAAACGCATAACCCTCGGATCATCATCCGAAAATACTGATTAAGCAACCGATCGTCGAAGTGATTTCGGAGGTGTGATTTCTGAAACGACTGCGCCTGAAAGCTGTGAAGATTCGACTTGAAAACAGCGCCCTAAAAATAAAAGCGGGCGGGGCCCTCCCACAAGCCCCACCCTAAGGCCACGTGTCCTCACCCCACGCGACCACTTCGCCCACCGGGGAGGCGGGCGCAGGGTGATTATGCACAAGGGAGGGCCAAGATGCAACCGGAAGCATAAATTTTTTCTGTTTTAAATATGTCGCCAATAACCGAAATTAATTTTTGTGATAAGCCTCATTAACTGCGCTTGGCCAAGACCGACTCGATCGCGTGAAGCAGAATAACCACGACGTCCTCTTCACCGTTCGCATCTCTGACTTTCAGAGCGACGTAGTCATTCGTAACGTCGGTAATCGAGCCCTCGTAAACTCCGCCAGACATAGTCTTAATGTCAACAGCATCGCCTCTATACCTAATCAACAGGTTCTCGACATGTTGATAGCTCATTGTTGATTCTCCTTCTCAGATGAATTCTGCGAATCGCTCCACTTAACCAGGAACAGGCGGTAGCCGTCAGGGTCCTTCAGGCTAATGAATTCTCCGCCCCAGCCCTCGTCGCGAGGTTCGGTAACAGAAATATTGCGAGTTTTGAGCTTCCGATAAAACGCATATACGTCGGCAACGCCTAACACGAAATGCACGCCGCGGCCACGCTTGAGCATCGTTTCGAGCTGTTGGACCAGCGTTATTCTCAGAGAACCTGATCGCAGAGTTGCGAGCGGCGGCTCTGCTGCTCGATTATCCGATTCCATGTCAAAGCCAAGATCGTCCGAATAAAAGGCAACCGACTCTGCCAAATTGTTGACTTCCAAAAACAACTGGTCGAGTCCGGTAATCATTTTTGTCTCGAATCGCAAAATCAGACCGCAGTAAGAATCAGATAGACAACATAGCCACCGCTGACAATCACCAACCAGAAGATTATCTCCTGAGCGACACGGAATCTTCGCATCGGATTAGTTTGCGCCAAAGACGCACGCGCGTTCGTCATCGCTGAGTGTGCTATGAAGATGCCAAAAAGAACGACACCGAACGCCAGAATTGAAAGCGGCCATAGGAACCAAAGCCCGTTGAAGCGCACCAGGAACAGCAACATCAAACCGAGGACTATGCAAAGAAGAGCACTCAAGCTTTGTCCTGAGATGCCCACTTCGCGCGCAGCGGGAGGATTCGCCATTTTTGCAGATTGCGCAAACGGTCGGCGGCGACTCGCATCATAATCACGACGGGAACTTTCGTTTCGCAGCACATCGTAAGCTTCATTGAGCGCTTTCATCTCCTCGTCAGAGCCGCCGCGATCCGGATGACGCTTGTGGGCCTGTCGCTTGTACAAGCGCTCCAGTTCGCGCGGTGAAACATTCTCGTGCGCGCCCAGGATCGCATAATAATTTGGCTTTGCTTTCAAGGCTGGTTCGGCATTGTAGGTTTGCGATCACCAATTTTCAATGGCAAGGATTTCGAATCTTGTTATGGGCTGGAACCCTTCGGTGAACTTTGCCTTCCCGCTTAATCTGCTGGTAAGTTCTGAATGTACATGAGCCAGCCATTCGCACCCGGAGATGATTTGTTGTTCCAACTCGAAAGTGGGTTCGGGCTGCTGCGAGTAATTGCGATCGAAGAGGCGGAGGGTAAGCCAGTCTGGCATCTGATGGCTTATGAAGAGCTTTTTCCCGATATCGAATCGGCCGAGAGGGCACTCATGAATCCCGAAATGCTGCACATCAGAATGCCGCACATGGCTTTGACCGAGCGCGCGTTTGAGCGGACTCCAGCCGCACGCTTGGGTAACCGTCCAGTCACCGATCAAGAAATCGGCGAGTATGCAAAGTGGGTCAAGGGCGGCCGAGCGGTTTCAGATCGTTCGGCATTACTAATGTTGGGACTGCGTTGATTTCTAAGGTGCGACGATGAAGCTGTCGAACGTTCGCGGCCGGCAAATTCAACGACTTCTATTTGTGACGGCGTTGATTCTCGCGGCCGCCCTGGTGGCCTCGGCGCAACGGCGAGAGCGGACCATCGAAGGGTGGAAGCCCCTGCACTATGACGTCAGTCTTGCTTTCGACGATCAACTTACGCAACTCACGACCGCGCGCACGAACGTTTCGATAGAAGTCGTTGCGTCGCAACTCTCGAAAATCGATTTCGATTTCGGCGACATGCCGATCGATTCAGTCCTCGTCAATGGCGCCACCGCGCAATTCGCGCGCGCCGGAAACTTTGAGTGTCGTTCTTTCAAAGGTGGCCACGCGCGGCAACAAGCTGATCGTGACCGTCAATTATCACGGGCATCCCAAGGACGGTCTCGTCTTCGCGAGGGATCGCGACGGAAATCCGTCAGCGACGGGAGATAACTGGCCCAACCGGGTACACAATTGGATCCCATCACTCGATCACCCTTCAGCGAAAGCCACGGTCTCGTTCACTGTCAGTGCGCCGAGACAGGAACAAGTCATTGCAAACGGAAGATTCATTTCGACCACGATTGCTGGCGACGCAGCCCCTGCGAATGCGGCTCATCAAGTTTGGAAATTCGAAGAGACGCGACCGATTCCGCCATACTGCATGGTTGTTGCCGTAAACCAGGGCGTGGTGATCAAGTCACTCGATCAAAACGTTACACAGTTGGTTTACAACATCCCCCTTAAGGATTCCGATTACGCACCAAAAGGATTCTCCGCCGCGGCGCCGTCGTTAACTTTCTTCAGCCAAACCATAGCCCCATACCCTTACGAAAAACTTGCTTTGATTGTCGGCGCTACTCGCTTCGGCGGCATGGAGAATTCAAGCGCGATTGTCTTTCCCAGCACGCTCTTCGAGCACCGCCCCAACGAGAAGATCAGAACCCGCTTCGACATTCCCACGCATCTCGAGGAAGTTGTGGCGCATGAGATTGCTCATCAATGGTTCGGCGATTCAGTCACGGAATCAACCTGGGCTGACCTTTGGTTGAGCGAAGGCTTCGCCACTTATTTTGCCGGCCTGTTCGTTGAAAAGTACGACGGCGAAGCAGCTTTTCGCGACTACATGCGCGATGCGGCGCAGCGTTATTTCCGTTTCGAGCAGCAGCGCAATCTCCCAATTCACGACACCAGTACGACGGATTTGATGGCATTGCTTAACCCTAACAATTATGAGAAGGGCGCGTGGGTGCTTCACATGCTGCGCCGCCGACTTGGCGATGAAGCGTTCTTCAAAGGGCTGCGCGATTACTACAACGCACACGCCGGCGGAAATGCGTCGAGTGAAGATTTGCGTACGGCCTTAGAGAAGGCTTCGAAGAATGATCTAAGAGATTTTTTCGCGCGTTGGGTTTACGGCGCGGGACATCCGCGGTACGAGTTGGGCTGGGGCTCGATGGAACGACGCGCGGTGACGAGCGTGGTCATCCGGCTAAATCAATTACAAGACGGTGACGCGTTTCTCGATCCCGTGCCGATTGAATTTGTGGTGAATGGAAAAAAAGAGCGGCGCACGATCGTCCCCACCGGCAAATCAACAACCGTGACAATTCAACTGCCGGCGAATCCTTCGGCGATCTCGATCGATCCTGACGACACCCTTCTAAAAGAGGTCGTCAGGATCAATCCGTAGTTCAGTATTAATGCTCAATCAGGGAGCAAACCGCGCCCGATACTCGGTTGACGTTAGAAATGCCTTCACCATTTCAGCGTTGATATAGTTACCATTGAATTGGTTCAGCTTCGTCAACCAAAAATCGTAGCCCGTGTAATCCAGCGTCGGTTCCGGCGCATCATTCGGGTTGCGACGCAAATACCCATAGTACTCAGCCAGAACAAACGCGCGATTGAACTCGGCGTTGCTCAGCGCGGTATTTTCGGCAACTTGACGCACAACTTGTGCGCGCACAGTTGTGTTCGATGTATTCCCGGCTCCGCCAAACAAGTTGATTAAGTTTGTCCGTTCGTTGGCCGTCAGGACAGTGCCGGCATTCGTATTCAACTTATCGACGAACGCAGTTGGCGTCATCGTCGTGGGAAACGCGTTCACGTCGGTGAATCTCGTTCGCTGAACAAACTCACTCGCGAACGCTTGCTTGTTGCTCTCCAGCAGCGTGTCCCAACCAGGTTGCAGGACGATAACACCACGTCGGATGCGCTCACTATCCTGTAGAAATTCACTGAACCGAATTATCGGTACGGCTAGTTGATGCGCACCGTTAAAGGTTGAAGTCCCAGTGCCGTCGCCGTAGGCAACTTTATAGAACCGCTCGACCAGGTAGCCAGTCTGTTGAAATTCGGTCGAAAGGAAAAATGATGCCGAAGTGTTAATGCGGCAGACCAATGGATCAGGATTGCCGCAACCTGTTGTCTGGTTCGTCCAAAAATCCCAACCGCCGGAGTCCGGATAGCGGCCGAGGAAGTCATAGTAATGGAGTTGCACAAATGAACGCGCTGTGTCGAGTGGATTAGGACCCGGTGCAACGTCGTTATCCGCAATCGTAACCGTCGCGGTGCTTTGCGGTGCGAGCGTGGCTCCGGTCGCGCCACTCAACGTCAAATTGATTGTGCGCGTGCCATCGACAAAAGCGTTATCGATAACCAGCACGGGGAAAGTCTTACTGGTTTCGCCGGCCGCGAAGCTCACCGCGCCGACCGCCGCCACATAGTCCTTACCCTCCTTGGCGGTGCCGTTGCTCGTGGCATACGCCACGCTCGATGCACCTGTAGTATCGCCTCCGCGCGAGACCGTTACGTTAATGAATCCCGCGTTTTCAGCAGCTGGAAAATTCGCGGCACTAAATTGCACGGTGCTGCCGCCACCAACATCGTTCAGTTGATACGCGCCGCGCCCGTAGGTGCCCGCCTGGATGGTGTTACCACTGTTAACCAGTCTCATGACCACGACCGGGGGCAGGCCGTTGTTGAAAGTTGTCCAGGTGTTTCCACCAGTCGTCGAGATGAAAACGCCAATGTCCGTGCCGACATACAGCGTGTTTGCATTTTGCGGATCTATTAAGAGGCAGTTGGTGGGAATGTTCGGTAAGTTACCGCTGATGTCGGTCCAGGTGCCGCCTGTATTGGTTGTCTTAAAAACATGACCTGATCCAAAGCCCGAAACCGTCACGTAAGCTGTCGCCGGAGTAGTCGGGTTGACGGTGATGCCCGTAATCGTTCGCGTCGGCAAGCCGGCCGTAATGTCAGTCCACGCGACGCCTTCGTTCGTGCTAACCTGCACGCGACCTTGATTCGATCCGACGTAGATCGTGTTCGTGTTCGACTTGGCCACAGCAATTGCGCTCAACGTATCTGGATCGCCCGCCGTTAAGTCAGTCCCGGAAGTTGCATTCCAGGTGTTTCCTCGATCGGTTGAGATGTAGAGTTTCCACGTGCCGAAATAGAGTTTCGAATTCACTCCGTTCCCCACAAACGGCGGATAGAAATCGATCCTCGGATTGTCTTTCGGCTCACCGAAAGTCGCATTCGTCGCTACACCCTGATCACGGGTCGCGCCGAAATTAGTAAATCGCGTAATTGATCCGTAGATATAAGTGGAGAAGACGATGCTGGGCGTCACCGCATCGACCACAAAGTTCCCGCCGTCACCACCATCAACCTCCGCCCACTGACTAGTTCCAGTCTGCCGCCGCTGCGAGCCGTTGTCCTGCGTACCGCCGTATGAGCGCGTGGCATCGGTGGGATCAATTGCATAGCCAACAAATTGCGTTAGAGACAGTGCGTTATTGAGCGATTGCAAAGCCGCTCCGCCATTGGTTGTTTTAAAGAGTCCCCCATCGTTACCAAAATAGATCGTGTTCGAGTCGGTTGGTGAAAACGCAAGCGTCTGCTGATCTGAATGGGTGGTGGCTTGGTCGGGGGTGTAATCAGCAAACGTGGGCGCGGCAAAGTTACCCACGATGTTGTTGAAGTTAAGTCCGCCGTCGGTACTTCTGAAGATATCGCGCGATCCCACATAAATAGTGTTCGCATTAGTCGGACTGACCGCAATGTAAGTGTTGTAATCAAATTGCCCGCCATCGATATCGGTGCGAGTGCCCCGGTTACTCCACGTGCCACCGCCATCACTGCTTACTTCGACACGGAGCAGCAACTGCCCTCCGACTGTGTCTCTGCCGCCAGCGTAAACGTAAACCTTCTGCGCGTCGGCTGCGGTTACCGCAACCCGTACGTCACTGGTGCTGTTGGCGAATGGTGCGGTGTAAACCAGATTCCGGGTCTGGCCGCCATCCGTTGATCGATAGACACCCGGCGCCGTTCCGGCAGAGTCATGTCGAGTGACACCCATGTAGATCGTCTGCGGAGTACCAGGCTTTAGGGCCATGTTACGGAAGAGGCCGTTGAGCGTCTTGGTCCACGTGACGCCGCCATTCGTCGAGCGATAAAGCCTCCCGCGACTGTTCCATTGGTTGTCGTGTTGATTCGGTTGTACTGGATTGCGTAAACCGTATTTGGATCGCCCGGATCCACCAGAACCTGGCGAATCACGCCAAAGGACGGCAACGTGGCATCGCTGATCTTCGCCCATGTTGCTCCGCCGTCTGTGGACTTCAAAACACCCGCGCCAAAGTAAGGCCGGTTGCTCGCATCACCGGCACCCGCATAAACAATCTGCGTGTTGCTCGCGGCAAATGCGATGGAGCCAATGGAAACGTCAGTCAAATTATCCGCTACAGGCGTAAAGCTCGTACCGCCGTTGGTCGAACGCCAAATTCCACCGGTCGGCCCTCCTACCAGGAGTAAGTTGGCGTTGTTTGGATCCACCGCAATCGTGCTGATGCGTCCACTAGTCGATCCCCATTGCGCCGCGAAAGCTGAAGCTGTAGAAATTGGACCAATCGATTGCCAGGTTAGTGCTTCAGTGGTTATTCCCTTAATAACGGGCCGAGCACTCCACGCGTCCTCACGCGCATTAATGGGAATGTTGTTGAAGGGATAAGCGCGTTGACGCCAAAACCAGTTCTCGCGTCCTTCAACATCTTCCTGAATAGGTTCTTTGTCGCGACGTGAGGCCGTCGAAGGAATTTGAGGTTTCTTGGCTTGCGTGGCTTTTGTTTTTTGAGTACCGCTCGGCTTTCGCGATTGCGCCAGCGCACCAAACGCGAGAATTGCTGCGGCCAAACAAGAAAGCAGAACGAAACAAACGCTGAAACGAAAGAATAATTTGCCTGTGCCGCGACGAAGCGGCGCGAAATATTTAGTGCTCATCAAAGGGATTCTCCAAGGACAGTGTTACGTGGAAGAAAAAATCCGAACCTTACGGGACGATTCGCATTAGGGACCAACTGAGACTGATACTAGCTAAAGCGAGTCGCATTTTAGAGACATCGGGGGATTAATGCAACTCTATTATTTGAAATTTTTGGAGTTGCAAATAATTGGCGTGGTCATCTTCCCAACTAGGGGCCGAATCGCTGGCGATACTCAATCGACGACAGAAACGCCTTCACCATCTCGGCATTGATGTAGTTGCCATTGAACTGATTCAGTTTGGTCAGCCAGAAATCGTAGCCCGTGTAATCCGTATCCTGTGGATCGTTTGGGTTGCGGCGCAGGTAACCAAAGTACTGCATCAGCACGAACGCGCGATTGAATTCAGAGTTGACCAGATCAGGATCTTCAGCGACCTGTCGCAACGCCTGAGCGCGAGCGGAAACATTGTTCGAGTCCGCGGCCCCGGCGAACAGATTGATGGCGGCGGTTCGTTCACTCGCCGACAGCACGCTACCGGCGTTCTCGTCCAACTTGGCGACAAAGGCTGTGGGCGTCATCGTCGTGGGAAAGGCGGTAGTAAATCGCGACGTCTGCACAAACTCCTGCGCGAATGCCTGCTTGTTACTTTCGAGCAACTGTTCCCAGCCTGGCTGCAAGACAATTACTCCCTGGCCGATTCGCTGGGTGCCGGTCGAAAACTCGCTGAGCCGAACTATCGGAACCGAGAGTTGGTGCGAGCCATTAAAAGTCGAAATTCCCGTGGCTTCGCCAAACGCAGTCTTGTACATCCGCTCGACCAAATAACCCGTCTGCTGGAATTCAATCGAAAGGAAGAACGAAGCAGAGACGTTAATCCGACGCACTTCCGTGCACGCTGCATTCGTGCCGCACGTGGTGATCTGACTGGTCCAGAAATCCCAGCCTGACTGATCCGGCTCGCGTCCGAGGAAATCCAGATAATGCTCGCGCACGAAAAACTGTTGTCCATCGATCGGATTATTCGCAACGCCAATGAAAGGATTGGGCTGCATGCCACGATAGATCGACAGGAACTGACTGGCTGGCGTAAAGACATAGCCAGTTTTTGAGGCTGTGAAAGTGTAGAGATTTCCGGCGACCAAACTATTGAACGTGTAGTATCCGTCCGTGTCTGTGACTGCGGTCTTTGTGTCTCCGCCGCCGTTCTTATCAATCCGGACGGAGACGCCTTGCAATCCTTTGGTCCCGTCGGTAACGCGCCCCTTGACGTCCACGATCGCCGGCGCTCCCGAAAAATTGGCTACTTGGTTCGCGCTCAGATTCGGGAAACTCACGGACGCAGGTGTGAAGCTCAACAGCGGTGTCGATGGCGTTACGGTGTAGTCCTTGTTTTTCGGCACACTTGTCCAAACGTAGTAGCCCTGATAGTCGGTCGACGTTGGCGACACAGTTGAACCCGGCAGCTCAACCGACACCCCGGGAATGCCCATCCCGTTAGCATCAATGATTCGGCCACTGATGCCATAGACCTGAGTCGCGGTGCGGGTGAAATTTGCGGTCTGATTCGCGCGCAGGTTATTGAAGGTGTAGGACTCGGGCGTGAAGGTCATTAGCCCGCCGAAAAAGCCCAGGCTCACAACATAGTTGCCGCCGGCGCTCAAGTTAGGAAAGCGAAAGCCGCCGTCAGCATCGGTAATGGCCATCGCGCCGGATGTGCCGGACAGAAATACTTGAAGGCTGACGATTCCGCGACCATCTGGATCAGCAAGCCTTCCCTGAATTGTGTACTTACTAAGTCCCCCTCCGTTTCGGTTGATCGAGTTAGCGATGTTCAGCTTGCCGAAACCCAACTGAGGGGCCCAGGCGCTGCCCGTAAAGACATCCTTGACTGCATACGTTGTCAGTAAATCTTTTGTTTGGCTTGCACCGAGGCCTCTGTTTGACTGGAGCAACAACGCCACCGCGCCTGTTGCGACGGGTGTTGCCATGCTCGTCCCCGCCAAACCCGTGTAATGCGTGCTGTCCGTGGGAGCATCTGAGCCGGCTCCGATGGAACCAAAGTTCGGATCAGTAACGTCCGCAGAACGCGCGGAGTAAAGATAGTATCCAGGCGCGGAGATCTCAGGTTTCTGTCTTCCATCCGCTGTCGGTCCTGGGCTGGTGAACGACGCTCCGGCTCCGATCGTCTGGGTTGCGGACCTTGTCACATACGCGCCGACAGTGATTGCTCCACGTGCTGTACCCGGTGAAGCAACCAGGTGGCTTAGATCCATGTACGTGCTGAAGTAAACACCTTCACCACCCGACCACGCATCGTAAGGTTGATTAGGCTGGCTGTCGGCATCCTGAAGTTGAATCTTCCACATGCCGTTCGGCGCGGCCGGGCTGAAGAGTACAAAGATGTCAGGTTGATCGTTTGATGGATCGGCGTCGCCCTTGTCGTCGTTAGCATTAAAGACTTCCAAGTACTGGTTCGAAGCTTGACCATTTGGTTGCGAAAAACCATTCGCATCGTAAGCCACGGGGCCGAGCGTTACTCCATCAGGACTGGTAATCGTCACACTGAAACGATCGGAACTTGCTTGATATAGATCCACAAACTGGGCTCCGCCATTAATGTTGAAATCGAGTGTTTGGCTGCCGCCCGCGGGAACGGTTGACCTCGCATGAATGCTTGAACCGCCGTCGTTTCCGGCAGCGACGCAAACAGCGCGGCCGGTTCCCCCGTTAACCAAAGCATCGATCGCCCTCTCATCGGGATTCGTACCGTCATGCGGACCAGCCTGACCGCCGAGACTTAGGTTGATAACGAATGGCTCGCCTAACTCAGCCGCCTTTTGCCGAACGAACTCAATGCCGTTGATGACGTCAGTCGTACTGAACTCATCATTCCCATCATTTTCGCGACTGGACTTAACGATTATCAGATCAGCTTCCGGAGCCATCCCTGCGTAAGTGCCTGGTGTTGGTGAAGCGAGGCCGTTGCCGGCGGCTGTGGCGGCAACGTGTGTTCCATGCCCGCTCTTGTCGCGCTGCTTTATTGAATCCTGGTTCTAGTCCGCCGGCTTGGCGATTTGCAAAGCGGAGTTGATTTCAGCCTGGGAGTACAAACGCCCAATGGGAGCCGATTGCCCGGGAAGCGAATAGTTCCAATTCGGATCGCTTGACTGTCCGCTATAGACAGTCATGTCGAGCAAGGCCTTGATGCGAGTTTGATGTCCAGAACTGCCGGGAACGGTGAAATCCAAATGACGAAAATCGATTCCGGTATCGATGATCCCGACGACTACGCCGCGGCCGGTTTGGGTCACGACACGCTGCGAGTTACTGTCGATGCCGATGGATTCTCGCGCGCGATCGTTTAGCGGATGTCGAATCCCGGCCGCGAATATTTTCGAAACAGAAGGCAAGGCTGCCAGCGCCGTCAAGCGATCGGCGTCAACCTCCAACGTTACCAGGTTGCCAATCTGGGCCTGCGTCGCAAATCCCGCGGCCTGCAATTCACGGGCTTCCGAATTCTGAAGAGCAACTGTGACTGAAATCCTCGCGGCGCCATCGGCAGTATCAACCGCAGCCATGCGCGAGATTTGCTCACCCTTCGATTTCTGACGATCAAATTTGCCCCGCGCGACCGCTTCTCGATCGGCAATTAGGGCTCGACGCACCTGCTTCAGCAGTTTGTCGGCCTTCTCGGCAAAAGCGACTTCAAGATCGGGCCGCTGGGCAATCGTTACTCGCGGGTGATACGCACCGAGCAAGAGCACGCAAGCGACCGCAGCAAGAATGAACTCCCGGAACGTGCGATGACGCACAATTCTCTGGCGGGCGCGGTTTGTCACAGATTTGTGAGGCCAAGAGGAACCGAACAATTTCCGAAAAATCTCCTTTGTGGAACGCCGGCTGATGCTCGGACAGCGTCGCGAAAATTCAATTTACCGCTGTCGAGATGGGAAGCCGATTGGTCGGGGAAAACCCAAGATAATACAAGTCGCGCGATTCACCAAAGGCGTCCCTGAGTGGCTCTATTCTAGAGTAATGGTGGGGGGCTGCGCTGTGATCAAAATCACAGTCCAAACCGCTGCCGATATTCAACCGACGAGAGAAACGCCTTCACCATCTCAGCATTGATGTAGTTGCCATTGAACTGATTCAGCTTGGTGAGCCAGAAATCGTAGCCGGTATAGTCACTATCAGGAGCGTCGTTGGGATTTCGGCGCAGGTACCCGAAATATTCCATCAACACGAACGCGCGATTGAATTCGAGGTTCGCAAAGTTCTGATTATCGACAATCGCCCGCAAGACCTGCGCCCGCGTTTTTGCATTGGTTGAGAGATCGGTCACGAGTTGATTGCGCTCGGCCGTGGTCAACGGATTTCCCGCGTTCGCATTCAATGTATCGACGAACTGCGCCGCGGTCATGGAACTCGGAAACGCCGTAGTGAATCGGTTGCGTTGCACAAACTCGATCACAAACGCGTTCTTGTTGTCATCTAGTTTCTGTTGCCAGTTCCCTTGCCCAACGATCACGCCTTGATCGATCTCCTGCGAGTCCGGCAGAAACTCACTCAAGCGAATTATCGGCACGGCCAGTTGATGAGCGCCGCCGATCGTCGATGTGCCCGTCCCGTTTCCATAAGCCGCCTTGTAAGCGCGTTCGGCAAAGAAGCCTGTCTGCTGAAATTCAATCGACAGAAAGAATGATGCAGACACGTTGATGCGCCGCACCTCGATACACTGCGGATCGTTGCCACAAACTAAAATCTGATTGATCCAAAATTGGTACCCGCTCGCGTCGGGCTCGCGACCAAGAAAATCGATGTAGTGCTGATGCACAAAAAAGTCAGCCGCGTCGATCGGATTCGGACCTGCCGTGCTCTCGTTATCCGTGATTGTGATGGTCGCGATATTGGGCGAGCCGAGAAAGGCTCCGGTGGCATTCGTCAAATTGACGGTGAAGTTCTCGTTACCTTCAGCGTAAGCGTCATCGGTTAGTGGAATCGTAATCGTCTTGATTGATTCGCCCGGGGCGAAATTCAAAGTGCCAATCGTCCTCGTGTAGTCACAGCGAGAGGCGGCATTCCCATTATTTACGTTGCAATTGTTCGCGCCCGCATTGTCGTTCGTCGCGTAACTCACGCTCGCGGCGGTCGAGGTATCGCCGAGGCGATTCACGGTAACTGTCGCGCGGCCTGACGACTCGCTGAACATGTAGTTTGCCGCACTGAATTGCAGGCTGCTCGCCGACGCAGATGTGCCAAACTGTCCGCGAATCTCGCCATTCGGGAAGTTTGCGCTGTGCACGTTGATGTACAGCAATCCATTTTTGAGATTCGTAACGTCGGTAGGCGTCAACGAAATCAATACGTCGCTGAGATTTCCCGTCGGCAGCGGAAACAAAATCGGCGCAATCACGCCGGCCGCGCCCGGACCATGAATGTGCGCGTCTGTTTGCGCGCTCGTGAGTCCGCTGAAGTTCAACGATACCCGCGCAGTCTTTTCATCAGGACTCAACAACAGCGTCGCGGTTCCGCTTCCGGTCGAACTGTTCGGCGGCGTCTCTTGCGCGGCATTCAAATTCGCGACGAACAAGGTCGGCTGCTTGCCGGAAATTTCGTAAACCGCGCCGTTGGAATTCGAGACGATGAACAGGTCGCCGTTCGGCCCGGTTTCAACGTCAGTGGTAATGCCAAAGTCGCGACCGATTAGAAGCGACTCACTCTCCTTGATGTCGAACTTGTCATCGTTATCGGCGACTAGATCGTTCAAGCGCGAATCGGTAAAAGCAAAGTGCAAACGATCCGGCGTGAACCTAAATCGAAATAGAAATCCGCCCACGAGAAATGTGCGCGCAGCGCCGACGAACATGTCGCCTTCATATTGGGGGCCGAGGCCTCGGCCGTTGACAAATCCCAGCGGCGAAGCGGGGATCGCGTACTTCCAACTGAACTCCGGATCGTTGTAGTGCGCGCCAGGCAGCATGTAGAGCGCGGCCAGCGCGGCGGCCGGCGTATTCGCGATGTTCGTCGGCGGCCAACGCAATTGCTGAAGATCGCCGGCGCCGTAGGTCGTTTCGATCTGCTTGTACTGCGCCACGCGACTGTTCGGGCCCATCATCTGAATCCAGCCGTTATTCGATCCAGCGGTGACGCGATTCATCTCATCAAACGCGTCGTCACCGTTTTCCTGGTCCCAAAGATTTCCCGAATAAGGATCGAAGCCAAGACCGAATCCGTT
>JAJPKD010000253.1 GCA_021323895.1 Acidobacteriota bacterium | reverse complement strand
CGACCAACTAATTCTGAGTGCCGATCGACAAAGCCCTTTACATCGCTTGAATCCGCCGGCTGCCCAATCGCATCGGCAACATCGAGCGTGTAGAAGTCTGACGACTCAATAAACTGATCGACGATTTCCAAACGAATATGATCGGCGTCCACGTGGAACGGTTTCGTCCAGGCCAACTCTCTTACCGCAGCTTCGGCAGCAGCGCGCACGCTCGCGGGCTTTGAGCCGACGACGGTATGTTCACGATAGGACTTGTTCCAGACTGGGATTACCTCAACACCTTGCGCACCGGCCTGCATGCAGGCTTGAAGCTGCGCCTTTGCTTGATGCGCAAATCGATCGCCAACGCCAAAGGAATATTTCTCGAGTTTCAAGTGATTATTCATTTCTGTGCGACGTGAAAATTTGAATTGTCAGCGTAAATCATTTCCTCAATTCTAGCGACTTCGCGGCCGACGCGACCATCGACCTGCGGTTCGCGATCGTTCAGTACCGCTTCGACAAAATCGTCGATCAGCGGGAAATGCAGATTCGCGTGAGGCGGATGCCTCTCAGTCCGCCCATTGTCCTTTGTTGAGATTCTAATCGTGCCGTCGTTCAGCACGGGAACGTGAATCGAGCCTTGACTGCCAAAAATTGCGAGCCTGTCCTGCGGTTCACCAGCGGCATGCGTTACGGAAAGGATCGCCTGCGGACCATTTTCAAATTCGAATAGCGCGGTGGCCGTATCCTCAACTTCGCGATCAAAAAGGACGTTGCCGACGAGAGATTTCACTTGCTTGATCTTGCCAATCAGATCAATCAGTACCTCGATTCGATGACAGCCAAAGTCGAACATTGGGCCACCACCGGACGACTTCCTTTCCACTAACCAGTGACGCGGATGTGCCGCTGGAGGATCGAACCATTCAAACGCATTCACCTGCGCGAGAATTGGTTTGCCAATTTCACCCGACGCCAGGACTCTTCTGATTCGGTCAATCACCGGATAGAAGTGGCGGTAGTAGGCGACACCAAGCCGCACACTGTTTTCAGAACAAGCGGAGATCATCTGGTCACACTCGGCAACGTTCATCGCCATTGGCTTCTCACAAAGAACATGCTTACCGGCTTGCGCGGCGGCGCTCGTTTGCGCGGCGTGAAGATGGACCGGAGTGGCGATGTAAACTGCGTTGACTTCTTCATCGGCAATCAACTCTTTCCAGTCCGCGTACCAGCGACGGGCGCCGAATTCTTTTGCGAACTGCTCGGCTTGGTCGAATCTGGCGCGACTTACTGACACCAGTTCCGATTGCGGGTGAACGCGCAACGCAGGCGCGACCCGCTTGCGAGCGATGTCACCACACCCGATCAGTCCCCATCGAATACTCATCGCTTGGCCGGGGACTGTAGAATCAGCCACTTGCTCAGGTCGCGCGCAGCTTTGTAGTTATCAAAAGTAGGCGGCAACTTTCGGCCGTCGAGATACTCGTTGTAGAACCACGGATCGCCGACCGCGAAAACAGTTCCGCGACCGAGTTTCGCCACCGCCATGAGCACATCGCCTTTGTCATTGAACACGGACTTCGCGGGCGGCGTCAGCGTGAATGTGGAAATTTCTTTTAGGTAAAGGCGCTTTGAAGTTTTGAAAATCGGATGGCCATCAGGTACCAGCAACAGGCCTTTCTCAAAATCATTTCCCGGAACCTTGTTGCGACTGTCTTTGTTGAATTGAATGCCGAACTGTTTGGCGAGCTGATTGAAGTGATCGAATTCCATGTTGCCAAAATCGTTGCCCATGAACACCAACACGCCGCCGGCCTTCACCCAATCGGTGATCGCTTTAACGTGCGTTGCTTCGATGTAATTCGGATGTTCGCTTTCCTGCGGAGTGTCGGGATCGACGATGATGTAGATGTCAGTTCCTTTGAGATTCGCGGCGGTTGGCGCTTCGGTAAGGCTCTTCGTGTTTGCGCCAAAGCTTCGGAACACGCGCCCCCAAAGTGAATAGCCGCCGTTCGCGCGTTCTTCCCATTTGTAGTGCCACGGCACAACGCGGCCCGTGATGTCTTTCTTTGTCTCAGCATTGAAAAAATAATCGAGCGTGACCGTCTTGCCTTTGCCGATCGCGCGGTTTGCGTTCATCTCGATTTCAGAACTGGCCATCAGAAAAGCGCCGATCCCCTTTGGATCGTTTTCGACGATCTTCTCGCCGATGTAGTACTGGTAGCTGCCATCGCGATACGGATTTCCGCCGCGGCCTGCGCCGCCCACAGTGCCTTCGAGATTCACCTGCCCGTTCGCGTCGGTCTTGATGAAGCGATTCAGAATTCCTTGGTAGCCTTTCTGCGCAGCTGACAAATAGTGTTCCGGCGGGTAGCCGCGGCGCACTCCCTTCGCCAATGCGTAAACGAACATGCATGCCGCGGAAGCTTCGAAGTAGTTTCCCTTTTCTTTCTGTTTGTCGAGCACCTGGTACCAAAGGCCAGCCTTCGGGTCCTGATACTTTTCGATCGCGGGCGCGAGTCGATTCAGTATGGCGATCAGCGCCGCTCGCTGCGGATGGTTCTCTGGAAAGTAGTCGAGCGTATCGACCAGCGCCATCGCGTACCAGCCGATCGCGCGCGCCCAAAACTCTGGTGACAGACCGGTCTGCGGATTCGCCCATCGCTGCTGTTTCGATTCATCCCAACCGTGATAGAGCAGACCGGTTTTCGGGTCGCGCGCATGCGCTTCCATCCAGATGAACTGCCTAGCGATATCGTCGAACGCAGAATCTTCGTGAAAGGTCGCGGCGTACTCGGCATAAAAAGGCTCACCCATATACAAGCCGTCCAGCCACATCTGATAGGGATAGATTTTCTTATGCCAGAAACCGCCCTCGTGTGTGCGGGGGTGAGTTGTCAATTGCTCTCGCAACTGATCGGCAGCTTTTTTGTATTTTTCTTTTTCAGTGACTCGGAAGAGCGTTAGCAGGAGTTTTCCTTCGTTAATGTTGTCGATATTGTATTCGTCGAGCTTGTAGGTTTTGATCGTGCCGTCGTCATTCACGAATCGATCGATGCTGTGCTGAATGAAGGCAAAGTATTTTCCGTCGGCGGTATTGAGCCACGCGTTTTCAATTCCCTTGAGCAGAACGCCTTGCTCATAGCTCCATCGCTCCTGCTGTTCAGGTTGGTTGGCCCAAGAGTCCTTCCACTTCGTCATTGCGGTTGCGGCCATGCGTTCAGACCACGATGGAGTTTGGGCGCTCGCGTTTATCAGATAAAGACTGACGAGCAGCGAAACAAATAGACTTCTAAGAGTGATTTTCATCGCCGTTGTTTTGCGGCGCATTTTAAACCACGAGTGTTCCTAGTCAACAGCAATTCGAGCGCGACATCGTCTGAAAATTTTCAGACGCTCGCGGCGTAATCTCATTCATTTCGTCGATTTTGTCTTGCTCAACTCGACGTGTTCTCGTAGGCTATGCTCCGCAACTAGCAACCCGGCAGAGTGATGGCGAAGTGACTTCGACGTTCGCACCAATGGAAGTTTCTATCGATCGTCGCAGGGCAGGCGAAAACGTCTGGCTGCGACGCGCAGGTGTGAACGAGCGCGCCGAATTGATGGCGTGCACGCCGCACGCGCTGAAATACGAAGTCCTCGAATCGGAAGAAGCCGTCGGTCGCGAGATGCTCGCGGAGATCGAAGCTGCGGAGCAAGAGAATTCTGGGAATCTGACGATTGTGATTCTTGGCGGACGCGGTGCTCAGGCGCTGCATCGCTTGATAGGTGAGAAGGCAAAGACCAATGAAATCGATGAACTGCTCAGCAGACTGAATATCTTCACGCAAGATGCGCTGGCGCCGATGCGGATGAATAACGCATTCAGTTTTGTGCGCGACTTTGAACGCTTACTCGGCGATGCCTTCTTCGAAAAAGTGAAGAGCTTCAACTCAATGCAGACCGATGCTCCGGATCTCGAAGAGGAAGTGATACGTTACGCTGAAAAATTGGAATCAGCCGGCGGCATCGATATCTTCTTCCTTGGCCTGGGACCAGAAGCGAATGCAGCTTCGCACATTTGTTACATCAAACCTGGCAGCGGTGCCGGCGCAACCGATGTCGCTGGGGTTATCCCGATTTCGCCGACCATCGTCGAACACCATATCAGCAAATTCAAAGCGGGCGGCACATCGCCAAACGAAGCTGACGAGATCGAATGTCGCAACGCAACTCATATCCTGACGCTGGGTCCGGCGGCAGTCCTCGGAGCCAAGAGAATTGTGCAATCGATTGTCGATGCGGACACTGCACCGGCGAAGGTCGAAAGCTTCGATCGCTTTATCAAGACTGAAATCGCCGACGACGCTGAAACGCGCGCTCGACAGCTCGACGAGAATCCCGGACTTTGGATCAGGCTAAATCCCAACGTGCGATCGTTGGTGCTCCCCAGCGTGCTGAGACGACCGAATTAATCGAGCCGCGCACCAATCACTATGGAAGTGACCAACTCAATGAATACGAAATCGGCGCCGCACACTCGGGTTGGTCATTTTCGCTGGACGATTTGCGCGCTGTTGTTCTTTGCTACGACTATCAACTATGTCGATCGTCAGGTAATCGGAATTCTCTCGAAGGATCTCGAGGCTGCATTCCGGTGGAGCGAGATCGATTATGGAAACATCGTCGCGGCCTTTAATGCGGCGTACGCGCTGGGCTTGTTGATTGCGGGGCGCCTGATCGATCGCTTTGGTACCAGGATCGGATATGCGAGCGCGCTTACGGTTTGGAGTCTAGCGGCGATGGCCCATGCGCTCGCTCGCTCGGCATTTGGTTTTGGTGTCGCCCGGGCTGCGCTGGGTTTTGGAGAAGCCGGCAATTTTCCGGCCGCGATCAAAACGGTAGCCGAGTGGTTTCCCAAAAAAGAGAGAGCACTGGCGACGGGAATTTTCAACGCCGGTTCTAACGTCGGCGCGATCGTTGCCCCGTTAACGGTTCCATGGATTGCCTTACACCTGGGATGGCAATGGGCTTTTATTCTGACTGGCGCCATTGGGTTGGTGTGGCTCGCATTTTGGATTCCAATCTACGGTCGACCGGAGGAGCACTCGCGCCTTTCGAAAACTGAGTTGGCTTACATCCAGAGCGATCCTCCCGATCCGCCTGCGGCGAAGGTTCCGTGGATAAAACTAATTCCGCAGCGTGAGACTTCGGCTTTCGCGATCGGCAAGTACCTGACGGATCCGATTTGGTGGTTCTATCTATATTGGATTCCGCCCTTCCTCCGGCAGAATTACGGTCTCGATCTGACTACGATTGGGCCGCCGCTGATTGCGATTTATGTCATCGCCGACGTTGGCAGCATCGGTGGCGGATGGCTGTCATCGACATTTATCAAGCGCGGCTGGACCATCAACCAGGCGCGCAAGACGGCGATGTTGATTTGCGCGCTTCTGGTGACGCCGATTGTCTTCGCGTCTCATGCGAAGAGCATGTGGTTGGCGGTAGGTTTGGTAGGATTGGCTGCCGCCGCACATCAGGGCTGGTCGGCAAACATTTTCACGCTGACTTCGGACATGTTTCCGCGGCGCGCCGTCGGATCAGTCGTGGGAATTGGCGGAATGGCGGGAGCCTTCGCCGGCTCAACTATGGCCGTAATCGTTGGCTATATTCTGCAAGTGACCGGTGGAAATTATGGCGTGCCTTTCTTCATCGCAGCTTCCGCTTACCTGGTCGCACTCTTGATAATCCAGTTGCTCGTGCCGCGAGTTGAACCCGTCGGAAATGTCGATGCTATTAGACACAAGCCATTCTCGGTCGGCACAATAGTCGGCTTCGGTTTTGTCGGCGGCATCTTCGGATCGTTTGGCGGTTGGTGCATCGGCATCGTGTCACGCGCATCGGGATCGCACCTGTTAGGCTACATGGCCATCGGCGCGTTAATCGGAGTGGTGACCGGCATCATCAGTGGCCTCGTAATTACCAGTGCGACCTCCAAACCCCAATCCGCTTAAGCATGGCAACCAACGAAGCATTGAACATCAAAGATAAGAAGGACTGTCGCTGGGACCTGGTGAGTCTCGGCGAAGTGATGTTGCGTCTCGATCCCGGTCATGGCCGCGTGGCGACGGCGCGACATTTTCGGGTTTGGGAAGGCGGCGGTGAATACAACGTTGCGCGCGGTTTGAAGCGATGTTTTGGAATGGACACCGCGGTGGTTACGGCGCTGGCTGACAATCCGGTCGGCCGGCTCGTCCAGGATTTGATTTACCAGGGCGGCGTCGATCAATCGCATGTTCGTTGGATCGCTTATGATGGCATCGGACGCACCGTGCGCAATGGTTTGAATTTCACCGAGCGCGGCTTTGGTGTGCGCGGCGCTGTTGGTTGCTCGGACCGAGGCCACACCGCAATCTCGCGACTTAAACCCGGCGAAATTGATTGGGAAAGAATTTTCGGCGATGAAGGTGCGCGCTGGTTTCACACCGGCGGAATCTTTTGTGCGCTGTCTGAAACTACACCATCAGTCGCGCGTGAGGCGATCGAAGTCGCGAAAAAGCATGGCACCATCGTTTCGTATGATCTGAATTATCGCGAGTCGCTGTGGAAAGGCGTCGGCGGAAAAGCGCGCGCGCAGGAAGTGAATCGCGAGCTGGCGCCGCTGATCGATGTAATGCTAGGCAATGAAGAAGACTTCACGGCATGTCTGGGATTTGAAGTCGAGGGAGTCGATGAAAATCTCTCGAAGCTCAACACAGAAAACTTTCGACGGATGATCGAGCGTGCGAAGAAAGAGTTTCCTAACTTTAAAGTTGTCGCGACGACGCTCCGCAATGCGAAGACCGCAACGATCAATAACTGGGGTGCGGTGTGTTACGCCAATGGCGAATTCTTTCAAGCAACCACGCGCGAGAACCTCGAGATTTTCGATCGCGTCGGCGGCGGCGATTCATTCGCGTCGGGATTGATCTACGGATTTCTAATGAACATGGGCGCGCAATATGCGGTCGATTGCGGCGCCGCGCATGGTGCGCTCGCGATGACGACGCCGGGAGATACGACGATGGCGACACTCAGCGAAGTCGAGAAGCTGATGAAGGGCGGGGGGGCGCGTGTCGCGCGATGACTAAGGCCGCCATCATCCAGCGCATTCGCGACATTGGCGTGATTCCCGTCGTGCGCGCTTCGTCCGCAGATGAGGCAATCCAAGTTGTTGACGCCATCAAAGCGGGCGGGGTGTCGTTGCTGGAAATCACGATGACCGTGCCTGGCGCGGTGCAGGTGATTGAAGAGCTCACAAGACGATTTGCCGACGAAGCGATTGTCGGCGCGGGAACAGTCCTTGATCCTCAGACAGCGCAAGCATGCATCAGTGCCGGCGCAAAGTTTGTAGTCAGTCCGGCTCTGAATCTGGAAACCATTGCATGTTGTCATGAACTGGATGTTCCGGTGATGCCGGGTGCGTTGACTCCGACGGAGATCGTCACGGCGTGGAATGCCGGTGCTGACTTCGTAAAAGTTTTTCCGTGTGGCGCGATGGGAGGCGCCAGCTACATCAAGTCTTTGAAAGCGCCGCTGCCGCAAATCGAATTGGTGCCGACCGGCGGCGTGACGCTCGCAACCGCGGCGAGTTTCATTCAAGCGGGCGCAGCCGCGATTGGAGTCGGGGCCGATCTCGTCGATGTGAAAGCGATTCGCGCGGGGCAGCCCGAAAAAGTCACTGCCGCTGCGCGCGCCTACGTCGAAGCCGTGAAGTCAGCGCGGGCTAGCTAAGAATCAAATACGCAGATCGGATTGAACAGCATGTCATCAACTTTCGCAGAACCCGTTTTCACGGCGCAGCACCTTAACTGGTCTTCCATCCCGATCGAACATCCGTCCGATGGAATTGAACGGCAGATGGTCGTCGGCCAGAACTTGATGATCTGCCGCTTTCGCTTCAAACCGTTTCTGGTAACACCTGAGCATCGCCATCCGCACGAACAAATGTCGATTGTGGTGCAGGGACGTGTTCGCTTCTTCATTGAAGGTGAAGAGCGAATTGCGTCGCCGGGCGATGTGTTGCACATTCCATCGAATTGTCTGCACGGCGCGACGATGATGGATGAAGAAGTTGTGCTCATCGACATCTTCACGCCGATTCGTCAGGACTTTCTCTCGACTTAGAACAATGATTCTTGATCAATTCAAGTTGGATGGCCGAGTGGCGCTCGTAACCGGAGCTGCTGCCGGTTTGGGCCAGTCGATCGCGATTGCGTTGGCCGAAGCCGGCGCCGACGTAGCTTGTCATGGAAACACGCGTTCGCCTGAAGCCACCTGCGACGCTGTCGCCAAGACCGGACGAACTGCTCTTGCCGTCACTGGAGACTTAGCTCAGGCGGAAACGCCACGGCCCTTGATCGATTCTGTGATTGGGAAGTTTGGCCGCCTCGATATCCTGGTCAACAACGCCGGCACGATTCGTCGCGCGCCGGCCGTCGATTATTCAGAAGAGGACTGGGCCGCGGTGATTGAAGTTAACCTGTCAGCGGTATTTCGGCTTTCACAACTCGCCGGGCGAAAGATGATCGAGCAGGGCAGGGGAAAGATCATCAACATTGCCTCGTTGCTTTCGTTTCAAGGCGGTATCACAGTTCCGGCTTACGCCGCGTCCAAAGGTGGCGTCGCGCAATTGACCAAAGCCCTGGCGAACGAGTGGGCCGGGAAGGGAATCAACGTCAACGCGATCGCGCCGGGCTATATGCGCACCTCGAACACGAAGGCTTTGCAAGAAGACGCCACGCGCAATCGGCAAATTCTCGAACGCATTCCCGCAGGTCGTTGGGGCGAGCCATCCGATTTGGCAGGCGCGGCTGTATTTCTCGCATCGCCTGCAAGCGACTACGTGAATGGGGAGATTCTGGTAGTTGATGGTGGTTGGATGGGGCGATGATTTTGGAGTGCGGCGGCTTGACGCCGCTTTGTGCTTAGTGAGGTTCTACTAAGTACAGATCGCGTCCCGCGCGTTCGACCACTAACGTGTCCGGATCATGTTCGTAATCCTCACGCCTAAACTTCCGGTGATCCATGTAACCCAGATGCACTCGCCGGCAGGTTTCTTCGTCAAGCGCAGATGCCATCGTGATGTGATAACGTGGTATTACGCGGCCAGTTTCATCTCGCTTGCCGGCATACGAAACGTGAGCAAGATGCGCCGCAACCGCGAGATTGCTCCGCAGTTCTTCTGATAACGCGACCATTTCACGCACTCGATCCAATGGCGCGTAACCATATTTTTCGATCAGCCGCCCGTGTGTTTCGGAAATTGATCGCAAGTGGGGCGCGTAAATGATCAGCTCGCCACCTTCTTCGATAATTCCGCCTAACTTATAGCTGGCTTTCCCGCCAACCCACAGCTCATCGTAATGCTCGTCCAGCAACGCCACGACGCGTTTGTATTTGCGACCCGTGTACTTGATGTGAACCTGGCGGCTGACCTCGGCCGCAGCGCGAAACGCCTTGCGAAAATCTCCGACGAACAATGCATGAGTGCGCAAACGATTGTTGTCGTCGCGCGTGACTACCGAGTTCAGTGTGATGATTTCTGCCGAGACAAAATCGGCAGCCGCTTCGATCATGTGACGCGTGGGGGTCTCCACGCGTCCGATCACGTTTTCGATGCTGGCCAACGCGCCGAGCCAGTGCGTCGCATGCGTGAGATCGGGTCCGGCCACTCCCGGAAAAAGATATTTCGCGCCGCCGGCAAAGCCGGCAACCTCGTGAGGCACGGTCGCGCTGAAGATCAGAATCGTGTCGTAGATGCCCGGCGCGAGTCTGCGATTCAGATTTACTTTCACCGGTTCGTTTAAGAGTCCGCTCGTCAAGCTCGAAACGTTGCCGGCGCTGAGTTCTCCGATTGTTGCCAACTCATCGGCGTTATTCCATTCGTGATCGAAGATCGTGCCCAGGCTTGGCACGGCCGTCGCGCTTGACCATCCGACCTTCGTGCGCTTTTCAGCTTCGATCATCGGGCCATGCGTTCCTTGCGCGACCAGCGCATCGAATTGCGCAACTCGTCTTTCACTTAAGATGTCTGCCGCAAAAGGGAATAATACATCAGTGTTATCGTCGCGAGTTTTGTCGGGGATGATGGCGAGAACTCGCGCATCAGGGGCAATCTGAAGGAAGCTCTCGGCCAGGATATCGCGCATTTCTCGCGGAGATAGATCGGCATCGGCGGCTCCGTTACCGATAACTCCCGCAGCTTTTTGGCTCGCAGTTGTAGGCAAAACCAGGACTCCTCAGACAATTCGAACTAGATCAGAACGCGTAGGAATAAGCTACTTGAATTATCCAAAATAGCCAACATCGCGACGCTGCCGTAGGTTTGACATCCGCTTTCGACTCACGTATACACGATAGCTGAACAGCATGAAGTTCATTCGCCATCACCATCACGGACATCGCCATTACGCCGGTCACCGTCGACGTCTCGGCAGCGTGTTCGGGTGATTGAGAATCAGGCTTAGTCAATAACTACCCGAAATTTTTCGACCCGCTGCCAAAGGTGATCTTCGGCGGCGGGTTTTGTTTTTGGCGAGAATTATGACAGTTCAACTTTCGAAAATTCCCAACGGGTTGCGTTATTTCTTTGGTCGCGAGGCGCGCGTCCGCCGAGCAATTGAAGAGACCGCGCTGGCTGTGTTTAATGGCTGGTCGTACGAAGAAATCACGACTCCGACGATCGACTATTACTCGCTTTTCGAGCAGGGCATGGGCGAAGAAGCGGCCAACTCGTTTCGCTTTATGGACGCAGATGGGCAGTTGCTTGCCCTGCGTCCGGACGCAACCTCGGGTGTGGCCCGCGCTGCCGTCACGTTGCTCAAACGGCGCGAGCGGCCTCTGCGCCTTTGGTACGTCGCGCCAGTTTTCCGCCAGCACGCAAAGTCGCGGGCTGAGTTTCGGCGCGAGTCAACCCAAATCGGTTGTGAGTTGTTTGGAGCCAGCGGCGAATCGGCTGACACGGAAATTCTGGCAATCGCTTGTGAGATTTTTGATCGTCTGAATCTGCCTGAGGATTTCGTCATAACATTGAACGACGTCGAAGTGTTCAATGGGGTGGTTGAAAATTTGTATCTTGATGATTCGTTGCGCGGGAAGCTGCGCGAATTGATCGACAGTCGTAACGCGGACGATCTGGAAAAGTTTCTCTCCGATTACGCAAGTCCCGAAGACAGCCGGCGATTCTCTGAACTGATTCAACTCTCCGGCAAGGCCGAGGTCTTTGAAGCTGCGCGCCAGGTCATTACCAATCAAAGATCACGCGCGGCCCTCGATCGCCTGGAGAACCTCTGGCGGACGATTGAGGCGTTGAGCCTGTCGGAGCGGTTCGAGATCGATTTGGGGGATGTTTCTGAATTGGATTACTACACCGCCGTGAATTTCAAGATCTATCTCAGGGGTGCGGGCGTGCGCATCGGTGGCGGAGGTCGCTACGATCATCTGACGGCCAAACTCGGAAAGAGCGAGGCCGCTGTTGGTTTCGTCATTGATTTGGATGCTCTGACTGACGCGCTGCTTCTTCGCAATCAGAACGGTCATGAATCTGAGCCAGCATCCAGCCGAATTGGGCAATCAGGCGACTGCATCGCCACGTTGCGAGAAGCCATCGCTGCGCGCCGGCGAAATGAGCGTGTGCTGATCAAATCACCGGAGGCGAAGCCATGACCCGACTGACGATTGCGATCGCCAAAGGGCGGCTGCAGTCCGACGCGTTAGCGCTGCTGAATCAATTCGGCATCACTTTGTCCGACGACGCTGAGACTTCTCGGCGGCTCTCGATCGAAGATCGAAGTGGAGAATACCGATTTCTCTTCGTGAAGCCTGCGGACGTTACCGTCTATGTTGAGCATGGCATCGCGGACTGCGGCATCGTCGGCCGCGACGTTTTGCTGGAAGCAAGCGCGGACGTTTTGCAGCCGCTCGATTTGCCGATTGGCCGTTGTCGCATGGTGGTCGCTGCGCCGGCGGATGCGAAAGCGAACGGGCACGGCATCGTCAAAGTCGCGACGAAGTATCCGCGAATTGCGACGCGGCACTTTGGAGAGCGCGGGCAACCGGTGGAAATCATTTCGCTTTCCGGTTCAGTTGAGCTGGCGCCGGTGTTGGGACTCGCCGATTGCATCGTGGACCTGGTCGAGACGGGCCGGACCTTGCGTGAAAATGGCCTCATCGTCACCGAAGAAATCTTTTCGTCCGCAGCCCGCTTGATCGTCAACCGCGCGAGTTACCAATTGAAAGCCAACGCGCTCTTGAAGCTGATTAATTTGCTGAAAGACTTGATCGCCAAAGGAGCGAAGCCAGATGCTTGAGTTAATCAAGAGCGACATCCAGCGGGCATTGACCAGCCGGCTGGAACGCATTCGCTCGCGAAGCGTGGCCCTCGACGCGCAACTAATGAGCGATGTGGAGAAAATCGTTGCTGACGTGCGCACGCGCGGCGACGCAGCACTAATTGAATATGCTGAGCGATTCGATCGCGTGAAGTTGACTGAAGCGCAGCTTCGTATTGATGAATCACAGCTACGAGAAGCGGCGAAACAAGTCGATGACAAGCTGTTGGCCGTGCTGCGAGAGGCAATTGCGAACGTGCGGCTCTTTCACGAGCGGCAGCGCGAATCGTCCTGGGAGATTCAGCCTGCCGATGGCGTGCGATTGGGGCAGAGCATCACGCCGATCGATCGAGCTGGATTGTACGTGCCGGGTGGCACCGCGAGTTATCCATCGTCCGTGATCATGAACGTAGTGCCGGCGCAGGTCGCAGGTGTCAAGCGAATCATCGTTGCGACTCCGCCAAATTCGCTGACTCAGAATCCAGCCGTTGCCGCTGCGTTGGTCGAACTGGGCGTGACCGAAGTTTACGCGGTGGGCGGAGCGCAGGCGATCGCGGCGCTGGCTTACGGAACTGAAACGGTTCCCGCCGTGGATAAAATCACAGGCCCCGGCAATCGCTACGTGGCGGCGGCGAAGAAGTTGGTGTTCGGCGTGGTGGGCATCGACTCGATCGCCGGGCCGAGCGAAGTCGTAATAATCGCAGACGAAACCGCGCGCGCAGATTTCGTCGCGGCGGATCTGCTGGCGCAGTCGGAACATGACGAAGACGCGTCGGCAGTCTTAATTACTACGAGTGAATCACTGGCACACGAAGTTTCAGCCGAGGTCGATCGACAGTTAGCGACGTTGCCCCGAAAAGATGTCGCCGAGAAATCGTTGGGGAATTTCGGCGCGCTAATCGTTGTTTCGCGCTTGGAAGAGGCAGTTGCGATCGCCAACGATCTCGCGCCTGAGCATTTGGAAATCATTACGCGCGACGATGATGCGGTCGGCGAACAAATCAGGAACGCGGGCGCGATTTTCTTCGGCGCCTACACGCCCGAAGCCGTCGGCGATTACTTCGCCGGGCCAAATCACGTTTTGCCGACGGGCGGCGCCGCGCGATTTTCATCGGCGCTGGGAGTTTGTGACTTCATCAAACGTACGAGCGTGCTGCGTTACTCGCAGGAAGCATTGAGCGCCAAGGCGGACAAAATTGCCACGATCGCCGAAGCTGAAGGACTGACAGCGCACGCGCGTTCGGCGACGATCAGGATGAAATAAATGAGCAAGCCGACCGACACAATCAAGCCTGCGGTGCGCGCGCTGCGCGCTTACGCGCTTACACCGCATCGCGCCAGCGTGAAGATCAATCAGAACGAGAATCCCTGGGGCGCGCCGGTGCGCATCAAGGAAGAAACTGAGCGGCGACTAGCGGAAAGAAAGTGGTCGCGCTATCCGGACTTCATTCCCGTGGCTTTGCACGAAGCCCTCGCCGGGTTCGGGGGCTGGAAAGCGGATGGGGTGCTCGCCGGAAACGGATCGAACGAGCTGATTCAGGCGCTCTTGATGGTTTCGGTCGGCAAGGGAAAGCGCGTCCTGATTTCCGAACCAACCTTCACGCTGTATGGACAAATCGCGACAGTGCTCGACGGCGAAGTAATCAGCGTGCCGTTGAATTTCAACTTGGAATATGACGTTGAGTCGCTGCGGGAAACGATTACGAATAGCCAACCTGACGTCACGATCATCTGTTCGCCAAATAATCCTACAGGTTGCGTGATCGCCGACGACGATCTCCGCAAGCTGCTGGGCGCGGCGAGCGGTTTGGTCGTAATCGACGAGGCTTATCATGAATTCAGCGACCATTCCGTCGTTCCGTTGCTAAACGAGCATGCGAATCTGGTGGTGCTGCGGACTTTTTCGAAAGCGATGGCCATGGCCGGTTTGCGCATCGGTTACTTGCTGGCGGCGCCTGAATTGACGCGCGAAATTGGAAAGGCGCTGCTGCCTTACAACCTCAACGTGATTTCACAAACCGCGGCGGAAGTCGCAATCGAACTGTATGAAACAGAGCTGCGCCCGTTGGTGCAGAAAATAACTCAGGAGCGAGAACGACTCTTCAGTGAGTTGAAAAAGCTAGGCGGGCTTGCTCCTGTGAGATCGCGCGCGAATTTCATGGTGATGCGTTCGCGCCTCAAACCGCGAACGGTGTTCGACGAGCTTTTGGAGCGCGACATCCTGATTCGCGATGTCAGCAGTTATCCGATGCTGGGCGATTACTTTCGCCTGAGCGTTGGGACGCCGGAAGAAAATGACAAGCTGATCGCGGCGCTAGGAGAGATTTTCAACGAAAGGTAAACGGCGACATGGCGACACAAAAGAAAACGGCAGCACGCTTGGCGTCCATTCATCGGAAGACGAAAGAAACAAATGTCCGCGTGAAGCTGAATCTCGACGGCCGCGGCCGCGGACGCATAGATACCGGCTTGCCGTTTCTCGATCACATGCTCGATTTGTTCGCGCGACACGGCTTGTTTGATCTGGAAGTCGTGTGCAAAGGCGATCTCGAAATCGATGATCATCATTCGGTGGAAGATATCGCGCTGACGCTGGGCCAGGCGCTGCGTGAAGCGCTCGGCGACAAGAAGG
>JAJPKD010000080.1 GCA_021323895.1 Acidobacteriota bacterium | reverse complement strand
TGGGGAGGGCGCCGGCTTGACGCGACGCGGGCGAGTTGATTGGGCCTGCGTCGGCGTGATGGTCGCGGTCACAAACGTGACGATGAGCAGCGCGAATAAAGCGGCGATCGACAGCGTGAAAATCGGGGCGACTATTCGATTTTTCATTGCGACTGATTCTTTCAGATTTGCGTCCGTGTTTTCAAATTTCGGGAAGAGTCAGAGGCGATATTCCGATGCACCGGAAAAGAATTCGGTTTGCTTAACAGCGGCTGAATCGTCTCATTCAGAATGTCCGCCCCGAGCGAAAAGCCCATTGAAATCGAAAGTTGTAGCCTCGCCAAAGCTCGCAAACGAACCTTTGGTTTGAATTTCCTTAGCCCCTTGAACCAGCGCTCCCCAAGCCACGCGCGCCAGTGAACTGCCAACGGAGATTCGCCGCACGACGAGGTCGGCGAGCTGAGCCAGCGTTAGATCGCAGTTCCTGGCGAATACCAGAACATTGACCGGTTTCGGCGAAACAGCTTTGACGATCGCGGCGATTTCATCGGGCTTCGTCACTCCCGGAGCATACAGGCAATCGGCGCCGGCGTCTGCAAACGCAACCAGGCGATCGAGCGAAGTGCGAAGCGGATTCGGATCGCCGACGAGATGCGCTTCACATCGTGCAGTCAAAACCACTCGATAATCGCTTGATCCGCTCGCTCGCGTTTCCGGAGCTAACGCGGCGTCGATGGCGGCGCGCGCGGCTTTGATACGCTCGACCGCGAGATCGAAATCGTAGAGAGGATGATCGCGTAGGCCGGTGCTGTCCTCGACTGACAAACCGGCGACGCCGGTCGCCACACATAACTTCACGCTCTCGGCAACACCTTCCGGATCGTCTGCGTACGCGTTTTGAAAATCAGCGTTCACCGGCAATGAGGACTCGGCGGCAATCTCGCGACAGTGTGCGAGCATCATGTCGCGCGAGACGAAGGCCGCTCCGTCCGGCAGCACCTTGGACCACGCGAACCCTGCCGATGTTGTCGCCAGCGCTTTGAAACCGACGTGTTCGAGATAGATCGCTGATCCAACGTCCCACGGGTTCGGCAGCACAAAACAACCTGAATCATGCAACGCCCGGAATTTTTCGATGGCGGATTGTTGTTTGCTCATCGCTTCGCAAAGAAATCAGCGGCAGCCTTATTTGTCTCTTCCTCAGTCTGTTCTTTCAGTTGTTGATTGATGCCCCAGTTGTGACCGAACGGATCGAGAATCTGTCCATAGCGCGCGCCCCAGAACATGTCCTGCAACGGCATGAGCACTTTTGCGCCGCGCGCGACGGCGCGCTCAACTACACCGTCCGCGTCGTCGGTTTGCAGAGTGATGCGCACGCACGTGCCACCGAGCGTCTGTGGCGTTTTGCAGTTGCCGCCCTCTTCGGCAGTGAACTCGTCGCTGACAAAAAACTTGTGGCCATCGAGGAAGAGTTCGCCGTGCATCAAGCGTTGACCATCCGGCGCCATCATATTGTGGCCCTCTTCGGCGCCGAAAACTTCTCGGTAAAATCTCAGCGCGGCCATACCGTCGCTGACGATCAAATGCGGAATGAATTGATCTTCTCGTTTCATGCGGAGTCTCCCAATCTAGGATGGCCCGCCCGCTACCGCAGGCGGTTCGGACTGTCCAGTAACTTCTTTGGCGCAATTAGTCGCCATGCTTCTTCGAGGTGTGCGCGCAATTCACGGTCACTGACGCGATCGATTTCGATTCCGACCCAACCGCGCACGCCGACATAGGGTGGCCGATAGAATTTCTTCGGCGATTTTTTGATCAGCATCTCCTGAATGCCGACCGCCGCCGGTACAGTTACCGCGACGTGCCCATCGCCATGATGATTGTTCGAGAACATCGCAAAGACTTTCTTGCCGACAAACCAAGTCGGCTCGCCGTGCGAGATCTTCTCCCACGTTCCCGGCAGCGCGAGACAGATTCGCCGCACGCGTTCGATTTGCAGCCCACCTTTACTCACTCTTGAAGTCCCAATTTGCTTCCGGCCGGCCAAGCCAGAGCCACGCGATGTAGTCCACCAGCGGGGGCTCTCCGCCCACCGCGCGCAGTCGCGCATTAATTTGACCGCGATGATATTGGCTGTGTAGTGGGACCTGCAGCATCATGTCACTGAGCGTGATCGCTGCTGGTGCTTGACCAAGCTGCTTCTCAACCAACTCTGTCCAAGGCAACACCGCCGGTTTTGAAATGCCTTCGTCAGTCAATTTTTCAAGGTGCTCGAAAATCTCGCGGTAGTACGCTTGTCCCCATGACCTCAGCGATCGCACATCATCGAACTTTGGAAACGGAGTGTCGCGCGGCTCGTCACGCCAGGCACGCAGAAACGCATGCTGGACCAGATGCAGATGATAGAAGTATTCAGTGATCTTCTGGTCTGCGAGAGCTGACTCTGCGGCAAAGACTGCTTGCCAGACGCCAGCATCAGCCCACTGCATGTGGCGATAAAGATCGCTGAGACTGTTTAGATTCATCGCGTTTATTCTGCCGGCGCGTTACTAAACAACTTCACTTCCGCGGCATCTTCTGACAACTTGATGAGCCGTTCAAATCGCAAGCCGATCTTCTCAAGCAGCCTTGCTGAAGCCTCGTTATCCGGCGTGGTGATGGCCAGCACTTGATCGATCCCGAGAACTTCGCGCGCATGCTTCATGACCGCTGCAGCCGACTCAAAAGCATAGCCCTGCTTCCAGTACGCCGGCAGAAACGCAAAGCCAATGTCTGGATGTGGCAAGGTGTCGCGCTTCAGAATGCCGCACATGCCGACGGGTACGTTACCTTCTTTTAGTTCGGTCGCGTACAAGCCATACCCGAGCTTTTCATACATCGCGACCGGCCCATTCAAAATATAGTTGCGCGCGTCTTCAGTCGTGCGGACGCCTTTGTCGCCAATGCATCGAATGAACGATGGATCGTTGACCAATTGGTAAATGAACTCGTCGTCATCGACATTCAGATGACGGATGATTAAGCGATCTGTCTCAAGGACTTTCATTGGATTAAGTTGATTAAGATAATAGCTGTGTTCGTGACTCAATTGATTGTTTCATTTTGTCTTCACAGCGGCCATTCGCCACCGATAAATTCCAGGTGCAATCGCGCGATGCCGTTGGGCGCGACGCTGCGTTGACGGACGATCGCGAGCAGTTGGATTTCGGGTTTGCTGACTCTTACAAATTGCCCAGGCGACAGATCGAGTGTGGTGAAAACAGCCGCGCCGTGTTCATTGATGTTCTCAGTTACGGTCGTCTCGCTCTTCAGGATTTCTCCTTCTTCACCGATAGCTTCGATCTGCACTTCGACCGGAATGCTGTGCCGTGTCGCCTTGCGCTTGTCGCCGGGAATTTCTGTTAGCAAGTGATTTGAGTCTTCCTGGACCGACCACAGCCCCACTTCATCAACCGACTTGGCAATCTCGTAACGCGTCGCGGGATTGTCCAGATACGAAAGCGGTGGCCGTTTGCCGACAAATGCAACACCAATTTCTGTGAGCGCGCCTTTATCTTTTTTCGGATCGAGCAGTTTGAGGTTTCTCACCAGAGCCCAGACTCGGTATTGATCCTCAACATGATCGAAGCAACGGAGTTGGCGCGGCATCGCCGCAGTCAGCAACATCAGACGTCCGATCTCAATCGGTCGTTTCAAACGCACGCGCGCACCAAACGGCGTGACGTCAACGAGTCGTGAAACTTCCTTCCATTCTTTTCCTCCGCTCTCGCGGCACGACACGCGCACCGGCAAAGAAAGCGCAATTCGTTCGCGCCGGCGACGCGAATGGTCTGCTTGTTTTTCTGATTTAGTCGTCACCCGAAATTCGTTTGGAAAACGTAGCGCGTTGCTTTCTCAAAAAATTCGTCGAAGCCGCGAATTTATTGGCGAATTTGCCGTTTTTCAGGTTGCCGCAACGACGATTTCAAGGTAGAATTAGAACTCGAAATTTGACCGCATGAATTACTGCTGCATCGAAGCAAAACTATCCACAGCAATCAAAAATTCGTGCCAGCAAATTCGGTAGAAAAATCACCGAAGCTAACTTGAATTGTGCGCGACGGATCGACGCGGATTTTATCGGAAAGGTTTGATTAATGGAAACATTGGAAAGACAACACGTCAGTATTGAAGACGAGATGCGGCGATCGTATCTCGACTATGCGATGTCGGTGATCATCGGCCGCGCGCTGCCCGACGTGCGTGACGGATTGAAGCCTGTGCACCGCCGCGTGCTGTGGGCGATGAATGAACTCGGCAATAACTACAACAAGGCCTACAAGAAGAGCGCGCGCGTCGTCGGTGACGTCATTGGTAAGTACCACCCGCATGGCGACACGGCGGTGTACGACACGATCGTGCGCATGGCGCATGATTTTTCCATGAGATGCCCGCTGATCGACGGCCAGGGAAATTTTGGATCGATCGACGGCGACGCGCCCGCGGCGATGCGTTACACCGAAGTGCGTATGGCGCGACTGGCGAATGAAGTTCTTGCCGACATTGAAAAAGAGACGGTCAACTTCCAACCCAACTATGACGAGTCGTTAAGCGAACCCACAGTTCTGCCGACGCGCATTCCCAATCTGTTGCTGAATGGATCGGAAGGGATTGCGGTGGGCATGGCCACGAAGATTCCGCCGCATAATCTTAACGAGGTTGTCGATGCCACGATCGCTGTCCTGCGCAACCCCGCAATGGACATCGAAGACCTGCTGAAGATCGTCAAGGGCCCGGATTTTCCCACGCGCGGTTTTATCTGCGGACGGGAAGAAATCAAGGAGTCCTATCGCACCGGCCGCGGCATTCTCCAGATGCGCGCCCGGGCTGCGATCGATCGCATCGGCCGCGGCTCGCACGAGCGCGACGCTGTGATCATCACGGAACTTCCATTCCAGGTTAATAAAGCCAAGCTGATTGAGCGCATCGCTGAACTGGCCAATGAAAAGAAGCTGGAAGGAATCTCGGAGGTCCGCGACGAATCTGATCGTAACGGCATGCGCATCGTGGTTGAGCTGAAACGCGACGCTGTCCCGCAGGTGGTCCAAAACAAACTGTTCAAGTTGACGCCGATGCAGTCCTCGTTCGGGGTGATCTATCTGGCCATCGTTAACGGACAGCCGCGCGTCCTGAACTTGAAAGAGATACTGGAACACTTCATTGATTTTCGTCGCGAAGTGGTCCGCCGCCGCACTGAGTATGACCTGCGCAAGGCGCGGGCGCGGGCGCACATCCTCGAAGGCCTGACTAAGGCAATCGATGCTTTGGATTTCATCGTCACGCTGATTCGCAATTCGCGCTCGGTTGAAGAAGCGCGGCAGTGGCTGACCGGCGACTTGAAAACCACGAGCGAAGTGAAGGCATGGAAAGGCGTTCCGTCGGGCGAGCCGATCGCGAAATACTTGCCCAAGCTGAAAAAGGCGATGGAGAGTCTCGCGTTTTCCGAAGTTCAGGCGCAGGCGATTCTCGATCTGCAATTGCGCCGGCTGTCGGCGCTCGAGCGTCAGAAGATCATCGACGAATACGAATCGATCATTAAGCTGATCGCCGAACTCGAAGAGATCCTCGCGAACGAAAAGTCCCTGCGCCGCGTGATCATTAACGAGCTCGAAGACGTCAAGAAAGAATTCGGCGACCCGCGCCGCACGGAAATTACCGAAGCCGGGACCGATTACTCGATTGAAGATCTCATCGCCGACGAAGAAGTCGCGATCACCGTCACCAAGAACGGTTACATCAAGCGGACGCCGGTGACCACTTATTCGCGGCAGGGACGCGGCGGCAAAGGCCGTTTCGGGGCGATGGCCAAGAACGAAGATTATGTCGAGCATCTGTTCATCGCTTCCACGCACGCGTACCTCATGGTCTTCACCGACGATGGTCTGGTTTACAAGATGAAGGTGCACGAGGTTCCAGATGCGGCAGCGGCTTCGCGGGGGAAAGCAATCGTGAACCTCATTCAGATTCCGTCGGATCGAAAGCTGGCCGGCGTCGTGCCCGTGCGCGAATTCTCGGAGGGCCGTTACGTTTTGTTGGTGACGCGCAAAGGCGTAATCAAGAAGACCTCGCTGGCCGATTTTCAGAACATTCGCTCGAACGGGATCATCGCCATCAACATCGATGAAGGCGACGCGCTGCTCGACGTGGTCCTGACCGACGGCACGAAGCGCATCTTTATCGCCACGCACAACGGTTTCGCCATTCGCTTCGATGAAAAGAACGCGCGGCCAATGGGTCGCGCGACGCGCGGCACTCGTGGCATCGATCTGCGCAAAGATGATTTCGTCGTTTCGCTGTGCGCCGTGTCGGCCGACGATTCGGAACGCATGCTTTCAGTTTCCGAGAAGGGATACGGAAAGCAAACACCGATTTCGACCTACCGTTTGCAGTCGCGCGGGGGCAAGGGCGTCATCAACATGAAGACAACCGAAAAGACCGGCAAAGTCGTCGCCGTATTTCCGGTCGATGATGATTCTGAGATCATGATCATCACCCAGCAGGCGAAATTGATCCGTCTCGAGGCTGATAAGATTCGCAGGACCGGCCGCAGCGCTCAGGGCGTGCGCCTGATCAAAGTCGATGCCGACGATATGGTCACGAGCGCATCTTTGGTTGAGCCGAGTGCTGAGGATGAGACGGAGGAAGTTTCGCAATAAGTACATCCGCAGATTGCGTTGATAGTGTCAGAACGGGGAGCGACCCGATCCAGGCGCAGTTTCTAATTCGACGAGGCTTTGATTAATTGGTGAGTTGCTCTTTGATCCGCTCGCTATCGCTCGCGGTTCTGACACTCTGCGGTATCTGTGGATTATTTCTGTTGGCCTTCGCCTTCCACCCACACCTCGCCGTCGGCAAAGACTTCCTTTTTCCAAATCGGCACGGTGCGTTTGAGTTCGCGAATGGCCCATTCGCAAGCTTCGAAGGCGGCGCGTCGGTGCGGCGCGCTGACGCTGATCACCACGCTCGTCTCGCCGATTTCCAGGCGGCCGGTGCGGTGGACGATGCCAATATGCGCGACGTCGAATTTCGCGTGAGCCTGCTCGCCTAGCTTTCTCATCTCGCTCAAGGCCATCGGTTCGTAAGCCTCGTAAACCAGGTAGAGCGTGCGGCGGCCTTTGGTCCATTCGCGCGCGTAGCCATCGAGGGTTACCGTAGCGCCACATTCGGGCAGGACCACGCGGCGGGCGACGGCGCCCACGTCGATCGCGTCGGTTGTGATCTCGAAGAAATCGAAGTCGGAAGTCAAAGCACGCGGGACGCGTGCGTACCCAGAGCCGCCGCTGACTGGTGGAAAGACTGCGAGTTCATCGCCGTCGCGAATCTCGCGATCCGGCTCGGCATATTCCTGGTTGACGGCGAACAAAAGTGATTTACCGAAGCGCTGCAATGACGGGTACGCTTGCACTAACTGTTCGCGAGCACTCGTCGCGTTGGTCGGCGAAGGCAAATCGAAGTCGATCTCTTCGCTGCCGGCAGCATCGCGCGCAGCGCCAAAGAAAAGGACGCGAACGTGAATTGTTGACTTAGACCCGCTTGGTTCCATTTGATCCACCCGCTACCGCAGGTGGTACTGACTCACTCGACTTCAATTTTCTTTCCCGCGTGCCCGTTTCCTTTTGCGATCGAATGCAAGCGCGCTCGCTCTTCGTAGTTACTCACAACGCGCGCCAGTAAATCGTGCAACCGGCGCAGGCGTTCCGAGGTCGAGCGCAACTCAAGCAACTGCTGCTTCGTCTCAATCTCGATTTCCATCGCCGCGGCCACCAGGAACGATAGCTTCTGTGGATCGGTGTCGCTGATGTCCGGCAGGTTGCCTCGCTCATCGTTCATCACGCGGATGGCATTCGCGACACGCATGAACATGTTGGCGACCTCGCGCGAATTCGCCATCAGGGAAGATTCGTTTTCCTGTTCGTCTTCGAAATAGTTTGGCCGCACTACCAAATAAGGATCGCCCCGCTCCACGTAACTTTCCGCTTCATAGCGCACCACGCCCACGGCCAAAACATTCGAACGGCCATCCGGGAGCGCTTGCGACTCCGTTATTTCCGCCACGCATCCGATGTGGCCGGTGGGCGGCGCATCGATGCTCGCGGTGCTGGCGTCGAAATAGGACAGGCCGAAAAGATTATCGCCGGCGCGAATGTCGGCCAGCATCTTGCGATAGCGATCTTCGAAAATGTGCAGAGGCATCGGCATGCCGGGAAACAAGACAACCGGCAGCGGAAAGATCGGCAGCTCGCGCAACCCGCGCACTTTGTCCATGGCTTCGCTCATTGTCGGCAGCTAGAAACGGTGAATGCGTTTGACGGCGAGCCATTATCGCAGACGAAGTAGCAGAAGTCAGTAGCACTCATTCGCAGGAAGCATCTCTGATCGAGCTGTGATAACCTCGACGACTCGCATCAGCAAAAATGCGGAGGAATCATGTCTGAATTAGCCGAACGTCAATGCGTGCCTTGTCGCGGAGGCGTGCCGCCTCTGAGCGGCGACGAGTTGAAGAATTACTCGCAGCAATTGCCCACCTGGGAAGTCGTCAATCAGCATCACCTGACTCGAAATTACAAGTTCAAAAATTTCCGCGACACGCTCGACTTCGTCAATCGCATCGGCGAGCTGGCCGAAGAGCAGGGACACCATCCCGATATCTGTTTTGGCTGGGGCAAAGCCGAGATCTCTATCTGGACGCACAAGATCGACGGATTGACGGAGAGCGATTTTGTGCTCGCCGCAAAAATCGACAAACTCTTGTAGCATAGACTTTAGTCTGTGATCTCTTGCACCGAGACGTCACAGACTGAAGTCTATGCTACCTGAAAGGGCAACTGACTTTGCTCGCGAGCGCATCGAAATGGCGTCGGCGAGCTCAAGCCTCAGTTCGCAATCCACGAATGACCAAAATCAGCAACCACTTTTCGGCAATCGCTCTGGTGCTCGTGTCGGCAGCATGGACTTTCGGCCAGCAGCCGAAGCCTTCGCCGACGCCGCCGACATCCGGGGAAACTGGCCAGGAACGACCGGAGATCATCAACATCCGGCGCGTCCGTTTGCCTATCACCGTGACTGACAAGAAGGGCCAGTTCGTCTCAGGTTTGACGCAGCGTGACTTTGTCGTAACCGAAGACAAGGTGCCGCAGCAGATCGATTCGTTCACCAGCGAAGAGAACAACAACCTGCCGCTGTACGTCGGCGTGCTGATGGACACTTCGCCATCGACTGCGGGAAAGCTGAAGTTCGAACAAGAGTCAGCGATGAATTTTATTCAAACGGTCGTGCGCCCGCGCAAGGACCGCGTGTTGTTCGCGACCTTCGATGATCAGGTCACGTTGCGACAGGATTTCACCGACCGGCTCGAACTGTTGGACAAGGCCGTTTACGCGGTGAAGAAGACCGGCGAGAAGACTGCGCTCTACGATGCGATTTGGCAGTTCTGCGACGAGAAGATGCGCTCAGCGCAGGGCCGGCGAGCACTCGTAATTATTACCGACGGTGATGACACCTACAGTCGCGCGGACATCAACGATGCCATAGACATTGCGCAGCGAACTGAAACAACTATCTTTGCGATCTCGACCAAGGCGGGACTGTCCGCCGTCGTTCCGGGGGTTGAAGCAGGCCAGGTTTCCGATCATGGCGATAAGGGCCTGGAGCGGCTGTGCGAGGAAACGGGCGGCGTGGCTTTTTTCACCGGCGACATGCTGGCACTCGAGAGATCGTTTTCGAAGATAGCGAAGGAGCTGCGCTCGCAATACCTGATTACTTATAAGCCGACGAATGATCGCTATGACGGCAGTTATCGCAAAGTAGAAGTGAAACTAATGAGTCCGAACGACAAGTACAAACTGCGAACCAAGCGAGGATACAAAGCAGTTTCAGATAGCGTTACAAACAAGTGAAATTCAGCAGAACAAAAATCATGTTCGTAAGCGGCGCGATCGTAGCGATCGCGATGCTCCCAAGTTTTCTACGCTCTTCCCTGGCTCAGAATGGAGCGCAAACGGCTACGCGTCCGCGGCAAACCGAAACCGTGGCGCAACCCAGTCCCACGCCACCAAAAAAGGAAGAAGACGTCACGCTGAATTCGGATGATGTCGTGCGCGTTGAAACCAATCTTACGAATATTTTCTTCACGGCCGCCGACAAACAGAAACGGTTCGTCAGTACCCTCAAACGCGAAGACGTGCGCCTGCTCGAAGACGGTGTGCCGCAGGAAATTTTAACCTTTCAACCGAATAGCGATTTGCCGCTCTCGCTCGCCATCTTGATCGATTGCAGCGGTTCGGAAGAAAGAACCTTGCCGGAAGAAAAGGCTGCCGCCCGAGCTTTCCTGGAATCAGTTCTGCGCGCCGACAAGGACGAAGCGGCGATCGTTTCCTTCACTGGCGAAGTAACGCTCGAACAAGGGCTCACCGGCAACATCGGCCGTTTGCGTCGCGCCATCGACGACGTCCGCTTCGTGCCGCCCGCGGGTTACATCGGAGGCAACGTCGTTCTGGGTGGCACGCCGCCGATTTCCGGCACGCAACAGACACTGGCAGGCTCGACTGCGATTTGGGACGCGATTTGGGCCACATCGAATGAACTGCTGAGCGATACCGCCGAACATACCCGCCGGGCAATTATTTTGTTGACTGACGGTGTCGATACGATCAGCCAGGTGCGGATGCAGGAAGCCATCAATCGCGCGCTCAAGGCAGACGCGCTTATTTACGCGATCGGCATTGGCGATCGTTATCAGTTTGGCATTGACGAAGGTTCGTTGAAGAAGCTTACTGAGAACACCGGTGGCCGCGCGTACTTCCCCCGCAACGAGCGTGAATTGAACGAATCGTTTGCCCAAATTCAGAGAGACTTGAGAGAGCGTTACCTCATCGCTTATTCCTCTTCGAACAAAACGCGCGATGGTTCTTACCGCCGGATAACGATCGAAATCGTCAACCCTGAAGTCCGAAAAGAGAACCTGAAGCTCAACTACAGACCGGGCTATTTTGCCAAGACACCTGTCCCAGAGAGCACTCCAAGCACCAAAAAGCCTTGATTTTCCGCCAATTTACGTTGGTGACAAACAAGATTTGCCTTTGCTATACTGATTCGGCCTCGGGCTTTCTGCCTGAGTTCTAATCGGCGCTCTCGCCCGCGCCCAGTTTCCTCGCCCTCGTCCCGAAATCTCCATTCAGCTTTGATCGTTCCGATGAATCGAATCGCGGAAAACCCTGCCACAGTGCTGATCGTCAACGACGACCAGGTGCAGCTCGATCTGTTGCGCGATCTGATTCAGCCTGAGGGCTACAAAGTATTTGTCGCGAACTCGGCGCGGCGCGCGCTGGAAATTTGTGCCGCGGCGCGCATGGATATCGTAGTCAGCGATGTCGTGATGCCCGAGATGAGTGGTATCGAGTTGTGTCGCCGGCTCAAGCACGAACCGCAAGCGCCGATGACTCCGGTCCTACTCGTCAGTGCGATCCGCAAAGAAGACGCGGCGAAGATCGAGGGGTTCGAAGCGGGCGCTGACGACTATCTCGAAGTCCCTTTTCGGCACGAAGAATTATTGGTGAAGGTCGCGCGTCTCACCGAGCGTCATCGCGTTGAGCGCCGCTATCGCGACATTGTCGAACACGCAGCGGACATCATTTACACGCGGGACATGGATGGCAACATCCGCAGCATCAACGAAGCTGGCGCACGTTTCTTTGGCCGCCCTGAGTTCGAGTTGATCGGACAACCGTTGAGTTCGCTAGTCGGAGAAGAAGCTGCGGCGCGTGACATCGCCGCGCTAAAAGAATTGAAGTCATTCGAGCCAATTCGTTTCACAGACCGATTGAAGAACGCGCTAGGCGAGGAACGTTACCTGGAAGGCATCCTGACGATCGAAAGAGATGCAAATGGTAATGGCCTCGCGGTCCGTGGCGTCGTTCGCGATGTGACCGAAAGACGTGAAGCCGAAGCAGCGCTCGAAAGACAGAACCACGAGTACCGGTTGCTGTTCGAATCGAATCCCTGTCCGATGTACGTGTGCGATGAAACATCGCTTCAGTTTCTCGCAGTCAACCAGGCAGCAATCGATCATTACGGGTACACGCGCGACGAGTTCCTCAAGATGACGATCCTCGACATTCGGCCGCCCGAACAAGTGCCGCAGTTGCTTTCGTATCTCGAAGAACCGAATCGCCAACACGACGCCGCGGGCGAATGGAAACACAGGAAAAAAGATGGGACGGTGATCGACGTCGATGTGAACTGGCACAAGCTGGACTTCGCTGGTCGGCCCGCCTCTCGTCATGGCCACCGACGTCACCGAAAAGAAACGCGCGGAAGCGGCCTTGCTGGAGAGCGAACAGCGCTATCGCGAGCTTTTCGAAAATGCCAACGACATCATCTACACGCACGACCTGGAAGGAAACTTCACATCGCTAAACCAATCGGGCGAAGAGATCACCGGCTATTCGCGCGAAGAAGCGTTGCGGATGAATGTCGCAGACGTGCTCGCGCCGGAGTTCTTGGAAACTGTGCGGCAAATGCTGGCGCGCAAGACTCAGGAAAAAGTCTCCACCATTTACGAGCTGGAAATCATTTCGAAGGCGGGCCGTCGCATCACGGTGGAAGTCAGTACCAGGCGGATCTATCGAAACGGAAAGCCCGTTGGAGTTCAGGGTGTCGCACGCGATGTGAGTGAACGCAAGCTTGCCGAAAGTGCGTTTTCACAACAGGGAGAACGGGCCGCGCTGATCAATCGCATCTCGCAAGCCGTGCGTCGGACCCTCGACGTATCCGAAGTTTTCGAAACCGCTGTACATGAACTAGGGACTCACCTCCGCGTCGATCGCTGCTCGTTATTCATGAAAGATGAGTTGGCCGGTCGCGTCATGAATGCCGCTGAATATCACGTTCCGGACATTGAACCCGCCGGCACCAATTTCGAGTTACCGCAGGTCCAGACGCTTAACGCGGCCATGGAAAAACATGGCGTGATGGCTTTTGACGATGTCGCGCATGACGCGCGGTTGCAAGGGCAGTTCAAACAAGTGCTGAAGGCGGACGTCAAGTCGATCATGTACGTGGGCGTGAGTGTTGGCAATGAATTGCTGGGAGCGTTCGCGCTTTCGACGACGAAAGAACTTCGTCACTGGAGCGACGCCGATATCGAGGTGGCGAAGGCCGCCGCCGATCAGACGGGCATTGCCATTCGTCAGGCGCGGCTTTATCAGAAAGCCGAAGCTACGTCGATGCGCGAAGCGCTGGTCAATAAATTGAGTGTGGCAATTCGCGCATCACTGAGTTTGGCCTCGATGTTGGATACGGCGACGCGCGAATTGAAGCATGCTTTGTCGGCGTCCCGAGTTGAAATTCGACTGGACGATATTGACGCGGGTCAACCGCAACTGAAGTCATCCGGTGATTCACATTACAACGATTTGCTGCGCAAGCGATTCTTCAGATCTCAGAAGCCGTTGATCGTGCACGATGCGTCACGATATGAAGATGCCGACGCAGACTTGTCCTCTTACATTCATCAACGGGCCGAACTAACCGGCGTTCTCTCGCAGATCGACTACCCGCTAATCGTAAACGGCGAATTTCGCGGCGTTATTTCGATTCATCAAACTGAGAGTGCTCGTCGGTGGAGTGAGGACGAGGTGCTTTTGGTCGAAGCCGTCGCGGCGCAACTCGCCACTGGTATCGCGCAGGCCGAGCTTTTCGAAATGGTTGCGCGCGCCAAGAAGGAATGGGAATCGACATTCGATGCGATGTCGGACGGCATCTTCATTTTCGATAAAGACGGCCGACTGGTGCGCGTCAATCGCGCCGGCGCGGCCATGGATCAGACGCCGCCTGAATCGCTGTTGGGTAAACAATGCTGCCACATTCTGCGCGCCAACTCTGACGGGGCGGCATGTATCGTCGAACAAGCGCTGCGCAAATCAACCAGCATCAACCTTGAGATTGTGCCGCAGAATCTCAATCGACCTGTTCTGGTTACGGTCGAGCCGGTGTTGGACGAACGCAGCCAGACCATCGGTGCGGTTTGCACGGCGCGCGATCTATCAGAGCTGCGCCAGGTTGAAGCCGTGGCGCGCGAGCGACAATCGCTGCTCAAGAACATTATGAACAGCGCGCGCGAAGCAATCTATGCGCTCGATGAGGACGGCCGATATAAGTGGTGCAACCAGGCGATGCTCGACATGACCGGCTACACCCTGGAAGAGATCATCGGGCACAGCTTCCTTGAACGAACTCACGAAGACGATCGCGAGATGCGGCGCGAACGATTTGCGAAAGCCTTAGGCGGCCTGCCGCAGAGCTTTGAATCGCGATATGTCGCGCATGACGGATCAGTGCGATTCGCTTCGGTCAACACGGCGCCGATCATTGTCGATGGCCAGACGACAGGTGTGCTCGGGATTGCGCACGACATTACCGAGCAGAAGCAAGAACGGGATCGCGCGGCGCGGGCTGACAAGCTGCGCGCGCTGGGCCAACTGGCATCGGGGGTGGCGCATGACTTTAATAACTCGCTCGCGGCGATTCTGGGCCGCGCCCAACTGATTCTGCGGCGGGTGAAGGACGAAGAATTGATTCGCAGCCTCGGAATTATTGTCACTGCAGCCGAGGATGCGGCCTCTACGGTGCGGCGAATTCAAACGTTCGCACGGAAATCCGGCGCGGCTGAGATGGAATTATTGAATGTTGGGAACCTGCTGCGCGACGCCATCGAAATCACGCGCACGCGTTGGGAAAATGAAGCGCGCGCGGCCGGCCTCAGCGTCAATGTCACACTGACTGCAGATGACGACGCTTTCGTTCAGGGTAACGCGTCAGAATTGCGCGAAGTTTTCGTGAATCTGATAGTCAATGCTGTTGATGCGATGCCCGAAGGCGGAAGCTTGAAGATTTGCTGCAAACGAAAGTCTGAGCGAGTTCACCTCCGTTTTGCCGACACGGGCATGGGAATGAAAGAAGAAGTTCGCGAGCGTGTATTCGAGCCGTTCTACACAACCAAAGGCGTGCTTGGCACGGGGCTCGGCCTGGCCGTGAGTTACGGAATCGTCGAGCGCCATCAGGGAGTGTTTAGCGTCGAGTCGAAGCTTGGGAAAGGAACGACTTTCTTTATCGATTTGCCCGCGACCGACAGTCAGGAAACCGCACAAGATGAGGTTCGAATTGAAGCCACGACGCGTTCCTTGTCGATCCTGATTGTCGATGATGAGGAGTTCGTACGCGAAACTTTGGCAGAAATGTTGGCCGATCTGCATCATCGCGTGGAAACCGTAGCCAGCGGCCACGCCGCTGTTTCAAGAGTTGCGGAAAGCGAATTCGATGTCGTTTTCACCGACTTGGCAATGCCTGAGATGGATGGCTGGGAACCCGCCCGCGCGATACGTAAGCTGAAGCCTTCTTTGCCCGTCGTGCTGGTTACCGGATATGGAGCCACGACGCAAGCGCCCCCAGGCGAACTCGATTTGGTTGCGGGAATAATTGGAAAGCCGTTTGATTTTGATCAGGTAACTGCGACGTTGGTTAGAGTCTGCGAACCATCAAAAGTCGATGAAGGCGCGCTCGTAACTCAGTAAGAACGGATTAGGGAAAGCCGAGTTCACCTTTCACGCCGCCTTCCCAGGTCAATTTTCTGCCAAGCTGCGTGTTTAGGTGATTCACAGTTGCCGCCGCCAGGATTAATGCGGACTGCAACGCCTGGATTGAATCATGGCCGCGGGCCTTCATGGCTTCCTGGTTGCCGATCCCAATCACATGAAAAGCGCATTCGTATTCCTCGGAGTCGGCGGCGATTTGCGGCTTGCCGATGAAGATACCGACTTTTCGTCTCTCGTTGGCATCATCGAGGTAGTAGAGCTGACGCGTTGCAATTATTTCACCGACGGTATCGGCGTTCATCTTGTTCTCCCATGTTTGCGTGTTGAGCTGAGTGCCTGCGGGGGGCAGGTTCGTTGGGTATGAGAGAACCGTCGATCGCTCGCGTGAGTTCATTTGCTACCTCGCGTGTCCGTGGATTCTGGTTGGAATAATCCAAGCGCGAGTTTGCGTCTTCAGTTCGCTGGTATCGATCCATCCTGACAGCCGAGTGACTACCATCGGCGCTGTGTCTGACATCTTCCGAGCACTGCGTGCGTGATTCGCATTTTGTATCGTTGCTGTCGTCGCGTTAGTCATGATCTTTATCCTCTCTTATCTGAATTCGGGGATCAGTTTAAGTCTGCAAACTCTGCAGTCCGGTCTAACTTAGTTCACCGCCATCAAACCAGCGCTGGCCGTGAATCCGACACCGAAGCCGACCACCATCGCCGGGCCAGCCCATTCCTTTTTGCCGGCCAACATGAATCCGGTGGAAGCGCTCGAGAGATTTCCGTACTGCTCGAGCACGTCGTAAGACTTGTGAACTTTGGTCGAATCCGCATCGAGGTGGAGCTGTGAGCAAACGCCATCGAGAATCTTTTTGCTGCCCGTGTGAATCAGGCAATCATCAACCTGGCTCATATCTCTCACCGGCGACATGGGGTTGTGCAGCACATCGTTCACCGTCGTGACCGCGTAGTGCGCGCCGCGCGTCGGCACCGCCGGACGCATGAAGTACTGCGGCTTGCCGTTCAGCATCGAGCTGTTGCTGACCATCGTGAGCAGGTTGACATCTTCCGGCGAGTCATTGGTCAGGTGCGAGATGGGACCGAAAGCCGGCTTGCCCGCAACGTCCTGGCCGAGCAGCAAAGCCACGGCGCCGTCACCGAACAACATCGATTGAATTACGAGCGTCGTCTCAGTTCTTTGTTGTTCGAAGCCTTTGTCATCCAACTTTTCGCTCTTGCGCAGGCGGGCGATTTCGCGGAAGCCGTGATATTCGTCACGCAGCAGCGGAGCAACGTACGGCGTGTGCGCTTCCGACATCAGCACCACCGCCATCTTGCCCGGGTTCGCGGCGAGGTACCATTGCGCAACTTCAACCGACTTCAGCATCACTGAACAACCGTGCGACTGCATACTGACGGTGCTCATCGAGCGCGGCAGCAAGCCATGTGTGCGGGCCATCACTTCAGAAGCGAGACACGGCAGCATTTGATCCGGCGTGTTCGTAGCCGCAACCAGCAAACCAATCTGGGAAGGGTCAACGCCAGATTCCTCGATGCACTTGCGCGTCGCGTTCACACCCAACTCGGTGGTGGAACTGGTCATGCTCATCGGCGAGCCGTTCAAAAAGTCAGCGTAGTTGTCCATCGCTGAGTAACGGTTCTCAACGCCGAGTGAACAAATCGTGTTGATGAGTTCCGGCGAGAGCTTGTGCATCATCGAGGCGACCAATTCGGTGGTGCTGAACTTGTTCTGCGGGGTTGCGGTGCTGGCTGAAACTAGGCTAATCATTTTCTTGCTCCTTACTTTCTTATCATTGCGAACTGCCGTGAATGGCCTTCTACTTAACAACAGCTGTGCCAGTGATAACAAAGTGCTCGGCGAGCACCGTTAACGCTAATTATTTATTAAGTTAGGTGGGGGTGCGGACGGTGATTCGGTGCCGCTAAGTTTTGAATCAAGAAGTGAGTACCGAATATCCAGTATTCGAGAGAGCGAAGTATTGGTGAGCGCAAACGACGGCCTTGGCTGGAAATGTTCGACGAATTGCTAGGAAAATTGCTGCGCTGAGTAAGAAGTGTTCACCTTGATAACGGCTGGATACCTAAGTGACACCTGAGTATCCAGTGTGCACTTGGTTACCACTGCTCATTGCTCATCTGCTCACTGCTCCGATCACCGATCGAGATCGACTGTGGATCAGTCGATAGCGGTATCGCGGGTGCTGGACTTTCCATCAACTCAACCATCGGCGGCTTCGCGGTTGGTCCCACCTGCCTGTACAGATTCCACGACTTAAAGATATAGTGCTATCGAATCGAGCCTCGCTCACTCCATTCTCAGCTTCTCTGGAATTCGCCAGACCATCTGAAATCGATAGCCGCTAACCCGTCCAAGTTGCAAAGGAATACATCGAATGGCACGCCCGCTTAGTTCATTTACTCGGCTCACCCTCTTAATTTCGGAACTCAAGGGAAACAAAATTGAAGACTTAGCAGATGTGAAGAAGTGTGACCTGGCCCATCACACGGCGATATTGCACGAGGAATTCGAACTTGAACAAACGGCTTCAGCCCGCCTGATCGATGAACAAGGCAAATTATTGCTGGCGTCGATTCGAGAAGGAGAATTGGTGAAAGCAGAGGACGCGCGTCAAGCTTTGCTCTCTTCCTGTAAGCAACTCAAAGATTTGCTGTGAAGAAATAGCTCGCGCGAATTAGTCTTACGGGCGAACGAATACTTAGCGCGCCATCCTGCCAATCGCGCTCTCGCCGATGCTGCCACAGTAGAGTTTGCCTTTGTGCTCGACGACGTTCGCTATTTGCGCGAAGCAGCTCGGTGCAGTGTCCTGAAGATTCTGCGTCACGCGGCCGTTGGCATCGACGCCGAGAACGAATGCGTAGCGCTTGATGTTGGGTTGCAGGAACGAGGGAAGGCGCCACACGACTTTTCGCAGAAACGGATGCGGCAGCAGAAAATCCAGACCGGCGTCTCTCCGGTTTACCAGCGCAATCCAAAATGTGTCGCGTACGTTCGACGAAATGCCGTCGGGGAATCCGGGAAGATTATCGATGAAGACGTCTGAGTGCCCGGCCTTCTCGCCCTTCAACCAGTAGCGCCGCACACGATAGCTGCTCGTGTCATTCACCAGAACAAATGATTGGTCAGGGCTCACCGCAACACCGTTGGCAAAATACAGATCGTTAAGCAGGACTCGCGTTTTCTTTGTGCGAGGGTCGTAAGCCATAAATCGACCGTTCGGTTGATGCTCAAGGACATCCTCTTTCAACTTGGTCAGCGGAAACTTTGATGATGCATCCGTGAAGTAGATTGTGCCATCGGCAGCAACATCGAGATCATTCGTGCAACGAAATGGCAGGCCCTCAGCCTCAGTGGCCAGCACAGTGGCTTTTCCGTCTGGCGCGATCGACATCAGACCGATGACCGCATCAGCGACGATTAGGTTACCGTCGTGATCAAATATCAGCACCAGGGGGCGACCTTTGGTTTGAGCAAAAACTTCCGGCTTCGTGCCGTCTGGCTGCAAGCGATAGATGCGTCCGTCTTCAGCTCCGCAATAGATCCGATCGTCTTTATCGAAGGCGACATCTTCAGGACCGAAGCTGTCGATGCGAAGCCGTTCGATACCGGCTAAAGCATTATTCTGCGCGTAAACACCTTTGAGTTCAGGCGCGGGCGGCGGGGTCCAGGCTGCGGGATTGATCGGTACGGGCCAGAAGAGCAGATATGCGAGGCCGAGAATAATCAGAGCGAGCGCGACGCGAAGGAGAGTTCGTTTCATCAACGTGGGATCCTTTGATCCGATCGCTACTGCTCCCGGTTCTGACACGCGCTAGCGTTCACCGCGGGCCATCTCAACCTGGCTTTCAAGATCGACAACGAGTTTTCTGATGCCCGGTTGGCCGAGAGGCTCAATCCAACGCAAAGCCTCGTCGAGCACGCGGCGCTGGTGTTGCGGCCAATTCGGTTTGCCGGCAACGCTGCCGAACTCTCCCTGGTAGTAGCCGCCGCGCGGTGGCCGCACGCGCTCGATGGCCACGCGATCGACCGCCAACGTGATCGTTGGGATGCCGGCGGTCTCGATTGCCCGCGCCGCAAGCCCCACCGATTGATGACAAAGCGGAGAAGCGGGAATCAACAACGCTGCTTGCACGTCGTAGTGATGCACGCGCTCGACCAGCTTCGGCAAAGTGGTTTGCGAGAATGTCGCGGCGTCGGGGATGAATCCACAGAAGCTCCAGAAAACAGAATTGAGCTGTCCGATGATCCGGTTCGCTTCCCATTCAAACAAACGCGCCAGGGGAATTTGCACGTTGGGATCCTGCTGAACAAATTTTTCATCGTAGCCGCGCGCGGCGAATTTCAAATCGCGGAAATCTATGTCAGTAGGAATCTCCCGGAACGCCATGTCGCCATCGGCGGAACTCAAGTCGAACGGATCGGTCCCATCAATGTACGTGCCGGCCGACGTAATCAGCGCGAGATTCAGCATCGGCAGCGCGCGTCGCGCCGGTGTAAATGGCGCACGCGAATTTTCTATGAAGGGATAGCCTTTAAGATCGTCAGCGGATCGTTGTTTGGCTTTCCACGAGCCGTACTGATCTCGCCATCGATCGACTTGTTCAATGATTTCCACAGTTCTAGTCCGTTTCTTTAGTTCGATAATTACGCTGCCAGCTCGCGATCAAAAACGCCACCAACGCGGCCACGATCGCGACGCCCATAACAGTAACCGAGTAACGATGCAGCGCATCGAATGACAGACGACGCGGATCAGCGGGCGAAACTTGATCGATCGGCATGGCGATCGACTTGCGCAAATCAAGCATGCGCGCTGCGATCACCCACTTATTTACACCGGTCATGATAGCCATAATCGCGAGCGAAATCACCTCGACCGATCTCGCAACGACCGCGCGATGCCTGTCGATGAAGAAAGCTGTTACAAAGAGGAACAGCGCAACCTCGAATCCGCTGGTGTTGATGAAGCTGAGTAAGCGGGACACAATCGATCCTGCAAGTTCGTTCGCGTTGGGCAAGCCAGCATCTCTCAACACGCCAAAAAGCGCCGGCGCTACTGCCGCTCCGAAGAAGATTGCGCAACCCAGCCACATGCCGAGCAACAACAGGCGAAGCTTTCTTATTGACGAGGTAATCACGGGGATTCAGCGATCATTTGCAAGCAAATCACCGGCGGCTCGATCTTTGGTTGTTCAATTTCGCGCGGATCCGGAACGGTCAACAGCCAGGCCAGCGCGCGATCCAATTGGGCCTGGTAATCGTTGAGATCGAGCGACATGAAAATTGTCTGGTTCAACTTCTCGAACTTTTCTTTCGACATCAAATACATTCGTCGCGCGGCTCCGGGCCGGCCGATCTGCAAATGATGAAACGCGACCGCTGATTGAATCATTGCTTGCAGAAAAAGTTTTTCATCGGGCGCGACCGGTCCCATCCACCTTTCTTCCCAAGCATCGTGCGCCGCGTGAACCTCGCCCGCGTTGTATAGATCGATTCCCGCAATGTACTCGATCGGGTATTTCAGCAGATGTTCTTCCGTGTAATACGGAGTCGTGGACGGCATCTGAAATATTGTAGCTCATCACCTTGCCGTAAACCCACGTCACAGGATTGTGAGATTGCGATCAAATATATGAGAAGGGAAATGATTAAGGTGGTTGCATGGATCAAGGGGGAGTTCCGTATCGAGTCAAGCGTGCCAGAACCGGGCTCGGGTTGTTTGCAACAAAGTTGATTCCAAAAGGAAAGCGTATTGTGGAATACACCGGGCCGCGCATTTCCAACGACGAGGTTGAAAGAAGCAACGGCAAATTCTTTTTTGGCTTGAACAAACGATGGTCGATCAACGGCAGCAGCCGCGACAACATAGCGCGCTACGTCAACCATTCGTGCCGGCCAAATGCTGAAGCGATAATTTCACGTGGCCGCATCTGGATTCAGTCAAAGCGGAATATTCGACCGGGTGAGGAGATCGCCTACGACTACGGCAAGGAATATTTCGAAGGAATTATCAAAGAGATTGGCTGCAAATGTGAGAAGTGCGCAGCCCCAAGTCGCCGCCGCAACGGCAACGGTAATCACTAAACCGGATTCAAAATCACGATCTCAATTCCGGGCTGATCGCGAAGATTATCGACGAACTTGTCGATCTCTTCAGCGATTTTCGTTTCCACCAGCTCGCGCTCAATTCGGTCACGCACCTGCTCCAAAGTCGGGACAATGCGGCCACTGTTGCGCTGTGAACGATATTCCTTTTCGTACTGATCGGCAATCTCTTTCGGGCTGACGATTGCGAACGCGCGAAAACGAAAATCCAGATAGCGCTCGATGGTTACGCGATCACGCAGAATCAAGTCGAGTTGCTCGCTGGTTAATCCCACCCGCGACATACGCTCTTCCAAACCCCCGGCGCCAAACGCCTTTGCTAATTCATCACGGCGTTGCTTCACCTGATCGTCGAACTCCTTTTGCGCTTCGATGGTTTGCGCCAGTGGTAGCTCCCGCGCTTCCTGCAAAATGAGCAATTGATCCTCGAGCATCTTCAAAGCTTCATTCAAATTTTTCGAACTTGGTTGCGCAGTGAATGGCCGATTCGGTTCAATTGCTAACTGCCAGACGATGTCCGAGTAAGTGATCAAATCCGGAGTCGCGCGCGCGCCGTTCGTGACGCTGGCGACGGTTTTGTCGGGAATGACCTGGGCAGCGGCAGAGGAGCAAAGAGCGAAGATCAAAGCGCAGAGAGCAAGAGAAAGAACATGAAAATTGAAAATTGAATGCCATTTGCAAATCGAAGAGCGGCAATAATGAAAAATGCCCGCTACGTTGGTCGGCATCGTTACGTTGCATGAATCAATAAACGTGCTGCCTTGGCGGGCAGTAGTGACGCCTGACAACTCGCAATTTGCAATTTCTACTTTCCAATTTTCAATTTGCATTGCTTTCTTCTCTTCGCCGCTAGAATGTCTGCGTAAACCTGAACTGTATCTGTCCCTGATGCAATCGGTAAATCGCCGACGTCGGCGTGGCCGTGTTGAGGTTCTGCGGAATCAGAAACTTCGAAGGATTCAGCAGATATCCGTAATCCACTGCCAGCGCACCGCCGAACGGCGTTTTGAATCGGAAGCCAAATCCGACCGTGTGACTCCACCGCACCCGCAGATTTTGCGCATTCAGATCGGCAACAAAGTTACCCGTCGGCGTGATCGGCTTCGGATGGAGAATATCGCTCATGCTGCGAAACACGTTGCCGCCGTCGTAGAACGGCACGACCTGAACGTCAGGCGTAACGGGCACGCGCGCTTCCAGATTCATCACGACCATAGCGTTGCCACCGATCGGCACCGTGAATGGATTCACGCCGACGACGTCTCCGTTTGGTTTGCGAAATATTCCGACCGGAACGATGACCTGACGCGGCCCTGCTTCTTCGTATCCAAAGCCGCGCAGCGTCGTCGAACCGCCTGAGAAAAACCGCTCGCTGATCGGCAGCAACCGATCGAAATCATCGATCGTGCCGTTGCCGTTGCGATCGCGCGGCGAGAACAACTGCGCCAATCCGACGGTCAAGTTTCCGGCGAAGACCGTCTCCCGCAATTGATCCGCTTTGTAGTACGTGTGATAGGTGGCGAGGAAACGGCTAAAGGAAGTATTACCGCCGAGCGATTTGGCGGCAAAGCTGTAATCGGCCGTCAGAAATTGCCCGCGCGTCGCGTCAACCTGGTTGTAGCGGCAAACTTCGCCGCCGCGAATCGTTTCGTCTTCACCGGGAACAGTACCGGGCACGCGCCGTTCGCAGCGCTCACGCGTGTCGTAAACGAATGAAGTGCCGAAGCGCGACAGGCGTACCACCGAATCCTGTCGCAGGATGTCTTTGATCAAAAGACTCTCGAGGTTGCGCAGGCGCACATCTTCATAGTTATAGCGGAAGAAGACGATGCTGTGCCGTTTCTGGCTGAGCACTCGCTGCGTTTCAATTCCGAGAGTCAGTCGATCAATCGTGGGCTCACTCACGCGGTTGCCGAATTGATCGATCGGATTTCCTTTGGCGTCGAGCCGTTGCACGATGCCAAACGTGCCGCGATCGATCGTCGAGCGGAAGAACCTTGTGATCGTCGAATCGCGCAGGTATTGGGCCGAAATTCCGAGCGGCGCAAACTGTCGCTTGCCGTATTGGAAGAAACGCGGATCGAGAAATTCGACGCGCAACAGCTGCTGACGCTGGCTGGCACGAATGCGAATTGCGCCCTGCCGCAATCGGTTCATGAAGTTGACGTTGGTCAGCTCCATCAAACCAAGCGCGCCGGTGTCACTCGAATAGCCGCCGCCGTATTCGATCACGCGTGGTCGCTTTTCCTCGACATCGATGATCACGTCGTAACGCTTGATGCCGTTCGTAACATCACCCGCCGGTTGTTGGCTGATGACGACTTGCCGGAACGCATCGGTGACGTAAAGGGCGCGTTCAGCTTCGGTGATTTTGTCGGCCCGCAGGATATCGCCCGGCGACAGCGTGATCGCGCGCCGGATGGCTGCGCGTTTCGTTTCCTGGACTGCAGCGCTGCCGGTCACGCCATTCACGACAATATCGTTGACGATGCCTTTCGCGCCCTCTTTGACTACGTTGAAAATCAAACGCACCTGCTCGTCGCCGCCGCTCATCGGCAGGTCGTCGGTCGAGGGCCGCACTTCAGCTTCGATGAAGCCTTCGCGTGCGTAAAGATTCAGCAATTGATCATTGTCGGCGCGGACTTGCGATCGCGAGTACGGCGCACCTTTTACCGTGGTGATTTCCTTGCGTAAACGATCTTCGGAAAAAACTTTCGCGCCGCGCACCTCGATTTCCGCGACCCGCGTCAACGCATGTTCGGTCACCGGAAACGTGATGATGAGGTTGTCCTGGGTCGGCGAAATACCTTGCAAGACATTTACTTCCGCATGGCGATAACCCAGGTCCTGCATCATCGCGGTGACCGTGCGTTTGTCTTCTTCCAGCAACGCCGCGCTGGTGAAGCCGCGGCCATAACCGCCGAGAAACGGGAGAAATGCAAACGCGCTGGCCTTGCGGGATTTCAATTGTGGTGCGATGTCCGCGATGCTCAACTTGTTCGTGCCCGTGATGCGAATGTCGGTGAGTCGCAACTGCCGGCGCAGTGTTACCTTGTATTCGATTTTAATTTTGTGGCCGCCCAATTCGGTGGGATTGAGATTCTCGCAGGTCTCGCGCGTCCCGTTATCGATGGTGGTGGGCGTCGGTGGAGTCACGGTACACACGGGAACAACGTCAGCGAAAAAGTAACCTTGCTCCTGAAGCTGCAGCCTTACGCGACGCGCGCCTTCATCAAGCACCGAGTAATCCAGGTTACCCTCCCGCTTGATTGGTAAGAGCTTCTGCTGCTTGCTCTCTTTCAAGTTGTAGTTAGGAAACGTCACTTCGACGATCGGGCCGGGTTCACCCTTCAAAGTGATATTGATCTCATTCTTCTCCGGATCGAATTCGACGCGCGGGTCTTCCAGCTGCGGCGCCATGTAGTTCTTGGCGATCAGCGCTTGCTTGATCCTAGTTACATCGTCCCCGAGAAGATCGCGCGTGAAGGGCGCGCCTGGCTGCAGCTTCAACGAAGGGCGCACTGGAGTGAAATCGAAACCGTTGACCGTGATCGTGAAGTTGCCGACATGCGCTTGTTGTCCCGGCGTGATCGTGTAAACGACGATGCGCCGCGTGCCGCTCGCGTCGGACGGATCGGGATTTTCCGCATGTTCTACCGTGGCGTTGTAATAACCGCGATCCCGCAGGTAGGTTTGAATTTCGTCCGCGTTTTTTTCGACTGAGGCGATCGAAAAGCGCCGGCCCGGCTCGAGCAAATTCAAGCGCGCGCGGACTTCGTCGCGCGCGATGGGCGTGCCCGTCGTTGCGCCGATACGAATCGAAACTCCCGCAATTATCGGTTGGCGCTGAATTACGAAACGAACTCGAATCGGCGTCAGGCGGCCGCCGGTTTGCGTTTCATCGATCTCGACGCGCGCGGATGCGACGCGCCCTGAGGCAAAGAGATCGTGCAGCGATTGATGCACGTTGACGGCCGAGTACTCGCCGCCCGCGACGATCTTCAGCATGGATTTGAATTCAGCTTGCGCTGAGGCATCGGCAGGCGTGCCTTCGAAAACGACATCGACCGTGCTCACTGGGCGGCCTTCGTAATCGCCGACCTGAGCGAAGGCGGCTGAAGAAAACAGAAGGCAGAAAGCAAAAGGCAGCAGGCAGAAATAAAAAGCCCGGAACTTTGCTGCCATCTGCATTCTGCCTTCTGCCCTCTGCCTTCTGTCCACGCCTAGAATCTCTTCCGGAACCGAATCTCAAAACTGTAGTTGTTGTTGCGCGTACTCAAATTCCTGGTTGAACCCTGCTCGTATTGCGCCACGAACGACAGCCGGTCCGAAACGCGATACTCGACCGCCAGGATCTGATTCGGATCGGAAGCTATGTTCGTCGAATAGGTCACAGTGACGTCTTTCGTAATGCGTCGCGCGGCTGTCAAACGCGCCGTCGGGGTTGAGCTGGTGCCGGAAATTACCGGGCTGATTTCCAACCGGCTCAACCCGAAAAGTTTGTTCGTTGCGCGCGAGATCGGCGCGTTGATGAGCGCGTCAGTCAACAAGCTCGCAGCGGTTCCTAATCCCGACTGGGCCAACACCGAGGTGCTCGTGTCGGTTGCTGATAACGTTCCGGTCAGAATCAACGACACCACGTCGGCCTGCGGCAGTGCCGGTTCTGATCCGACATTCGTCGTCGGATGCGACAAAGGCCCTTCGATCATGGCCGTCACGCGG
>JAJPKD010000132.1 GCA_021323895.1 Acidobacteriota bacterium | reverse complement strand
TGGCTTCTCTTCCGTCTTCTCAGGCGAAGGCTTGGGTTCGGCAGCAACTTCCTCAACTGGTCGTGGAATCGTCGCCCCGACCGAAGATAATCTGTTAGCGTCCGATTTTTCCGGCGTGGTTTCGGCCGGCGAGTTTTCGGCGACCGGAATGCCCCCACTGAATGGCGCGAAAGTCCCGCCGAAGTGAATTCGGTAACTTCCCGGTTCATCGCTCGGCGTGCGGGCCTCAACGCGCAATATCAAAATCTGGTGCGCCCGCAGATAGATCCCTTTCGTAATCTCGCTTGATTGCGACGTGGCAATCATTGTGGTCTTCATCAGCGGCCGGAACGTCACTGCCGTGAATACATCGACGTCGCCGTTGAGGTTCTTGCTCTCGACGGTAATCAGCAAATCGCCGGGGTTGGCCTCAAATGCATAGTAGTGCCGCGTCAGGCGCGGATCGCCGAGATCGAGCGCGCCAATCCTGCCGTTGATGTCATTTGTTAGAACCGCTGTGGGGAGATTTTGATCGGATGACTGTGCCGAAGCAGTCTGATTGACTGCGCCGATAGCGCCCACAAAAGCAAGCGCTATTAACAGCAATCGAGAAAACTTTATGGCCATTGGACGCGCGCTAGATTAACAGATTTAGCTTCAGGATCGAACTTCGAGGGCGAAGACTGCGTGAAGCATGAAGCGGGTTAACTCACTGGATATCGGCAGACTCAAGAAAAATGCGGCGGGCCAAACTGCACCCGCCGCGTTGTCCGCTGACATCGCTGTCAGTTCTAACGTCTGATCGCGCGATCGCGTGGACTATTTCTTAATGTTGATATTGCCGCCTCCCAAGACCAGAGTAGGCGCGGCGTTAATGGCAGCATCCATCTGGTTGTCATAAATGATCTGGCCGGTGGCCGAGTCCCAAATCTTTATGCGCACCTTATCAGGCAGCTTCTTGCCGTCTATCTTTCCGTCGATCCCGCTAACGATAATGTTGTAGCTGCCGCGATTGTCGATCGTGCCCGTGCCACTGACGAGTGCCTTCGATCCGTTGACCGTCAGCCACGAGAGGCTGCTCGCCTTAAAGTCCTTGCCGGGAAGATTGACCTTGAGGTTGCCCTTCAGTGAGTTGTCCTTCTTCTCGTACTTGGCGTTGGATTCGAACTGCACTTTCCCCGCGAAGCTCGGATTGGCCGGGAATGATCCGAGCGGCGCGTTGAACCAACCGTTGCCCTCTAAGGAGCCGCCGTCAGGATCAAAGACCACCACCGGCGAAAAGCTCGAGGTGCCAAAGCTGCTGCCGCGCGAAACCTTCACGGCGATCGAATAGCTGTTGGCGGTCGCGTAAGTATGCGGGGCAGTCAGTCCCGGGCCAGCCACATTCATTAGCGTCGAGGCTTGACCATCGCCCCAATTTATCTCGGCTGTGTAAGGGCCGCTGACAGTATCGGTGATGGCGGCATTGAGTGTGATTGCGGTACCCAAGGCAACCGGTGAAGATGGCGTTACACCGATGGAACTGATCGCCGGGCCACTCGCGACACCGAAGACTGTGCCGGTGAGTTGGGCGATGCTTGGCGAAGTGGTCGTCGTGACGGTGATCGTGATGCAGCCGGTGGTCGGATGGTAAGTCTGGTTCGACACCAAACCCCAGACGGTCCCGTCCCACCAGTAGAGCGTGGTCCCGCCGGTGTTGCAGTAATCAAGAGTCAGCGTGGTAAAGCTGCTGCCCGGCGAAACATAGACGTCAAAGTAACCACTGCCTTCGGCGGTGCTGAAGGCCGAGGTGTTGGGCGAAGAGTTAGTTCCGATCGGATCGTCACTGTACTGCGCGATGGTCAGCGTGCCGCTGCCGCCGGCTCCGCCGCTCGAAGCTTCGGCGGAAAGAACCGCGCCCGAGGGCGTTACTGAAGTAGACGACGCATTTCCGGTAACCGGATCAGGCAACACGGTGTCCGCCGCCGTTACGGTTGCCGTTGTGTCTGTCACAAAGAAAGGCTGCACGTTGGACGCGCCGCCACCGGGAGCGGGATTGATCACGCTCACCTCCACGGTCTTTCCATCGCGAATGAGCGTGAACGGAACCACAGCCTGAATCTGTACCGCCGTAATCGAAGTGGTTGCCAGAGTGGTGTGCTGACCCGTGGTGCGATCGTACCAATCGACGCTGGAATTAGCCGGGCTCCCGTTGCCCGTAGACATGAATCCGTTCCCGTCGATCAAAAGTGTGAACTGTCCCGTCTCAGTCGGTTTCTTTACCGCAGAGTCGGGAGTCACGCCGGTAATGCTCGGCACCGGATTGGCGTTGCCCACCGTCAGACTCGCCAAACCGGTGCTGCCGAGATAGTTGCTGGTGCCGTTGTAACTGGCATAGACCGTGTAAGCGCCACCTGCCGGAACGTTGAAGCTCGCGCTCGCCTGTTCGTTTGAGACGGTGCCGGAGGTAACCGTGCCCACGGTCATTGCGCCTTGCCGAATCACGAAGGTTACGGTGCCGCCGTTAACTGCGAGAGTTGAAGGAGCGTCGCCGCTAACTTGCGCGACGAGATTTACGCTTCCCGGAACAGGTAGATTGTAGTTTCCGCTAGCCGTGCTCGTGCTTGCTTGATCGATAGTCAGTATGGCCCCCAGATATTGAAATGAGTAATTACTGGAGACGTAACCGCTCGGCGTAATTGCGTACGAGCCAACCGGGCTGTTGTCCGCGGCCGTGCTGAAGGAAAGCGTGCCTCCCAATGAACCTTCTCCGTCTCCATTCACGAAACCTGAATAGTGAACCGTGAATGCGGGATTCGAAGCGCCAAAGACTTTCGTCTTGCTATCAGCAATGACGCGCAACAACGTTGGCGCCACAGTGAAAGTTTGATCCGCAAAAGCCGAATCGTAGGTTGCGTCTCCGGCTTGCGCCGCCCGCAGCGTGACCGAACCTGCTCCCGTGACCGTGACGGTCGAGCCGTTAACAGTTGCCGGACCTGAAACCACACTGAACGTCACCGGGAGATTTGACGATGCGGTCGCGCTGACTGTGAACGGCGCATTGCCGTAAGTCTTGTTTGCTATCGGATCGAAGTTGACTGTTTGCGCAATCAGCGCCGGTTTCAGCAGGTATGCATGCGTGGCGCCGTTGATCGTGCCGTAGCCTGTGATCTTGCCGTTATCGCTGAGACCGCGTGCTTCCACCAGTGTCCAACCTGAGTTCTGCGGAATCGCCGCGTTCAGATCGAGCATGAAGTTGTTCTTCCAACGCATAGCGTGCGCCGTGTTGATACCCACCGCATCCGACCAGCCGATGATTTCATTGGTAGCATTGATGCGAAGGGCCGCGCTGAATTCACCGCCGAGCGTGCCGAGGTTCTTCATCTCGCCGGGATCGCTGACGCCGTTGCCGTTGTCATCATGCCAGATGAAGGCCCGCTGCATCGTGCGGCCGTTACTCGCGAAGCCGTTGATGTCGGTAACGCCCGAGACGTAGCCGTTGTCGTTGATGCCTTGCGCGAACGAGGTCGGACCACCGAGTGTGCCCAGTAAACGAAGTTCGCCCGGATCGGAGATGCCGTTGCCGTTCTCATCTTTCCAAAGCGTCGCGGTTTGGAATCCGGTCGCGCCATCGATGTTATTGCCGACCGCCACGTTGTTGTTGTTGATAGCGAACATGCGACCATTAACGCCGCCGTTTATCCAGCCGACGTCGATCATCTCGCTGAGTTGCCACAAGCCATCGTTGTTCAGATCGCGCCACACGAACGGTCGCGACTGACTACTCGCGTTCTGAGCTTGGCCAACGACGACGCCGTTGTCGTTCACACCCCAGGCTTGGCTGCTCGGACCGCCGAACGTGCCGATGTCTTTCAATACGCCTCCGTTGTCAGAGAAGTAACCGTGGATCTGACCTGAGAAGGCTCCACCTGGTGCTTGCGGCGCCAGTTCGGAATAACCGACTATGCGTCCTGACTCATTCATTGAGATGGCCAGCGCGTTGGTTCCGGTCCCAAGCGGCGCCAGATTCGTGATCACTCCGTTGTTGTAGAAGTACGGTCGATAGTTTGTCGCCGTGGAGCCTCTGTTCGACCAGCCGGTTGCTTGACCAGCATTGTTCACATCCCAGCCCACGCTCTGCGGGCCCGCGATCAACGCGCCCAAATCCGTAATCGTGTATCGCGTGATGGCCTTGGTGAAATTGACCGTGCGATCCGCCGGTAAGTTCGCGAGCGTGAAACTCGCCGGATAGAACGTCACTCCGGAAAGCGATGCCGCGACTGTGTAGCTGACATTCGAAGGAAGGTTCGGGAACGAGTAATTTCCTTGAGCATCCGTCGTCGCCGTCGCACTCTGTCCACCGCTCAACGTTACGGTTGCGCCCGCGAGCGGAGTTCCGCTTTGATCAGTTGTGCGGCCCGAAATCGTAGCCGTTGCATTCGACGCGATGGCACAAGTAGAAAACCGCGATGTGCCGTTAGTTGCGTGGGTCGCCGTGCCGGTAATGATCTTTCCGGCCGCAACCACATCAAGCGCGGGCGTAGTGAAGTTCACTGTGCCACTGCCGTCAGTCGTGACGTTGTAAGTACCGATATAGGTCTTGCCTTCACCTTGAGTGTTGTTCCCGCACGAATCGTTCGCGAAGAATTCCAGCGTGTAATTTTGATTGGCGGCGTTCGTCGTCAGCGAGCCCTGCACGATTGTGCCGCCCCCGGTAACGCTAACGAACGAAATCACCGGCGCGGCTTGATTGTTATTGCCGGTGTTCGCGCCACTCGCGTTCAGACGAATGCCGAGATTATTAACGTGGCTGAAGATCGAATTCCGCGAGAACGTGTTGCCCACGCCGCAAGTCACGACGCCGTTTAGTGTGGGACAGTTCACCACGATCCCGTTGTTGCCGTTGAACGAGATGGTATTGCCGGCGCCCGGCGTGGAGCCACCCACGAGTGTATTCATTGCGCCGTTGAGATTCACGCCGTTGTTGATGTTCCTCAACAACGTGCTGCCGCCGATCAAATTGCCTTGAACAACGTTGCCAGTCGCGAGGACGATCGCATTGTTCACTACCGCGCTCTGAATATTGATGCCGTCGCCGGTGCTGGCGAAGATTTTGTTGCCCGCGTTCACCACGCCGTCAACTACGCCATCCGCGGCATCGTCACCACCAATCGTGTTATTCGACGCGCCGTTGATCAAGAACACACCAATAGGATTCGGCAGCGGAGTCGTCATCGCAGCATTCGCGCCAATGATGTTGCCTTGGTTCGTGTTATTGGAGCCGATGACATTGTTGTTATTGCTGACGACGACGCCCTGATGCGTCGCTCCGACCAGCACGTTCCCTGCACCCGGGGTCGCGCCGCCGATTAAGTTATTCGTCGCACCGGCGATGAAGACGTCGCTGCACTTGTTGCCAAATTTTGACCCGTTCGTCGGATCGATGATCATGTCGGTGCCCGCTGCGTTCAGACCTATGTAGTTGCCTTGAACTTTGTTTCCGCTGGCTTGAACCAGATTGCCGCTGACCAGCGCGTTAATAATGTTAACGCCCTGGCAGTTGTTGCCGGAGATGACGTTGCGCTCAGCCACAGTCGGACCGCCGATTTGATTGTTCGAAGCACCGCTGATTACTACGCCGCTGCCGTTGCCGAAAACGTTTGTGCCGCTGACGTTTGTTACAAGCGCCGTCGTGCCGGTGATATCCACACCCATCCAATTGCCGAGCACGAAGTTGCCGTTAGAGTTTGTTTCAATGCTGACCGCATTGAAGCCGCTGGCGCCGATTAAGTTGCGCGCGCCGGCGACGCTACCGCCGACGACGTTATTAGACGAGTTAAGCCCGCTGATACGAACGCCTGTTTGTTGATTTCGAATCGCCGCGGTGCCTGCCGCGTTGGTGCCGATGAAGTTCCCTTCTATGTGCGTGTTCGTGGTCGGAAGATTTGATTGGCCGGTACCGGGACTGGCTTCATTGAGATTGATTCCATTCTGATTGTTACCAGAGATCACGTTGCCCGCGCCAGCGCTTGTGCCGCCAATTTGCGTAGCGCTTACACCTGAAAGCGATATGCCGCTAGAGTTATTCGGAATTGCCGCCGTGCCGGTCGCATTCAAGCCTATGTAATTGCCCTGAATGATCGTGTTATTGGCTTGGCCGCTCGAGTTGGCAAGACTAATGCCCTCGTTGTTATTACCCGACAGAATGTTACGCGCGCGTACGACTCCGTCCGTTGCACCATCGGCCGCATCATCGCCCCCGATAATGTTGCCCAGCGAACCGCCATTGATCGTGACACCTGCATTACCATTCCCTAACGCGCTGTTACCGTCGGCCTTTGTCCCGATATAGTTACCTCGGATGATGTTGCTATTTGAGCCCGCCGGATTGAACGTGCCCGTATTGGAAAGTGAAATCCCCGCGCGTGTGTTTCCTGAGATGAGGTTGCGCGCACCCGCGCTCGTCCCGCCGATGAAATTCCCACTCGAGCTCGACATCGAAATGCCGTTCGAGTTATTGCGCAAAGCAACCGTGCCGGTAACGTCCGTGCCGATGAAATTGCCTTCAATGTGATTACCGGTCGGAATCTCAAAACCTGAGCCGGTGGAATTACTGTTCAATGCGACGCCGTTGCTGTTGTTTCCTGAGATCAAATTCCCCTCGCCGGGCGCCGATCCGCAATGAAATTGTTGCTGGCGCCAGTTATCTGAATGCCTTGTGCTGTGTTTCCGAGAATTCCCGTTCCGGACGCATTAGTGCCAATGAAATTTCCCTTGATGAAGTTCCCGTTTGACGGACCGTTAGAACCTATCGACACCCCGGTGCCGGTATTGCCGGAAATAACATTCCGATCCGCGGCCGTTGAGCCACCGATAATGTTGCCGTTTGACCCTCCATGCAGCTCAACGCCGCCATTGGCGTTTGGAATCGCTGCGGTGCCTGCGGCGTTCGTGCCAATCAAGTTTCCACGAATGTCGTTGTTTGAGGCTGGGTGCGCAAAAGTAGGATCGAACAACGAGACGCCTGTACTGCTGTTGCCGGAAATGACGTTGCCGATGACGTGGTTGCCAGACACGCTCATGATCAAAACGCCTTGGCTATTGTTCGGAATCGCGGCAGTGCCCGTGACGTTAACGCCGATGTAGTTGCCCTGGATAGTGTTGTTAGTCGCTCCCGCAGTATTCGTCGCGTTGATTGAAACCGATCCGCTGTTGCCGGAGATCAAATTGCACGCGCCGGTGCAAGATCCTCCGGGCGTTGTTCCGAGGGTTCCGCCGATCAGATTGTTCGACGCACCCTGAAAGATGAACATAGCTCCGCCTCCAAGCGCGGCCGTGCCCGTAGCGTTTGTGCCAATGTAGTTCCCCTGGATCGTGTTTCCTGATCCAGTCATTGCAATGCCTTGATGGCCGTTGCCGGAAAGGACGTTGCGGTTGGCCACCGTTGTGCCACCAATCTGGTTGTTGCTGCCGTTGATGAAGATGCTGCTGAAAGCTACTGGAAGCGTTGCGGTGCCGCTCGCATTCGTGCCGATGTAATTGCCCTGGATGACGTTGTTGCTGCCGTCGATCTGAATGCCGTGACCGCCGCAGCGATTGATTACGAATCCACGAACCGTGCTGCCGCTGGATGTCGTCGGAATGAACAAACAGTGCGCAGCGCTGGTGCCGTTGATTTCTATGATTGGCTGACCCGCGAAGCCCGGTTGCGAGGTCGCATCCATAAACACCGCGCTGTTCACACCTGGTAATGAAGATGCGAGCGTAATCGTCTGCAAGCCTGAACCAATACTGAACAGAATGGTGTCTTTGCCGGCATTCGCGTTTGCCGCGTTCAATGCCTCGCGCAAAGTACAACCGTTGCCCGTGCCGCTGGCCGTGCACGCGCCGTCGTCGGTGTCGGCGTTTGAATTAACGGTATAGACAGTGCCGACGGTGACTCTGGTGGATTGCGTCGCGAAATTATTCACCGGATTCGAATCGGTCTCAGTAGAATTAACATCGACCCGGTTCGAGACAGAACCTTCGACGGTTGGCGAGAGCACGATCGTCACGGTCACCGTTGCCCCGCTCGCCATGCTGCCGATGTTGCAAGTGATCGTCGTTGTTCCGCTACAGGTGCCTTGGGAAGCTGTTGCTGAAACGTAAGTCGTATTTGCCGGCAGCGTGTCGGTCAAAGTCACGCCCGTCACGTTTGCTTCACCGTTGGTAATCGTCGCGGTGTAGGTGACGTTGTTGTTGATGCTGACCGGATCAGGACTGTCGGTCATCGTTACCGAAAGATCGGTGATCGGAGCCAGCTTGGTAATGAAGGCACCGGAACCGCCACCGTTCGCGGTTTGCACCGCCCCAGTTTTCACTTCCAGCGATGTCGTAACCCCGACAACGTAAGCTCCGCCGCTTGAATCCAGCGCAACTCCAAGCGCTTGATCGCTGCCATCGCCTCCCAGCAGAGTCGAGAATATGCGCGCCGAACCTGTCGAATTGATCTTCGTTACAAAGGCGTCATAGCAAGGCACGCCGTCACAGGTTGTGGTGTTGAATGTCTTCAGTGAACCGCTGGTCGGAAAACCATTTGAGCGCGTGTACCCGGTGACGTAACTATTCCCCGACGCATCGACGGCAACGCCGGTGGCGATGTCGCGGCTGAACTCTCCACCCGCTGAACCTGTGCCGCCCACGTATGTGAAGTAAGACTTAACGCCACTCGAATTGTACTTGGCGAGAAAGCCGTCGAACTGCGAGCCCTTCGCCGTTTGGGCGGCGCCGGCTGATGCGAGACCGCCCGTGTTGGTTTGGCCTGCGACGTAGGCGTTACCAGAACTGTCAACGGCGATTGCCTTGGCCTGATCGTTACCGGCGCCCCCGATAAACGTCGAGAATGCGGTGGTGTAAGTGCCACCCGACGGATCGTATTTCACGATGAAGGCGTCCGTGACGCCGCCAAACGCCGGCTGCGCCGCATTGACGGTTGGAAAGTTGCTGCTTGCAGTATTGCCGGCCACATAAATGCTGCCACTGGACGACAGCGCGATGCCTCGCGCAGCTTCGTTACCGTTGCCGCCCAGATAAGTTGAAAAAAGAAGGTTTGATCCATTCGCATCCAGCTTTGCCACGACCGCATCAACAAAGCCCGAGTTCGACGTCTGCACGCCACCTTGAATTGGGAAGTTCGCTGCCGACGTTGTGCCGGCCACATAAGCGTTGCCCGAGATATCAACAGCGATGGCCATCAAATTCTCTTCAGCGTTGAACTGCGAACCGGCCCTGCCGCCGCCGAGATACGTTGAATAGCTCAGCGCCGAGCCGTCGGGACTAAATTTCGCAACGAACCCGTCAGAACCCGAGAGCACTTCCGCGTAGATTTCGTTTGTGGCCGACGGCGCAGCGACCAAACCGTGAATGTCGCTCGACGTCAACGACGTCGCTGACCAGTTAGCGCCGCCATCCGTGCTTTTGATGACGCCGTTCTGAGTTGTACCTACATAGACTGCGGAGTTGGCGATGAGTGTTGAAGTCGGAAAGCTGCCGGCACTTACTGTCGTGGGAACTACCGACCAGTTGACACCTGCATTCGTGGTCTTTTGCAGTTGGCCCCCAACGACTGCATAAAGAGATTGCGTGTTGCTCGCGTCGGTCGAAAGCGAATGGTCTGAAACGTAGCCTGGCGAATTCAGCACTTGCGCCCAGGTTGCGCCACCGTCAAGACTCTTCCAAACCCCACCCCCGTCCGTACCGGCATAGACCGTCGTCAGGCTTGAAGGATCAACGGCGATATTGGTAACGGAATAGCCGAACCCGTCAGCAGATCCATCGGCCTCGACATCGCCCACAACCGCGCTGGAGAAATTCGTGCCGTCGGTGCTCTTCCAGACACCGCGACCATCAAATCCACCTACATAGATTGCGCCTGCCGCGTCTGAGATGACCGTATTCAGAAAGGTCGGGCCACTCACCAACGTCCAGTTCGCGCCGCTGTCCGCGCTGCGATACAAACCACCAGCCCCACCCGACAGGCTATTGCCGGCAGCGGCAGCGTACATGATTGCCGGGTTTGCACGATTAAAAGTGATCTCATTCAGGAAGTCGTCAGGAATACCCGCGCCGCTGGCCACCCAAGTGGCTCCGCCGTCAGTGCTTTTGTAGACGGGTTCCCCAGTGAACGGAGTTGCGAAAACGATCGACGGGTTTGTTGGATGAACCGCAATCGAACTGATGTTAGCGGTCGTTAGTCCCGTCGGATTTCCGGAAACGATACCTGACCCAAAATTTGCGCCGCTGTCCGTGCTTTTGAAAAGCGGATTGCCGCCAGTCTTTGCGGATTGAAAGGGCGCGCCCGCCGTGGGAAAGTTGAAAGAATGCGTAGCGCCAGCGACATAGGCATTGCCGCTTACGTCGACAGCGATCGCGTTGGCGAAGTCACGGTTATCGCCACCGAAGTAACTGGCATAAACAACCGCATTACCTGCGGCATTGAGCTTCACTACGAAAGCATCGGAAACATCATGGGTTGTTTTCTGAACGGCCGAGGCCGGAAAATTGAGCGAGGCGGTCGTGCCGGTAATGTAAGCCTCACCAATAGAATTCACGGCGATGGCATTGGCGATGTCAAAACCAGCGCCGCCAAAATAAGTTGAGTAAACCAGGACCGGATCGATCACGAGCGGTTTGGCTGGGTCATACTGATCGATCTCAAACTGAATCTGATTATTGCTGCTAAGGACATAACTACTTTTGATTTCATAGCGCTCGCCGTTGACTTCCTGATAGGTCACCGGCTTGTGCTGGCGAATCTCGCGGCCGTTCAAAGTCAAAAGCAAATCACCAGCACTGTCGATCTTGATCCTCTCGGCGCCTTCGACTGAAAAAGCAATCTGCCGCGGATCGCTGCCCGGCTGAATCACAAAGTCGTATTCAAGTTGTCTCTGATTTCCGTAGTAAGTTAGATCGATTCCGGAATAGATCTCTCGATAGTTTACCCTTTCGAATGTCGAGATTCCCTTCACCCATTTATGCGAATCGTTACCGCGAAAATAATTGCTCTTGCCCGGCAATTGCTTCTCGCCTGAAATTGCGGCGCCGGGGTTTGCGCCAACCAGTTTCATCGTCAGGACCGAACTCGCATTCGGCGAATCAGCACTAATCTCACGCTTGCGAACTTCTGGCCTGCTGGCCTCATCAGTCTCTTTTGGAGTCGCCGAAGCGGTGCTCAGCGAGAACACCGCTTCGCCTGGGGTGAGGAACAGACTGTAGCCAGCGCCACGCGCAAGGTATTTCACCCGAGAATCAACCTGCCCCTGATTCACTTCAAAACTCAATGGCAACGCACCATAAGCTTGTTTCGCAGTCTCTGATGCCCGCGTCCGACGCTGCTCATCACCGATGGCGCTCAGACCGACAGTTCGGCGATGGACGACAACGAAAGTGGCGAGTGCGGCTACGCTGGTCATCAGCGCAAGCGCGAGTACACGTGTGATCGGGTGAGTAAGAAATGGGGTGCGCATGGTTCTCCTCTGGTTCTGACAGGCCGAATGAGACTTCCGGAGCGTCGCTGTGCTTGATTAATGCGTGCGACAAACGACAAATCGAGAGCAAGCGGACTGAGCCAAGCAGCCCGCCAAGTAAAGATTCGTTCAGACTCTAACGCGTCAATCGCGGACAAAACCTATAAACGCCGACTCAGAAAGTCTTTTTGCTGGGATTACCAAGCATTTCGAGTACAATGCCGTGGTTCTTAATCCCGACCGTAGCCTCGTGACCGAGCAAATCACACAACTCTTAATCGATTGGAATGCGGGCTCGGCTGAAGCGCTCGACAAACTCTTGCCAATGGTCGAGGCCGAGTTGCGACGAATGGCGAGTAATTACATGCGCAGGGAACACCCGGGCCACACGCTCCAGACAACCGCGCTGGTGAATGAGGCGTACTTGAAGTTGGTGGATCAGAGGGAAGTTCGTTGGCAGAACCGCGCGCACTTTTTCGCCCTGGCATCAAAAATTATGCGCCGCATCCTGTTGGATCATGCCCGCGCGCAGCGGCGCGCTAAGCGAGGGGGCAATGTGGTGCACGTTGACCTCGAGGACGCACCAGTAATCTCGCCGCAAAAATCCGAAGAGTTAATCGCGCTCGACGAAGCCTTGCAACGCTTGGCTAAGTTTGATCAGAAGAAAAGCAGAATTGTCGAGATGCGATTCTTTGGTGGGCTCACCGTCGATGAGGTAGCCGAGGTGCTCGGCATTGCACCGGTTACGGTGATGCTTCATTGGCGGCTCGCAAAGGCTTGGTTGCAGCGCGAAATCTGCCATAATCCTGAGCCAACGCTTTGATCTTCATTCGCAGTCCCGACCTGCGGATAGCTTTTTCACCAGAACAGTACGTAGTAGTTTAGGAATCTCTCATCATATGGATCCTCATCTCTGGCAACGGATCGAAGAACTATTCAACGCGGTCGTTGATGTGCCTCTTGATCAGCGGAAGCAGTTCTTGGATTCAGCCTGCGCTGGAGACGAACGTTTGCACCGCGAGGTCCTCTCCTTGCTGGAAAAAAGCGACGCCAACGAGCCTTTTCTCAGTCGGCCAATATTCGACGTCGGCGCGAGAATAATTTCGCAGCAAGCCGATGAAGCCCTGGCGGGAAAGACGCTCGGGGCCTACAAACTCGTTCGTCCGATTGGCCGCGGCGGCATGGGCGAGGTTTATCTCGCGCACGACGTTAGGCTGGGGCGAAAAGTTGCGCTGAAGCTGCTGCCAAAACTCCTTCGGCCGGATCCTGACGGCGAGCGCAGATTCAAGCACGAGGCCCGCGCAGCGTCCGCCATCTCGCATCCGAACATTGCGCACATATATGAGATTGGCGAAGCCGAAGGGCGACTCTTCATCGCGATGGAATTCGTCGATGGCGTTACCCTGCGCGAACGACTGTCGAAACATAATTTGGTTTTTGGTGAAGCGCTCGACATCGCAACCCAGGTCGCTGCGGGCATCGCCGCAGCCCATGCGGAAGGCATCGTTCATCGCGACATCAAACCGGAGAACATCATCATTCGACCGGACGGCCTGGTTAAGGTAGTTGATTTCGGGCTGGCAAAACTTGCCGGCCCGGATCGCAGGGGCACAGAACATATTCAGCCCCACCGCGCTTCGCAGGCGATTCAGACAGAGCCAGGCTTGTTAATGGGCACGGCAACCTACATGTCACCCGAACAGGCGCGCGGCCAACGGGTTGATGCGCGCACCGACATCTGGAGCTGGGGTGTAGTGTTTTATGAAATGTTGGCCGGCAGATCGCCGTTTGCCGGCGCGACAAACAGCGACGTCATCGCTGAGATTCTGAAGAGCGAGCCGGGCCTGGTGCAAACCGGAATTCGCTGCCTTCCGAGTCTGGCCACCCAAATTCTTCGCCGCTCTTTAAGCAAAGAAACGGAGGCTCGTTATCCGGACGCGTCGTGTCTCGTCCCGGCGCTTAATGAGCTATCAGCGATATCGAGACAACAGCGTGTGTGGGAGATGGCGTTGCCGCTGGATGAGATGGGATCGGTCTCAAGCACCAGCGATGCAGAGGAATCGTCAGAGAAACTACGGCGGGAAGTTACGACCGCGCCGACGGCGTCGATCGTCGCTAACGAAAATTCGTTAGACCAACGATCTGACGTAATTGCTCATCCGATGCCGGCTGTTTTCAGAAATCGCCGCCTGGTGGCGGCTTCGCTTCTCGGAGTTCTTGCCATTGTTACGACGGCTTTCATGTTGATGAAATCCGGTGCGCTCTCGCGCAAGACCGTCCGGCCCAAGAATGCGCTGGAACTAGTTTCGTTAAGTACCAACGGGCACACCATGGATGGATCGATATCGCCCGACGGAAAGCTCCTGGCGTTTGCGCTGATCGATTCGGGAAAGCAAAGCCTGCGCATTCGTAATCTGGAAACTGATGAGAACTGGGAATTGTTGCCGCCTGATCCGGCACTATTGTGGGGCATGCGTTTCACGCCGAACGGTCAGAGCCTCTTCTACAACTCGACGCAGCCCGGCAGCACCGTGAGCGTCCTCTATCGCATGCCGGTTCGCGGCGGGCCGTCTCAAAAAGTCGTCGTCAATCTGGACACTCCGATCAGCTTTTCGCCGGACGGAACTCAAATCTCGTTCATTCGAAGTTATCCGGCCCAACATCGCGATTCACTAATCATCGCGAATGTCGACGGCACGAGCGAACGCGAAATCATCACGCGTCAACATCCTGACAAGTTTTCCTTCGCGGGCGTTGCCTGGTCACCTGACGGCAAAATCATCGCCGCCGCAGCCAGCCGCAAGAACGAAACCGAACTCGCCGTTCTGGCCGTGCCCCTCAGTGGCGCTAATCCATTCGAGCTGACACCCTGGCAATGGTCGGCGGTGCGCGGTGTGGCGTGGAAAGACGACGGCCGGAGTTTGCTTTTCTCTGGTCAGAAACCTGGCACTCGAGCGATTGAGCTTTGGCGGGTCTCATATCCCGAGAAGGAGCTGACTCCTCTAACCAGCAGTGGGCGGGAATACGAAAGCATCACGCTGGCGCCGAATGCGCTGGTGACGTCGGATACGGAAGAGGTTTCCGACGTTTGGACGGTGAATCTCAGTGGGGAACAAAAGCGATTGACCAGCGATGGAAAAAGCGGAGCCGATGGTCTGAGGATTACCTCTGCGAGTCGAATCGTCTTTACCATCGGCGAAAACGAGCAATCGCACCTTTGGAGCATGAATCTCGACAGCAGTGATCGGAAACAGCTTACCACCAACACCGGTTTCGTCCCCGCTCCATCGAGCAATGGAAAGACGATAGCCTACGTTTCAACCGATGGCGGAGGTCATCACATTTGGCTTGTCGATGTTGACGGAAATAACAATCATCAACTCACGTTCGGCGACGGCGAGAGCTATCCAAGTTTCACACCCGACAACGGTTGGGTTGTTTACACTTCGCGCGCGAAAGCCCGGGGCACCTTGTGGAAGATTCCCATTACGGGAGGTCAACCGGTGCAACTGACGTTCGCCGGAATCGCGCTACGGCCAGTCGTATCACCCGACGGCGCCAACATCGCGTGCACTTACCGAGCCGACGAAACAGACCGTTGGAAGATTGCTGTTTTTCGCATCACCGGAGGCGAGCCGGTGCGGACATTCGCGCTCCCTTACCCATACAATCAGATCATCCGCTGGACGCCGGACAGCAAAGGGTTCAGCTATCTCGACAAGGTGAATGGCGTCCATAACATTTGGCGTCAGCCATTGGACGGTTCGGCGCCAGCAAAGATCACAAACTTCACTGAAGACTTGATTCTGAACTACGATTGGCTTAATCAGCAGCAAATGGTGCTGTCACGAGGTGGCAGGAGGCGCGATGCTGTTATGATTAGGAACTTCGATTAAGATTTTTTCGCCCGAAATTTCACCGAACAATCTCATTCGTCGTTTTAGATATTCAATGCCAATCAAGATTCCGAGGTCTGAATGTCGATCCTAGTCACTGGGGGCGCCGGCTATATCGGTAGCGCGACCGTCGAGCTGTTGATATCACACGGGCAAAGCGTTGTTGTCGTCGACAACTTGTCGCGCGGACATCGGGCTGTGGTTCCCGATAAGGTTCCGTTCTATCAAGGGAATGTCGGCGATCGCGGCCTCGTCCGACGAGTCACCGATGAACATCAGATTGATTCATGCATTCACTTCGCCGCTTTGGCGTACGTAGGCGAGTCAGTCGCGGAACCGGCGCGCTATTTTGAGAATAATGTCGCCCAGTGCATTGCGCTTTTGGAAGCTCTGACCAACGCCGGCGTGAAGCGTTTCGTCTTCTCCTCGACTTGCGCGACTTACGGAGAGCCACAGCGCATTCCGATCGACGAGGATCACCCGCAGCATCCCGCGAATCCTTACGGCTGGTCAAAGTTCATGATCGAGCGGGTCCTGGAAAGCTATGATCAGGCGTACGACTTGCGATTTGCCGCGCTACGCTACTTCAACGCCGCGGGCGCGACAGCGAGCTGCGGCGAGGATCATGATCCTGAAACTCATCTGATTCCCAACGTGTTGCGCGCCGCCGATGGTGAGCTTGAGTATGTGTCGGTTTTCGGGAACGATTATCCAACTGGCGATGGCACCGCGATCCGCGACTACATTCATGTGACCGATTTGGCGAGCGCCCACCTGGCGGCATTAGATTATTTGGAGACCACTAACGAGTCACTCGCTGTAAACCTCGGCACCGGTCGAGGCAATTCGGTGCTCGAAGTCATCGAAGCCGCATGCCGCGTAACCGGCCAATCAATCGAAGTAAAGATCGAGCCGCGTCGCTCAGGCGATCCTTCACATCTGGTTGCGTCAAACGAAAAGGCAAACAAACTGCTCGGCTGGGTGCCGCAGTTCACCGATCTCGATTCGATTATTCGCAGCGCGTACGAGTGGCGAAAAACGCATCCACAGGGTCACCCAAAAACCTAACCTGCTGGCACCACGCTTTCCAACAACGATCTCTCGACACCAAGGGATCAGGAATTTACCGCGAAGGTATATTCTTCGGTTGGGCCAGACTTGCCGCTGACATCAACTCCCGTAACTTCGATTACGTATTGTCCTTTCCTGAGTAAGCGATCAGGGACTCTTACTCGCACGACCGTACCCATCGGCAAGTTGTCGAGGCGTAGATTTGCAACGCTGAAATGCGCGCTTTCGCCAACGCGATGAATCGCAGCGCGATAACTCGCGAACTTCCGCTTCTGGGTCCAGACCAGTTGCAACTCGACGACGCGCGTGTCGGGCGTTCGCGTGAGTTCATTATTGGCCGCTCCGCTTCGCACTGACACCGGTGACACAATCAGCGAAGCTACTTGCGAAGGAACGTCGAATTGATGAGAGGTTGAATTGAGATCCGCCAGTTCGCGTTCGATCGCCGCATGATAGTCAGCTTCAGCAACTCGCCCTCTGGTAAATTGGACCAGCAAAACAAGGCCGGCCGTTAGAGCGATAATCACAACCGCTACAACCGGAATCAAGAACCGCATGTTGAGCGGCCAAACTCTCGATAAGAGGGAGGCCTTCGGCGGTAAGGTCGCACGCTCACGGTAGCTTTGTGCAACCGCGTGTTCCTTTATCAATTTTGTGATTTGCAACCGGCGCTGGCGCTGTGGCGTATCGCCATATTGCGTAAGAAATTGTTGGCGCTCTGTCGGTGATAGTGTCCCTTCAAGGTAGGCTTCAATCAAATCTTCTTCGGCAACCAAGATGCGCTGCTTCCACTCTGGATCGGAAATAAAGAGCTTCTCGATCTCTGCGGAGTCGTCTTGATCGAGTACTCGCAGAAGAAACTGTCGCAGTGTGGCGTCGGTCGGGTTTGGATTCATTTGTTTATCTCGGACAATCCCATTGACTATGAAAATCTCCCCAAAGCATTTCACTCTTCGGAAGTCGATTTTTCCAGGCAGCGCTCGATACATTCTTCCAGCGCATCTCGAAGCCGACACATGCGCACACGCAAATTTTGGATGGAAATGCCCAGTTTTCTGGCCATTTCGGCCCGCCGATCGATCTTCGCATGCTTCTCCTCGGAGTAGTATTCCAGCAACAACTCACGCTTTTCAGCGCTAAGTTCGCCCAGACATTTTGACAGACATTCCTCGCGCTTATGGAACAAATCCGTCTCAGCTTCGCGAAGCGATTCATCCTTTAAATCTATATCCTCGATGGCAACATGGGTCTTAACCTTCTTCTGATATTCACGAATGAGATTGTTGGCAACTCCGTAAAAGAAGAGATTCGGATTTCCTTCGTAGTTTTCTCTTAGCCGCTCGATTTGTCGAGCAACCCGGTCAAAAGTTTCATCAGCCATCCCCTCAGGATCGCTGCAATGATTCCATCCGAAGATTTTGACAAGTGAATGCCGCAACTCGAGGTACGCATTGGCTGCGGCGTCGCGGTCAGAATCTAACCAGGCGAGCAACTGTTCAAAACTCTCTGGGGATAATTCTGGACGATGACGCATAGCCGCCAAGTCTTCGGCGTTGGGATGTTAGTAACGGGTGCTAATTGAACCAACTCATGCGTCACAGTGGGCGGCGGTTCCGTCTCTGCCTGAGAATTAGGAACACAGACAAGATAAAGCCAAGCGCCAGAGCAAAAAAGATCATCGCTGAGCGCCAGGTATGATTTCTGATTGCAATTGGATCTTTGTATTCGCCCTGTAGCACGAATCCGGCCCAATAATATGGCGCGCTCCACGTCTTTTGTCCCCTGATCTTTTCTTTTGCCGTGCGCAAAGCGGCCGCAGGCGGCAGTCCATCCTGCAACATCGCCCTATAAAATTCCGACATCAAAGCTGCCGTCGCACGGTCGTCCACCTTCCACAGGCTGGCAACGACCCCCCTTGCTCCTGCGGACATAAATGCATGAGTTAAACCAACCAAGCCTTCGCCCTTCACTTCTTTCCCAAGCGCGGTGTCGCAAGCACTCAGAACAACCAGATTAGCGGTGAGGTGCATGTGATAAATATCGGCCAAACCAATGAAGCCGTCGGCACTGCTGCCGTCGCGGTTCACTCTGCTCAGCACTACGCCAGATAACTCGGGATGCACCGAATTCAAAAAACTATGAGTCGCGAAATGAACGATCTGATATTTGCCGATGACTGGACCTGTAGCAGTTTCGCGATTAGCTTCGAAGCCTTTCGCAACCAGAGCTGCCCCGCGTGGAACAGTGTTCACGATCGTGTCGGCCTCCTCTGCCGCGTGAATCAAACGCAAAGTGCCTCCCGCTCTGGTGAGGTTTCCAAATTCACGGAGCGCGGGAAACGTCTTCGCTGCATTCAAGTCAACCGCAGCAACACTTGCGTCGTTTTGATGCGCCACGCGGTCGTCACCACTAGTGAAGACGGGATCAGCCAGCACCGCAACTACTTTGTCCGGCGAGCCAACTGGACGCGTGCCGGAGCGAATCGCAGCCAGCGTCGCAAATGACGGAAGCATTACCACCTCGTGTCTCTCGATAAGCCTAACGCGACTATTGGTCGCGCTGTTTTCCGAGGTGTCGTTAGGAATCGGCAAGGCGTCGAATGGAATGAACTGCAGGGGTCCCTGTGCGACGATCAGCAATCGTTTTGTTCCAAGTTCGCTCGCCACTGCACCCAGCAGCATATCGCCGAGGCTCGCCGCATTCTTTTCAAATAAGGCATCCGCACCTTCAACCTCATGTTGATATCCAGCATCGGTTCGTCCGTCGAATTCCTTCCGCGCAGTCAGCGCTTTGTAACTCTCCAGCGCCAGAGCCTCGAGGTTCTTCCGCGGCGGTAACTCGTAGCTCCGCAACGAGTCCCTGGTTACCATCCACAAATAGCTGCGATCATCGCCCAACGAGTACTCCAATAGAACCGTGTTTTCGTCTAACTGGCGTTGAATTTCGCTGAGCTCCAGCCCGTTCTTCACCACAGCAGTGGACCGAGGGTTCTGCTCCCGCAAATCCCCTTCCAGTTGTTCATACTGATTCCGCAATTCAGCGATCTGCTTTTTCACTTCGTCCGCTTCGCTGCTGCCTTTCGATTCCAAATCCATTTCGTACTGGGCCTGGGTCCGAAGCAGTGCGCGCAGCTCACGTTCGCGTTGCAACATCTGTGGCGTAACGTTCTGACGCACATCGGAGCCTGCCTCGATCACCAAATCAATCAATGAGCGCGCGCGCGCATTTTCATTAGCAAGAAAAGCCTGCGTTGCGAATCCCTCACCCGGGCGTTTACGCTCGAGTTGCATCAGCACGTCGATTTCCAATTCGTAATAAGACCGCACACCGGCGAAATACGAGGTTCGATAATCCGGGCTGGCGACATTTGCGCGTAACCCTTCGAGCAAATCAACGGAGCGCCTTAGGTAGGACAGCGATTCATCCAGACGACCGGAATTGCGAGTAGTTAGCGCCAAGCCGTACAGCGTCGCGGCTTTCACCGGTTTGTCGCTGAGCCCATCGCTCAGAGATAGAGATTGTTGATAGGTGCGAAGCGCGTTTGTGTTCTCGCCGATGCGCAAATAAAAGTCAGCGAGATTATTGAGAGCGACTACTCGGCTGCGACGATCTCTGTTTGACTCGTAGAATTTAAGAATCCGTCGATATTGCGCAATCGTATTCTGACGATCTTGACGAGCCGCGTACATCAACGCCAGATCGTTCAAAGCGTTGGCTTCCGTGCGAGTCTTTCTGGCCGCGCGGCTCAGCTTGAAACATTGCTGGTAAGCCGCGATGGCTCCGTCATTATCGCCCATGATACGCCGCGTTCGGGCAATCTTGAACATCACCACCGGAACAAAATCCAAACTGCCGTTTGCCTCAAAGAGCTGAAATGCCTCACGATACTTTTCGAGCGCCGCTTGGTAATTACTCAAATCTTCAAAAGCTTGCCCCCAGCCATTTAGTACGACACCTTCACTTTGGCGATCGCCGATCTTCTGAAAGATTTCGCGTGCCTCGCTGTGCAACTTTAAGGCGTGCTCGATCTCACGGTTAAGTGAACTCGCAATCCCGAGCGCCGTCAGGCACATGCCCTCGCCACTTTTGTCTCCGACTGATCGATAGATCGTCAGTGCGTGAGAGATCTCAGCCGACGCGGTCGTCGGATCGCCCAAGCTGCCTGCGATATAGCCCAGGAACAACCGCGCCCCTGCTTCGCGGTCCTCGTCTTTCGCTTTAACAAACAAGTCCAATGCGCGACGAAAGTTCTGCGAGGCCATCAGCAGGTTGCCTTCGGAGTATTGAACTTCCGCGCTGTTCTTCAGCGCGCGAGCGTAGGCTGTTTGGAAATTGGTCGATGGATCTTTAGATGCTTTCCCCTCGAAAAATTCGCGTGCTTGGGCACAAGCAGTTTGGGCCTTCCCGTTGTCGCCCAGTAACGAGTACATTCGTCCTGTTTCGCTTAGCGCGAGTGCTGTCTGCAAATCATCGCGCGCAGCTTTGGCCTCAAGCCAAGATCGATGATACCGCTCCAGTGCCGCGCGATACTGACCGAGGGAGAATTCCACGGCGCCAGCTTCCATGAGCGCGTTCGAGGCGCGCTGGTGACGATGCAACCTCAGGAAAATTTCTGCAGCTAAATCATAATTAGATAATGCTTTCCAGAGGGACGCCTCACGCCACTCAGAACGAGCGGAGTTAGCTTCCGTGATCAGCTTCTCGACAGTCTCAACATCTGGCGCTGCTGGTGCAGATTGCGCGACGGCTGGCAGAAAAAGGCAGACGAGGACCACTTGCAGTGCAGCGACGATTCGCTTTGGCGCTTTCGCGTTACGGAAAAATGGCTCGGGGCTAGCTTCCGGGAACACAAATTTTGCCTGGGGGATTCTTTGACTACGCATCACAGGACATAACCGACGCGCTCTATTTATCACGCATAGAGCTACAGATACAATGAAAACAATTTGTGATTGCTGGTAAGAAGTTTAGGAATAGCTTGCGAAGGATACAAAATCGAGGAGGGCGGTCACGAGGGAACCGCCCTCCCCTGTAAGGTGAGGACCTCAAATGTTGTCTATTCGATTAAGGCCGTCGCACAGCTGGCTTCGCCGTCGTGTCCGCCGTTCTTGCTGCCTTAGGCCAATCTTCGAGTACTGCCCAACCGCAAATTCCTTCCGCAGCAATTTTTCCCGACTAATCACTATGGATTCAACCTCGAAAACGTAACATGGACTTTCAGGGACCAACCAGGATCTTTAACAGTTCAGTCCTGCTAATTCACATCCGGCACTGGCATTGCTTGCGCTCTTGCCGTTACTATCGTGATGCTCAATCTCGCCCGCCCAGATCTTTCGATTCTTGGAATATTCGCCCGATAAAATGGGCTTTATTACTGAGTGACATACACAAGGAGTTCCCGGAAATGCGTAAAGCTGCGTTTATCGCCATTCTAATTTCCGCAATTGCCAATGTTTTCTTCGCAGTTCGTCAGGCCCAGATTTCACACGCGCAGGTTCCGCAGACAGCCGGATTCAAGACAGAAATGATCGCTGGTCAGGAAGCGGCTGCCGGTCGGGTGCTCGTCAAGTTCCGAAGCTCGAAGCTTCAAGCCGCGCGGCAAAGCGTAGAACAGAGTTATGACGTTGACTCGGACGTGGAAGTCGGCGGCGCCGGTGCGACTCATCCACTCGCGAAGCTGGTCAACCGCGGCGCTGATGGCAGAACTGACGACGCGCACTGACGTCGAGTACGTAGAACCCGACTATGTCGCCTACGGTGGTGCTGTGCCGAATGACTCCTTCTACGCGTCGCAACAGTGGGGTCTGCGCAACACGGGTCAGACAATTAGCGGACAGCCCGGAACGGCCGGCGCAGACATCTCGGCGCAAGCGGCGTGGGATATCACACACGATTCACTGAGCCAGGTGGTGGCGATACTCGACAGCGGAATTGACTACAACCATCCGGACCTCTCGCCTAACGTGTGGTCTGCTTCTGCGCCACTCTCAGTTACGATCAGCGGTGTCACGATCAATTGCCCAGCGAACACCCACGGCATCAACACGATCACGAATACATGCGATCCCCTCGACGATCACAATCATGGCTCGAACGTTTCAGGCATCATTGGCGCCGCGGGAAATAATGGACAGGGCGTAACCGGCATTAACTGGCGTACGCAACTGCTCGGCATCAAATGGCTCAACAGTAGTAATTCAGGATGCATCTCTGACGCCATCGACGCGCTCGAAGTCGCTGTCCAGCTCAAGCAGGCCGGACTAGCTAACATCAAGGTACTGAATAATAGTTGGTACGCCGGTGCGTTCTCTCAATCTTTGCTTGATGAGATCCAACGCGTGGAAGCGAACGGGATGTTGTTCGTCTCGATCGCTGGCAACGGAACGGCGAACGATGGCTTTACGAAAGGCGGGCACGATAACGATAACGGCACCACACCGACCTACCCCAGCAACTACAACGAACCCGGAATCATTTCGGTTGTGGCCACCGATAATCGCGATGCATTGGCGACGTTTTCAAACTGGGGCAACAAGACAGTCCATCTCGGCGCGCCAGGCAACGTAATTTTCGCGACGTTGCGCAATGGCACATACGGAACTTTCAGCGGCACGTCGCAGGCTGCGCCTCATGTCGCTGGTGCTGCGGCGCTGTTGCTGTCGCGCTGCAATTTGACGGCTGCCGGTTTGAAGGGCGTGATGATTACGAATGCCGATGCCGACTCACTCTTAACCGACAAGACTACCAGCGGTGGTCGGCTGAATCTCGCGCGTTCGCTTAACACCTGCATAGCAAATCCGGCGATCGTGGACGAATCGCGCTTCTACGTGCGCCAGCAATACGTGGATTTCCTCTCGCGCGAGCCTGATGCCAGCGGCTTTCAATTCTGGACGCAGAACGTCGAGAACTGCGGATCAGACGTCGGGTGTCGCGAGGTCAGGCGCATCGATACGAGCGCGGCCTTCTTTCTTTCGATCGAATTTCAGCAAACGGGATATCTGGTTTATCGACTCTACCGAGCTGCGTTTGGAAACATTAGCGGGAAGCCGGTACCGGTCACGCGCGCTACCTTCCTAGCCGACACGCGAACCATTTCGAATGGCGTAGTGGTCCTCCAAACAGGCTGGGAACAGCAGCTTGAAGCAAATAAAGTTGCCTTTACGCAAACGTTTGTTCAGCGTTCGCAATTCCTCGCGCTTTATCCTAACGGCATGCCTGCATCGACGTACGTCAACAACCTCTTCCAGACGGCAGGAGTAACGCCAACGACTTCGGAGCGGAACGCCGCCATCACCGCCTACGGCTCTGGCGACACTGCGGGCCGCGCCGCCGCGTTGCGCATGATCGCTGAGAACCAAGCCTTCCAACAGAAAGAATTCAACAACGCCTTCGTGCTGATGGAGTACTTTGGATATTTGCAGAGAGATCCCGACGCGGCGCCCGACGGAAACTTCAGCGGCTACAATTTCTGGCTGAGCAAGCTGAATCAATTCAACGGCAATTATGTTCAGGCCGAAATGGTCAAAGCGTTCATTTCATCGATCGAATATCGAAATCGTTTCTGACCGGTGGCCATAAGTCACCGCCAATCGGCCCGCGCGAATCGCCCGCATGGGCTGATGAAGTTGCGCAAAGTTTCTCACCGGACCACGAGAAAACTCGCAGAGGATTTTTTCGCAATCGCTTACTTGTCGCATTTGCCACGGCGAGGCGAGTACCACCCCATCGGATTTCGTTGGCATACGCGTTGCGCCTGATCCCGGTGAGAGTGTGCCTAGCGATTCCTTTTTAGGATGCGGTTTTGGATTCTTACGAGTGCTACTAATCTCGATTGAACAATCGCCCGTGTCAACTTCAGAACTTACAGCAGAAACTTGAGTGAGAGATTGCGATCTCTCTGTCTCGTTTTCTGTTAACGCTCGAAAAGAACCTCCGCCTCCTATCCGGGAGCCGCGGAGGTTTTTTCTTCGGCGCTTGGCACATTCGCTGCGGGTGGCTTACTCAAGAAAGGATTGGAATCATGAGAAATACCCGATCGTATCTTTCCTTAATCCTGTTTGTGCTGGCGATGCTATTTGCGGCGCTGGTCATAACCGTCCTGGTTACGGTGCCCGTGTTTGGCCAGGAACTAGATCCCTACAAAGCGACAGCCGCGCAGGCACCGTCCATGGCTGACGCGCCGCTTGAATTCCAAGTCATCAGCGTCCGCAAAATGATTAACGGCGCGTATCAACATGTCGGATGGACGCCGAAGATCAGCGGCCGGATGCTCGGCCGGACGCGAAAGGGCGACGCGGTAACGGTGGAGTTCTACCAGGATGGAAAAGTTCTCGGGACCCTGCGCGCCGGCTTGAAAGGTACAGGCGGCGAGACCTGGTACGAGGATTGGGAAATTCGCGGCAATGAAGAGAAGGACATTTACACGCCCGTCGGCAAGATCACCGCAGTCTTCAAGTACTATGACGACACGTCTAAGAAGACGGGAACGCTTACCACCCGGCAATTCCAAGTCGTAAAGACTGTTTACTACGACGACAGCAAGAACAATTGGAAGTATGGAGCGCTCTACGACGACCTGCTTGGCTTCAGTTACATTGTGCAAAGACAACCGAGCAGCGGCGAGTTGACCGGCGTTTGGATTTATACGTGGATGAACCTGCAACACGATTCTGCGATCAAAGACATCAGCTACAAGTTATCAGTCGATGGCAATCCGGTGCCGCTCGATGACGCTTTCGACGCGAGCCAGAACCACGAATCGATAACCACGTTCGATCAGCAGGAAGACATCTTCGTCAAGGCGAAGAACGATCGCGTCGTCAATCCGCACAATGTCTATTTAGTGGCATTTCGACCCAAGTTGTTGTGGGGAGCGAAAGGCAGCGCGGCCGGTCCCGGCTGGCTGTGGTTGGCCGATCGCCCCGGCAAATGGAATCTCAAAATTCGGGTAGCAGGACAGGTCGTGCGCGAGCTGCACTTCACGGTGCTGCCTAACGGAGAGATCGCGCCGCATCCGGAACAGGACAAGAGTAAAGCTGGATTCCTGAATCTTGGACCCGGCCGATTCTTTGTCGAAACGTATTTTCCGAGTCCTAACACTTTCGATCTGCGGTTCAATCCGGATGCAATTCGCGCCGGAACGCTGTATGGGCGACCTTGGATTAGTAACGAGGTCACCGGCGGAATGGTGAAGCTGCTGCCGCCGAAGAATCCAGGCGCGATGCCGTTTCCGCAAGCGACACTCAGCGGTTTGGAGTAAGCGCCAGCACTTAAGGAGATCATCATGGTAATCAATTCAGCAAAATCAGCTCGAAAATGTCCGAGTCAGGGCAAAGCTTCGCGCACGCCTCTAACGATTACTTACTGCCTCTTGCTTTTGATTTCGGTCGCGGTCACCTCACTAGGGTTCGGCGCGAACGCTCAGAAAAACCCCTGCGACGGCGTGATCGCGGCGCTCGGCAGAGCGCAAGGAGACTACAACCGCGCGCGGTCTGCGCGCATCGTGGCAGAAGGCAATCTCAACCGCGCAAAGAACAACGTCAACTCGATCGCGTCGAGGATTAAGGCCAACGAAGCACAGCAGAACAAGGCCGAAGCGTTGCTCGATCAACTCAAAGAAGAAAAGGCGCGCTGTGACAACGCGAATGGTCCGCTGGCGCCGCTTTCGGGCAACTGCACGACGGTGCAGGCCCGCATCGACAAGGCAAAGAAGGACATTGACGCGCTGCGAGCAGCGAATCAGAAGTTAGAGGACCAGCGGCTCGCCGCGGACATGGACGTCGAGAGATACGAGCGCGAATTAGCAGCCAAGCGAGCAGCGGAGTCAGCCGCGCTGGCCGCGCTTGATAAAGCAAAGAAGGACGCGGCCGGTTGTCGCCGCGCCGCCTAGCGTCACGATTATTCTGCACAGAAACACGGGAGGCCATCATGACTTTCGACCCAGCAACTGAAATTCAAAACTTTCTCGTCTTTGGTGAATTCGGAGATGTGAATCCGTCGATCTGCGACTCATCTACCTACACGTTTCTCAGCGTTGGGAAGATGGAGGAGCTCTTCGATCATGAAATCGAAGGATGTTTCCTTTATTCGCGCCAGTTCAATCCGACGAATAAGTATCTTTCGATGGCGCTCGCGCGCATGGAAGATGGGCAATGGGCACAGGTAACGTCCTCGGGGATGGCGGCGATTGCCTGCACGCTCATGGAGTTGTGCTCAGCCGGAGATGAGATCGTTGCCGAGCGCACCGTGTACGGCGGTACGTACGCATTACTCGCGAATCTGCTGCCGCGCTTTGGGATCACGACGCGATTCGTTGACCTGCGCGACGAGCGAACCGTGCGCGCCGCAATCACTCCAAAGACCCGCGTGCTCTACTGCGAGAGCATCAACAATCCGCTACTCGAGGTGGCTGACATCCCGATGCTGGCGCGAGTCTCGAAGAATTGCGGATTGACGTTCGTGGTGGACAACACTTTCAGCCCGCTTATGATTTCGCCGCTGCGGCTTGGCTCGGACGTGGTCGTGCACAGCATGACGAAATTCATCAATGGCACGAGCGATTGCGTGGCGGGCTGCGTTGTCTCGACGCACGAATTCATCAATCGCTTGACGAATACTAATCACGGGCCGTGCATGTTGCTGGGGCCGGTGCTCGACAGCATTCGCGCGGCGAACATTCTCAAGAACCTGCACAGCCTGCACATTCGCATGCGGCATCACAGCCGCAACGCTCTCTACCTGGCGCAACGCTTCGAGGAGCTGGGCCTCCCCGTTCATTACCCGGGTCTCGAGCGTCACCCGCAACATCGATTGATGCAGCAGCTAATGAATCCGGGCTTCGGCTTCGGTGGCATGGTCGCCGTCGATGTTGGCGATCGCCTGACGGCTGATCGTCTCATGACGCGTCTGCAAGAAGAAAAAGTTGGTTATCTCGCGGTCAGCCTCGGTTATTTCAAGACGCTGTTCAGCGCGCCCGGCCACAGCACTTCGGCGGAAATTCCCGAAGAAGAACGATTGAAGATGGGAATGAGCGATGGCCTGATTCGCTTCTCCGTGGGTTTGGACAACGACATTGCCGCCACCTGGGAAGTGATCAATCGATGCCTGAACGAGCTTGGAATCACCCGGCGAGATGCGACGCGCTTGCATCTTGAACTTGGCGTGGCCGAAGGAGAGTTCGCCGGCGTGGGATGAGCACATGCATGGCGATTACGGCATTGAAGCATCGCAGCGCGCTGCGTAATTTCGTCGCGCGCTGCGAGCTTTTGCACACGTGTTCGAACGCGTTGCCTCACCCACTGCCCGTTTACATGCCGGTCAATATAGGTACGAAGGTTGCCCTCTGCTTGAAGGCTACGCGCCTGCGCGTCGAGGAAACACCATGAACCAGGAATCTCCAGCCATTGAATTTCGCAACGTGTCGCTCAGTTTTGACGAGAAGCAAGTCCTGTACGACATCAACTTCTACCTGCAACGCGGTGAAATGTTATTCATTACCGGTGAGTCAGGATCGGGAAAGTCGGTTCTGCTTCGTCTCGCGATTGCCTTGGATCATCCTGACGACGGACAAGTGCTGCTCGAAGGTCGCGACGTTGGGCCGCTCAGCGAGACCAAGCTACTGGAGATTCGCAGCAGCCGGATGGGAATGGTTTTTCAGGAGGACTCACTTTTCACGGGCCTCTCCGCGTATGAAAATGTCGCGTACCGGCTTGAGGAGCATGGCGCCGACGAAGAGACGATTGAAAAACTGGTGATGGAGGTGCTGCGCTTTGTCGGGCTCGACCAGGATTTTGAGAAGCTTCCATTCGAGATGTCGGGAGGGATGCGACGCCGTCTGGAAATTGCGCGCGCGCTGGTCGGCTGGCCGTCCATCATGTTGTTCGATGAACCCGCCGCCGGTCTCGATCCAATCACCGCCGAGCAAGTCCTGGATTTGATCGTGCGCGCCCGCGACGTACACGGCATCTCTTCAATTTATGTGACCAAGAAGTTGGATGAAATTTTCTACCTGGCCTCACATCGCGCGGTGCAAACCGAAAACGGCATAGCGATCGAGGAAGCGAACGACGCCTCTGCGCCGGCGACGCGAGTCATGGTGCTGGAGAAGGGAAAAATAATTTTCACCGGCAGCGTCGGCGACTTTCAGCGAAGTTCCCTGCCTGCTGTGCAGCGGCTGACTAACGCCGACAACGGCACTGTCCTTTCGCATTTCGAGACGACAAATCCGTGGGACAAGAGCCGACTACCGCGCGAACATATTCTGTAAAGTGATCGTCAGTTAAGAATTGCCGAGAGTCGCAATCATTCCAATCTAAATGGCAACGCGTAAAATTGATTTGGCATTGCATGAAGAAGCCGCGCTAAAGAGTTCCACCGCGCGGCTCTCGATATACGCCGCGGCTTTCCTGATTGCGCTGAAGACAGGCACCGGCTGGCTGACGGCGTCGATCAGCGTGTGGGCCTCGCTGCTTGATTCAGTGATGGATATTTTCTCGTCCATGTTGAATTACTTTGCGGTGCGGATCGCTGCGCGTCCCGCAGACGAAGATCATCTCTACGGCCATGGCAAGATCGAATCGCTGGCCGGCTTGTTCCAGGCGCTGGTGATCGGTCTCTCGGGAACGTTCTTGATTTGGGAAGCCGCTCGTCGCCTGATTCGTCCGCATCCCACGAGCGCGGAACTGATCGGCATCGGCTCGATGATTATCGCGATCGTCGTAAGCGTCGCGCTGGTGATGCGCCTGCGACGCGTGGCGCGGCAAACTGATTCGCCCGCGCTGAGTTCGGACGCGCTGCACTACGCCACGGACATCTACATCAATCTTGGTGTCTTGGGTGCGCTGGCGGCCACGGTATTCACTGGCTGGCTGTGGCTTGATCCGGTGGTTTCGATTGTCATCGCGGTTTACATTCTCTGGTCGGCGGCGAGCGTGGGCTACGAATCGATCAATATTTTGATGGATCGCAGACTGCCGGAGGACGTCGATGAGCGGGTCGCGGTGATCGTCAGCCGGTATCGCAATCAGGGAGTGCTTGGCTTTCACGACTTGCGCACCCGCCGCTCAGGTTCGCATAAATTTGTCGATCTGCATCTCGAGGTCCAGCGCGATAAAACCTTTGAAGAAGCTCACGCGATCACGGTTACGGTAATTCGCGCGATCGAGACCGAACTCTCGCGCACGCGCGTCCAAATTCACACCGATCCCGCAGGGTGAATCTTCCGTGGGATCGGCTACGGGTTGCAACCCACTTCAACGCAACTCTCAGTTAAGAATTCTTCATTGAGTTTCTTCATCCCGATCAAACGCCACCTTTGCTGCCCCCAGCAGTCCTGCATCGTCGCCGCATTCCGCCGGCACAATCTTGACTAAATCGGCGAGCAGTGGAAAAGCTCGCTCATTCACTTCGCGGTTCATGTCCTTCTCGAAAAGTTGCCAGGCATTCATGACTCCGCCGCCGATTACGATCATCTCGGGATTCAAAATATTAATCAGGTTGGCGAGACCGATCCCGAGGTAAACGCCCATCTGTCGAAAAACTTCCAACGCAAGTTCATCGCCTGCGACACCGGCGCGAAAAATATTCTCTGACGTGAGTTCGCTATCGGTTTGCAGACGCGAGTGTGGATAACGAGATCGCGCTTCGCTTGTCATGCGCACGATCGCTGTGGCGGACGCATAAACTTCCAAACAACCACGACTGCCGCAAGTGCATGTAACGCCGCCGAACGGCTCCACGCACATGTGACCAACCTCCGCAGCTGCATGATGCGCGCCATGCCACAACTTTCCATCGAGAATAATTCCACCACCCACTCCCGTGCCCAGCGTCAGGCAAACCAGAGAGCGGCGAGAACGCGCAGCGCCTCTCCACATCTCTCCAACCGCGGCGGCATTGGCGTCGTTTTCAAGCAATGCCGGACGTTTCAGTTCATGTGATACCGCACCAGCAAGATTGAACCCGCTCAAGAATGGCAGATTCGGCACCTTAATAATTGAGCCGGCCGGAACATTCACCGTACCCGGCGCTACGACTGAAATCGCACTGATTGAGAAACCCGCCGCCGCGCTTTGCCGATCACATTCGCGCGCGGCAGCAACCAGCACAGTGACGATGTCCTGCGCAGACTCCGCGGGCGGCGTTTGTTGTTTCGCCCGAAACTGAATCCTGCCTGATTCATCGACGACAGCCGTGCGCAAGTGCGTACCGCCGAGGTCCGCGACAAAAACTCTTCGCATGTCGGTGCTACCGGTCATTGTCTTCTGCGAACGCGGCCATAGGTTTCCGTCAGCAAGCGCAAGCGTTCGGCATGCTCACTAGTCAAAGCGCCGTCGCGAAATCTCCATACCCAATTCCCGCTGGTGCTGTTCGGCAGGTTCATCCGCGCTTCGGTTCCCAGCCCGAGCAAATCCTGCAACGGAATCAGAGCCGTATCGGCAACCGACGCGAGCACCGCGCGAATGAAATCCCAGTGAAGCTCATCGCCATCCGTATGCAAGTATTTCAAACAGTAATTCCGTTCAGCGCTAATTTGCTCGGCTGAGCGGGTCGAAGCCGCGCCCGCGACGCTATTGAACCAACCGACCGTCGTGTCGTTGTCGTGCGTGCCGGTGTAAACGACCATGTTGCGATGATAATTATGCGGCAGATCGATGTTCGTCGTGTCGCTGCTGAATGCGAATTGGAGAATTCGCATTCCGGGAAAGCCAAGACTATCGCGTAACTTCTCGCCGTCCGGTGTGATCACGCCCAAGTCTTCCGCGATGATCGGCAACTCCCCGAGCTCGTTTCGTATTGCATTGAAAAGTTTCCTTCCCGGAACCTCGACCCAGCGCCCTCTCTCCGCCGTGGTGTCACCGGCGGGAATTTCCCAGCAAGCCGCAAAGCCACGAAAGTGATCGATGCGGGCGATATCAACGATCTGCAAAATAGCGCGCACCCGTTCGATCCACCACCTGAATCCGTCGGCCAGCATAGTCTCCCAGTTGTAGAGCGGGTTGCCCCAGAACTGGCCCGTCGCGCTGAAGTAATCGGGCGGCACACCAGCGACGACGGTCGGGACGCCCTCTCCATCGAGTTTGAATTGCTCCGGATTTGTCCACACGTCAGCCGAGTCGTGCGCGACAAAAATCGGAACGTCGCCGATCACGTCAACGCCTCTCTCATTGCAATAGGCTTTTAACTCAAACCATTGTTTGAAGAAAAGAAATTGCGCGAATTTGTGCGCTTCGATCTGGTCGTGAAGCTTGGTTTTCGCGCGTTCAAGCGCGGTTGTTTCGCGCCGCACCAGCGAACCATCCCATTCATGCCACGCCTTCCCGCCCTGTTCCGTCTTGAGCGCACGGAATAGCGCATAGTCATTCAGCCAGGAAGCATTCCGTTCCGTGAACGCATCGAACTCACTGCGAAAGCCGGTGGTAGTTGTTTGTTGATAACGCGCGAATACTTTCTTGAGCAAGTGGTCTTTGATTTCATGCGCGCGGCCGAAATCGACTTTCTCATCGGGGACAGATTCAACTTCATCGAGTTCGCTTTGATTCAGCAATCCATCTTCGGCGAGTCTCTCCGGACTAATAAGCAGCGTGTTTCCCGCGAACGCCGAGTAGCACGCGTAAGGCGAGTCGCCATAACCGGTCGGCCCGAGCGGCAGAACTTGCCAGAGACTCTGGCCGCTCTCAATTAGGAAATCCGCGAACCGATAAGCAGCCGGCCCAAG
>JAJPKD010000196.1 GCA_021323895.1 Acidobacteriota bacterium | reverse complement strand
GTGAAGTTGGCGCACGCGTTCGGCGCGCACGTCGCCGTTTTCAGCACGTCGCCTGAGAAGAAAGAGGACGCGTTACGTCTGGGCGCTGACGAAGTGATCATGTCGCGCGACGCCGCCGAGATGGAGAAGCACGCCGGGACTTTCGACTTCATTCTCGACACCGTTTCCGCGAAGCACGACATCAACGCATATCTGAATCTGCTCGCGCGTGACGGTAACCTGACTCTCGTAGGCGCGCCGCCTGAGCCGATGGGTGTCGCCGCGTTTTCACTGATCGGTGGCCGGCATAGTTTGTCAGGCTCGGCGATCGGCGGCATTGCTGAAACACACGAGATGCTCGACTTCTGTGGCCAACACAACATCATCGCTGACGTTGAAGTGATTCCGATCCAGGAAGTCAACGAAGCTTACGAACGATTGCTCAAAAGCGACGTGAAATATCGGTTCACGATCGATATGGCATCGCTCAAATCAGCGTAGAAAGGATTGAAGTATGCAACAGCGCAAACTTGGAAGCGGCGGACTCGAAGTTTCAGCGATCGGCTTGGGCTGTATGGGAATGAGCTTCGCTTACGGCCAGGCCGAAGAACGCGACGAGAGTGAATCAATTGCCACGATTCATCGCGCGATTGAGTTGGGCGTGAATTTCTTTGACACAGCTGAAGTGTACGGGCCATTCACGAATGAAGAGTTGTTGTCTCGTGCGCTCAAAGGCAAGCGCGACCAAGTCGTTATTGCCACAAAGTTCGGATTCAAAATCGAGAACGGCCAGATGGGCGGCACCGACAGCCGGCCACAGCACATTCGTGAAGCCGTCGAAGGATCACTAAAGCGACTGGCGACTGATCGCATCGATCTTCTTTATCAACATCGTGTCGATCCCAACACTCCGATTGAAGACGTCGCCGGCGCGGTCGGTGATCTAATACGCGAAGGCAAGGCGCGCTATTTCGGCTTGTCGGAAGCCGGTGAAGAAAACATTCGCCGCGCGCATTCAGTCCATCCGGTGGCGGCCTTGCAGAGCGAGTACTCGCTTTGGGAGCGCAACCTGGAGCCGAGCATTATTCCTTTATGTCGCGAGCTGGGCATCGGCATTGTGCCGTTCGCGCCGCTCGGCCGCGGCTTTCTCACCGGGCACGTGAAGCGCGCCGAAGAATATCCGCCCGACGATTATCGTCACACCGATCCGCGTTATGAAGGCGAGAACTTTGATGCGAACATGCGCGCCGCCTCAACCGTCCGCGAAATTGCGAATCGAAAAGCCGCCACGCCGGGACAGATCGCACTCGCGTGGCTACTGCACAAAGGCAACGACATTGTGCCGATTCCCGGAACGAAACAGCGAAGTCATCTCGAGGATAACGTGGGCGCAGCCAACATCTCTTTGGACCAGAATGAAATAAATGAGCTTGACGCGGCGCTCGCGCCTGAGAGAATTTCCGGCCCACGCTACACGCCTCAACGCATGGCGCAAATCGATCGCTAGCGGCCATCGTCGGAGTTAAGCAAACTTCCGCTCTATTTTTCAGTCGCTGGATTTAGAGTTGAAACCGAGAAAGAATTTGGCTCCGCAGGTAGGACTCGAACCTACAACCCTTCGGTTAACAGCCGAATGCTCTGCCATTGAGCTACTGCGGAACACCGATCGCGCGAATGGATGGTTGGTGCGCGAACAGATTTTATAACAAAGCCCTGCAAGTGTGGTCAAGGCGACCTTCCACGGGCAGAGAGCTAGGTGCAATGTGCCAAGTGAGAATGGGATGGGCGGTGCGGCTTCGCGCTTAAGCGCCTGGCCATTGGCCCTTCGCCCCTTGCTCGTCCGGCTTGCCTCTTTTATCTCTGCCCATTACTTTTCCTACAGATGACAGTTCGTCACTGGAAAATTGCTCGTCGCTCGCTCGCGTATGGTGAACGCACGCTGGTGATGGGAATTCTCAATGTCACCCCGGACAGTTTCAGCGACGGCAGAAAATTTCTTTTGCTTGATCAAGCCGTGGCTCATGCCGAACGGTTGATCGAAGAGGGCGCAGACATCATCGATGTCGGCGGAGAATCGACGCGGCCCGGTTCGGAGTTTGTTTCCGAACAGGAGGAGATGGATCGAGTGCTTCCGGTAATCGAACGACTTTCGCCGCAGACCACAATTCCAATCTCAGTTGACACAACCAAGGCACCTGTCGCTCGCGCAGCTTTGGAAGCCGGCGCGGAAATCGTGAACGACGTATCAGGCTTACGCTTTGATCCGAAAGTCGCCGAGGTAGTCGCTGCCAAAGGCGCCGGCCTCGTCCTAATGCACTCGCGCGGCACTCCGAAAGACATGCAGCAGCTTCCGCCCGCGGAAAATATTCTTAATGAAGTTATCAGTGGTCTGCGCGAGAGCGTTCGCGTAGCCGGAGAAAGAGGTGTGCTGAGGAATAATATCGCGATCGATCCCGGCATTGGATTCGGCAAGACCGTCGAACAGAATCTTGAGCTAATCGCTAAGCTCGATCAAATCACACGAGAGTTCGCGCAGTTTCCAATCTTGATTGGCACCTCGCGCAAATCGTTTCTGGGAAGACTGCTGGGTGGGGCACCCGCAGATCAGAGGCTCAGTGGCTCACTCGCTACCGTAGTCGCTTCAGTTCTTCACGGCGCGCACATCGTGAGAGTGCATGATGTGAGGGAGTCGGTTGAGGCCGTGAGAGTGGCTGACGCAATCAATCTTAAAAACTAGAGCATGCGGGCAGGATGCCTGCGAACCGCACGCGGGATGCGTGCGCTCCAGCTAGAACCCGCTCTCATCGGCCGACGGCCCATAGATCGATGGCACGGGAACGTCGAGAAGACGCAGATAAACACCGAGTTGCGCGCGATGATGAATCATGTGGCTCATCACGAAGCCGCGCAGCACGGCCGTCCTTGGCAACGTAAAGATATTCTTACCACCCATCAGCAGAGACCATTTGCCTTGCCATTGTTCGTCAGTTGCAGCTTCGAGCGCGGCCCGCGCCGTGGTTACGTTCTCGTCAAACGCCTGTAAAAGCTCGGCGCGCGACTTCTTTTCTTCCGCACGAGGTGGCGGCTCTCCCGGCGGCGCCACATCAAGTTCAGTTCGCGCAAAAGTCTCTTTCGTCCAACTTGGAATCTGCGAGAGATGCGTTGCGAGTCCGCCGAGCGTCATCGACTTCTCATGCGGCTTCCAACTGAGCTTGTCGTCGGGAATTCGTTCGAGCGTCTTGCGCGTGTTCGCCATTTCGTGTTCGAACTCGGGAAGAATCATTTGACTGATCGGCATAGCGACCTCCGTTTGATCGACTGCGCAAATTGTAAGAGGACGTGATTATAAGTATCCTACGCAGTCTTCAGCAAGCATCGATGTAACGCAAGTTCTTAACTTGCGTGAATCGCAAATTAAGAATTCGCGCTACATGAACAAATACGACGTCATCGTCATCGGCGGCGGCCACAATGGTTTGGTGAACGCGGCGTATCTCGCCCGCGCTGGCAAGCGCGTGCTCGTGCTTGAACGGCGGTACGTGCTCGGCGGCGCCGCGGTGACAGAAGAAGTTTTCCCCGGTTTTAAGTTTTCAGTTTGCTCTTACGTCGTCTCTCTTCTACGTCCAGAGATCATTCGCGAACTCGATCTGCCACGCCATGGTTTGGAGATTCTGCCGCTCGACGGGACGTTCACGCCGATGCCAGATGGAGATTACTTGTGGCGCGTGAACGATCACGCGAAGACGCGGCGCGAGATTGCTAGACACTCGAAGCTCGACGCCGAAGCCTACGACGAGTACGGCAAGGCAATGGTCGAGATGGCCCACTTCGTGAAGCCGATCATGAACATGACGCCGCCTGACCCGGCTTCACTCAATCCGAAGGGATTGATGGAGTTGCTGACGATGGGTCGTCGTTTCCACCAGCTCTCCGCGGAAGACAAATACAATCAGGTGCAGTTGATGACGATGAGTGCCGTCGATTTTCTCGATCAATGGTTTGAGACGGACGTGCTCAAAGCGACGATGTCGGCGTCGGGGATCATCGGCACATTTCTGGGCGTGCGCTCGCCGGGAACGGCGTATGTGCTGCTGCATCACTACATGGGCGAGAT
>JAJPKD010000009.1 GCA_021323895.1 Acidobacteriota bacterium | reverse complement strand
CCGACGACCGAGAAACGCACAACAACGTCTCGCCGAACCACGCCGCGCAATCCGCGTCGCGGAACGCGCCCGGCTGCAACAAAACCTGCACCCGCAAAGAAAACTGAATCAACTGAAACCGAGGCAGCAAAGACTGAGGAAGAGAAACCTGCTGTCGTCAGCGAGAAGCCCGCCGAAACCACTGCGCCGAGTTCTGAGAAGCCAAAGACTCAGGAAGTTGCGTCTCCCGGTGCGCACCTAATCATTGAAGAGAAGGATGGAACGCGAATCGATCGGCCAATGTCCACAATTCGACGCGTTGTCATCGAAGGACCCGCGATTGTAATTGTGCTAAAGACGGGAAAGATCGAACGAGTTCCAATGGCTGATGTGCTGAGGATGTCGATCGAGCCGCAGCAATAATAGCTTCCCGCAACTTAACAACTTGCCGGACGGCTATTCATTAATGTTATCGAGCGACTTTAGCTTCCAGACTCCGCGCGTTCGCACAAATCCATAGATTACAACTTCGTTCCCGGCGGCGTCTTTGCACGCTACCGTGAATCGATTTTTGTTGGCGCTGTCGATCTCAGGCTTGGCATCAGCGAAGCACTTGGCGGCGTCAGTCTGCTGATTGAATAAATCGCGATAGCGTCTGAGGAGTTGCGCCTTGGTTCTGATCGCCGCCACGCCATAAGGCATCGCGATCGGAAACTGGACCATCGTGGCGATCGTTTCTTTGTCGTTCTTGATGACGGCTGATTTGAATTTCGTCCAGAACGCATCGATGGACGGATCGGTTTGCGCCGCAGTTGCACCAAGACAGACGCTCGTTGTGAACACGGATAGGCAGATTACGGCTGCTAGGGAAATTGATTTTCTTCGCATCGATCTAGTGTCTCGCTTTCCATTCATCGCGGCTAATTCCATAAATCAGCACTTGCTTGCCGAGCAATTCAGTTTCACCTTCGACTTTCTCGCCGAGGCGCTCGGCGACTTTGATTGAGTTGATATTAGCGGGCGCAATCAGGCTGATTACATGATCGCGATCAAGTTCAGTGAACGCGTATTCCAGCGCGCGCTGGGCGCCTTCCGTTGCGTAACCTTTCCCCCAACTCTCGCGGGCAAGTGTCCATCCACATTCGAATCCAGGCCAGCCGGCTGGGTTCATCAAACCTATGCGACCAACCAGTTTGCCGGTGGATTTTTCTTCCACTGCCCAGACGCCATAGCCGCGAAAGTACCAATGACCGATGTGCGCCGCCATTGCTTTCCAGGCTTCGGTCTCAGGTTGTGGAGCGCCGGTCAGAAATTTCATGACTTCGGGATCCTGCGCCATTGATAGATAGGCAGGGAAGTCATCTTCACGAAACCAGCGCAGAATCAGACGATCGGTCTCAAGGCGAACTTCATCCATCTTAAGGTTCCTTTGGATCCGGTCGCTACCGCTCCCGGTTCTGACCAAATGCGGATTGTTACTTGGAATAGTGGCGCGTGACAAGCGCGATCGGCAAGCCGATGCCGAGCATATGAATGAGCAAGTTAGGAATCAACACGCCCCACGGGTAGTTCCACGGCAAAGTCGTTGAGTGAATCGCTGAAACGCGCATCACGATTCCGTACATGAAGAAGTAAACAGACGCGCCGAACAGAATGCCGCAAATGATCGGATGTGTGATCATGAATCGAAGCGCGCGACTCGCGATGAAGTAAACGGCCGCGGCGATTAGCGCAATGAGAAAATGAAAGAACAGGCCGAGCACCGCGGTCTTATATCCACCGAGAAAAGCGTTCTGGCCTAGCGCGCCGCGTGCCACTGATTGGAAGATGCGGATTGGGCTGACGTGATTGCGCAGGCCGAAGAAGACGCAGGCATAAGTAATGTCGAACGCGCCGGCGATTAGGCCGCCAAACACAATCGCACGTAACGCACGAGAGCCGCTACTCGATGAACTCATCGGTGCAACCTCCGAAAATGTGAAATTGGCGCGAGCAGAATGCGTCGCGAATGCCGGTAAATCGTCGCTTGGATGCGGAAAACCGGGAGGGCGGTGGACTATTTTTTGCCCGACTTCAACTCTTGGAGCTTACTGCGAAATTGCGGCAGGTCCTGATTGTTCGGGTCAATCTTCGCGAGCTTGTTGATTTGTTCTTCCGCGCCTTTCGCGTCACCTTTGCTGAGCAGCGCGGCGCAAAGGCCATCAACACTCGGCATGTCGTCGGGCTTTATTACGAGGGCGGCTCGGTACCATTTCTCGGAAGCGTCGAAGTGGCTGGCATCGAGGTTGGCGACACCTAACATCGCGAGCGTGTCAAAGTCTTTCGGGTTGATTTTGTTTGCCGCGAGCAAATACTCAATCGCCTGGTCATACCGGCCAATCTGATATTCAAGCTTGGCGGCGGTCTTTTGGGCTTCGATATCATTCGGGTTCTCCCGCGCCTGCTTCATCGCGGTTTGCACCGAGGCAAGCATCTGCTGGCCGCCCTCGCCGGTCGTGCTTTGGTCGCCGCTGATTGGCGGATGGTTTGCAGGGAGCTGTCCATTCTGCGTCGTCTGTGGATTGGCGCGCATCGCCGCTTCGCGCTGGGTGATATTTCCCGCGAAAAGAAATCCGCCGATGAAACCAAGCAGGACTCCAATGATTCCGAAAAGAAGATTGTCTCTGGTCATTATGTTTACTGCGCCGGTTTTAGTAGCGTGCGAATCTGTTCTCGTAACTCAGGGTTATCAGTGTGGCCGTGGCTGGTGACCGCGTGGCTGACGGCAGCGTCGAGCACTTCTTCTTCGGTGCCTTCGATGCGTAGAGTGCAACCGCTTTCACTCGGATACTCGCGACAGTCAATCGATTTACGTTCAGACATGGGGGGTTACCTCTTTGGAGTGCGCTGACTTGTCGGCGCCCTTCTTTCACTATCGATTGGTTTGATTGAAAAGCGGCGACGAGTCGCCGCACTCCAAAAGTCTAGCGCTATTTCTTACCCGCGGCCAACTCTTTAGTTTTGGAAATCTGCGCCGTGATTGTTTTCAACTCTTCGGATCCCGCGGGCAGAAGTTTTAGTAGCTTTTGCCACTGCTCGATCGCTTTGTTGTAGTCACCAGCCTGATAAAAAGCGCTGCCCGAAAGGTCAAGCGCCTTCTGATGTTTCGGATCTATTTGCAGCGCGCGATTGATCGCCTCAGTCGGTTTGCCGGCGAGATTTTGACCGTTTGCCAGCGCCAGCGCTTCAGCGTAGTCCGCCCACGCATCAGCATCATTGGCATTAAGAGTAGTGAGCTTCTGGTAAGCATCAGCAGCTTCTGAAAAACGATTCTGCATCATGTAGCTGCGTGCGAGCATCGTCCACCCCTGGAAATCATTCGGATTCTGCTTGAGTCGCTCGGCGAGCTTATCGATGTTCGCGGCGATTTGCTGATCCGACATTCCGCCCTGCGACATCGGGCCGGGTTGTTCTGATCCAGCCGCGGGCATCGTTGCGGGAGCGGTCGCTGGATTCAAGCCTTTAGTATTGCCGACGATCAAATAGAAAATGATTGCGCCGACCGGGATGAATAGCGCGACGCTGTAGGCGAAGCTGTTGCTGGTCTTGGCAGCGGCGGTTGATGCTTCGCCAGTGGCGGCTACGTCTTCGAGCAAGCGGCGCTCGAGTTCGGCTTTCTCCGCTTTATATTGTTCTTCGCCAATTAAGCCGTTCTTCAGATCGGCTTCCAGTTCACGATTCTGATCTCGGTACACTAGTACGTTAGCTTCGCGTCGCTCAACTTCTTCGGCTTCGTTAGGTTTTTGCAGAAGCGCCGGCAGAATAAACCAGAGCGCCAGCAGAATCATTAAGGCTGCGAATATCCAAAAGGTAAGCATGATATTGAGTCAGTACCATCTGCGGTAGCGGATGGGTAGATCGAAAAATGTTGTCAACGTTACAACCCACCCGCTACCGCAGGTGGTACCGACCCGAGTCTACGCACTTCTCAAGATCTCTTCCGCGCGCTTCCGTTCTTCCGCGGTTAATGGTTCTTCTTGAATCATCTCGCGGCGATGTTTCAAAAATCGAAACAGTACAATCGTTCCAAGAATCAGCAGGACGAATGGTCCAAACCAGAGCAAATAAGTCGTCGCCTTTATCGGCGGATTATACAGAACAAAATCACCGTAACGTTGGGTCAGGTACGCAATGATTTCTTTATCCGTCTTGCCGGCTTTGATTTGTTCGCGAACTTGTTTGCGCAAATCCTCTGCGAGATCGGCGCGCGAATCGGCGAGCGTTTCATTCTGGCAAACCAGACAGCGCAACTGTTCGGTCAGATTTTTCATCCGCGCTTCGATTTGCGGATCTTCGTTGGGCTGCGCTTCTTTGGCGAACGACGCTGTTGAGCCTAGACAAAGAACTACTCCGGCCAGTGCCAAAATAAGAACAAACTGCATTGAATAGTGCGGTGTTCTGTGCCTCTGTGGATCTTTGTGTCTCTGTGGTGAGGGCAGTTGAGAATGATTCCACCACAGAGGCACAGAGATGCCACCGAGCCACAGAGACAAGCGATTGTTCGGGTGCGTCATTGGTTCAACTGTCTCGCGAGCGGCAGAATCTTCTTGTTCCAAACTTCATCGGTGATCGGGCCGATTTGCTTGAAACGAATAACACCGTCCTTATCGATCAAAAAACTCTCGGGCGCGCCGTAAACGCCATAGTCGATCGACGTGCGGCCTTCGGGATCGTGAACGACCAGCGTATATGGATTGCCTTCTTCGGCCAGCATCTGCATGGCACCCGCGCGTTCGTCAGTCGCGTCGTTCGCGTACTTGTAGTCCACGCCGTAGATCGGCACTTCACCCTTTCCGTACTTCATCAGCACCGGATGCTCTTCGCGACAAGCGACGCACCAAGAGCCCCAAAAATTAACCAGCCAAACCTTGCCGCGCATCTCTGTCGACGAAAAAGTTTTCGCCGGCTCTTTCAGTTGTTGCAGTTGAAAGTCGGGCGCGGGTTTGTTGATGAGTGGTGAGGGAATCTCGTGCGGATCGCGGCCGCGCATCAGGACGACGAACACGGCTCCGACCAGCACGGCGAATAGCGCCAATGGAATTAACAAGTACTTGTTCATTGGTTATTCGGCAGCGGTCGAGGCAGCAGTAGTTGCGACCTTTACAACTTTCGGTTTGGCGGCGGGTTGTTGCGCCTGTCTCTTCGCGAGTACATAGCGCCGATCCGTGATGGCGAAGAATCCGCCGATCGCCATCAGCAGCGCGCCGCCCCAAATCCAATTCACCAGCGGCTTGTGATAGACGCGCACCGTCCAGCCGCCGTCATCTAATTGATCGCCAAGCGAGACGTAAAGGTCGCGGAAGATGCTTCGATCGATCGCCGTCTCAGACGTAGGTTGCTGAGTGGCCGTGAACACACGTTTCTCGGGATGCATTACCGCGAAGGGCGCAGAACCTTGCTTTGCCACTTCGACGTCGGCGCGCATGGCTTGATAGTTCGGGCCTTGGACCTGCTCGAGATTTTTTAATTGAAATTCATAGCCGCCTACAGTAACCGTGTCGCCGATATTCATCTTCACGTCGCGTTCGCTTTGATAACTCGTCACGACGGTAACGCCGGCGATAAAGACTGCGACGCCGATGTGCGCTAAGTGCATTCCATAAAAGGCCCGCGACGGAGCAGCGATGCGCGCAAAGATGTTGGCCGCGCCGGAATGCGTGCGGATTCTGCCGATGATGTTTTGGAACGAGGTGGCTACGATCCAGACCGCGAGCAAGAGACCAAGACTCGCGCGCCACTTCCAGCCACCGATTACGAAGGGCAGGATGATCGCGCTAACGATCGCTAGGCCGAATGCCAACTTCAGACGAGTTGCCAACTCGGGTACTTTCGCTTGCTTCCAACGCGCAATCGGTCCGACGCCGATCAGAAAGGCGGCGGGCGCCATTAGCGGCACAAACACCGCGTTAAAATATGGCGGCCCGACGGACAATTTGCCGAGGTTCAGCGCGTCCATGAAAAGCGGATAAAGCGTTCCGAGTAGAACTGAACCAGCCGCCACAATCAGCAGAACATTGTTTGTCAGCAGTAGCGACTCGCGCGAGAGAACTTCGAATTTCGATCCGAGGCCGACTTGCTTAGCGCGCCAGGCGTACAGCGTCAGTGAGCCGCCGATAACTACAGTCAGAAATCCGAGGATGAAAATGCCGCGTTTTGGATCGGTCGCGAAAGCATGAACTGAAGTCAGCACGCCGGAACGAACCAGGAATGTGCCGAGCAAGCTGAGAGAGAAAGCAGCGATCGCCATCAGTACGGTCCAGCTCTTGAAGCCGCCGCGTTTCTCAGTGACTGCCAGCGAGTGAATCAGTGCCGTTCCGACCAGCCACGGCATGAACGAAGCATTTTCAACGGGATACCAAAACCACCAGCCCCCCCAGCCGAGTTCGTAGTACGCCCAGAAGCTTCCGAGCGCGATGCCGCAGGTCAGAAACATCCATGCCACTGTCGTCCACGGCCGTGACCAGCGCGCCCAGGTCGCATCCAACTTGCCGCCGATCAAAGCGGAGATCGCGAAGGCAAATGCGACGCAGAATCCGACGTAACCCATGTAAAGCATTGGCGGATGCGCAACCATCGCCGGGTCCTGGAGCAGGGGATTCAAATCTCGACCATCGGGCGGAACCGGGAAGAGCCGCGCGAACGGATTCGAAGTCAGAAGCATGAACAGCAGAAATCCCGTGCTGATCATCGCCATGACTGACAAGACGCGCGCGATCATTTCGCTGGGCAAGTGATTACTGAACAGTGTGACCGCAACCATCCAGAGCGTCAGGAAGAACGTCCACAGCAGCAGGGATCCTTCATGTGATCCCCACGTTGCCGCCAGCCGATATTGAAGCGGTAGCTGCGAATTCTAATTCGTCGCAACATTCAGCACCGAGAAATCATTCGTGATGAACGAATAGCCCAAACACGAGATCGCCACGAGCACAAACATGAATTGCGCCTGCGCCGTGGGCTTGGCCATCGCGACCAGTTGGGGAATGCCTTTGGCTGCGCCGATGAGTGGCAGCGTCGCCTGCGTCAGCGCCAGCATTAGTGCCAGGATTAGTGCGAATTGTCCGATTTCAGGAATCATCTTGGAGTGTTTTTGGAGCGCACGCATCCTTGCGTGCGGAACGCCGGCATCTTGCCGGCCTACTTCGACAAGGTCTTGGCCGCCTCGTTCGCCGAGTTCTTGATCTTATTTATGTCTCTGCCTTGCTCGAGCGCCTTCGCGGCTTCCGGCGGCATGTAGTTTTCGTCGTGTTTCGCCATGATCTGATCGGCGTAGAAAACTCCGTCCTGTCCCACACGGCCTTGCGCGACGCAGCCGCGGCCTTCTTTGAAAAGGTCGGGCTTGATTCCTTTATAGACAATCGGAATGCGATTGGCCGTATCGGTAATCGTGAACTTGATCGTCAGGCCATCGCTTTCAGTTTTGAGACTGCCTTCTTCTACCAAGCCTCCGATACGAAACGTTTGATTGACCGGCGCTTCTTTCGTCGCGACCTGCGTCGGGCTGAAGAAGAAGACTAGATTGTTTTTGAAAGCTCCGAGCACCAGCCAAGTCGCTAGACCCAGCGCCGCGAGACAGCAAACTATGAAGATGATCCTTTTATGACGCCTCTTCATTGCACTCCTTGAAGCGACGTATTAAGACGCGAATCTGAGCTTACCGGTTGCGGAGCTTCACGCTTCGCGAGATTCCGCTTCCGCTTGAGAAGCATCACAACCTCGCCCACAAGCAGGACGAAGGTGATGCCATAAGATCCCCAAACATAAAGAGCGTAGCCGCCCATCGAGAAGAATTTTGCCCAGTCCATAATTTATGCCACCGCCTCCGCCATCCAAGGTGCTTCCTGCTCACGCTCGCGAATGATGTAACGCACCCGGGCGAGAACAACTGCGATTGAATAGAGCCAGCACGCGCCTAACAGAAGAAACATCGCAGTTGCCATCGACGGCGCCATCTTGAAGCTGTTCTTCGAAATCGTTGCGCCCTGGTGTAGGCTGTTCCACCACTGCACCGAGAAATAAATAATCGGAACGTTGATAACGCCAACCAAAGCTAAGACTGCGCCCGCGCGATCGGCTCGGCGTACGTCGTCGATCGACGATTGCAATGAGATGAATCCGATGTACAGAAACATCAGAATCAATGTCGAAGTCAGTCGCGCATCCCAAACCCACCAGACGCCCCATGCTGGCCGGCCCCAGAGCGAACCGGTCACTAGCGAAATGAACGTGAAGATCGCGCCGGTGGTGGAAATCGCTTGCGCCATCATCGAGGCGAGGCGCGCGTTGAATGCCCAACCGATTCCCGCGTAAATCGCCATCATCACGTACAGAAACATCCCCACCCACGCCGCCGGGACGTGAATGAAGAGGATGCGGTAAGACTCGCCCTGCTGAAAATCAGTGGGTGCGACAAAAAACCCAACATACATTCCCAGAATGAAGAGAATAGCCGATGGGACAGCGAAAAGAGGAATCATTTTGCCGGCGAGCGGGTAAAAGTTCGCAGGCGCTGCGTATTTATACCAATTGATTTTGCGGTTACTCATGAATTTTTCGCACCGTCGCCGATTTGCGCGTCGGAATGCGTCGCCGTTACAAATGCTATTCCACGCTCGATTGCCTCATTAACTGTCGGCGACTTATTCCACAGATATCTTCAGAGCAGCGCTGGTTGCCCAAGGCGCGAAAACGAGTGAAACAATCAGAGTCGCTGCCAATAATAATAGCCACGCTTGCGGACTTGTCCCTGTGACTGTGGCCTGAACTGCGCCGCTGCCAAAGATCAAAACCGGAATGTACAGAGGCAAGACGAGTAACGCGACGAGTACATTGGCGGCGCGTAATCCCAACGTCAATGCCGCGCCAATCGATCCGATGACGCTCAGGACCGGTGTCCCGAGCAGGAGCGAGATCATCACTGTCAGCAGAGTATTCTGCGACAATCCGAACTGAAGTCCAAGCACTGGAGCGATGACCACTAGCGGAATCTCAGAGACGATCCAGTGCGCTAGGACTTTCGCGAGCACAACGAGATAAGTCGGCTGCGGCGTTAACACTAATTGTTCCAGCGTTCCGTCCTGATAATCATTGCCGAAGATTCGCCCAAGCGACAGCATCGACGCCAGCAAAGCCGCGACCCAAACGACACCTGGCGCAATGCTTCTTAGCAATTCGCGCTCAGGGCCGATGCCGAGTGGAAACAAACTCGTCACGATGATGAAAAAGAAAACGGTCGCCAGCACGTCCGCACGCCGGCGCCACGCGAGAATCAGATCGCGATACACGAGCCAGCCGAACATCGATTGAAATGAAGCTTTTGCCACTAGGTGAGTTGCAGTCTTTTCACGCTCGGTGCGTTTATGTTCAAGTCCTGATGCGTTGCCACGATGGCAGCGCCGCCGTTCTTCATGTGTTCGGTGATGAACTCGCGCGACAAGTCCATCGCGGCGCTATCGAGCGAGGTCAACACTTCATCGAGAATCCACAACGTCGCATTCGATCTCAACAGACGCGTCATTCCTAAACGTCTGCGTTGACCCGCTGAAAGCACGCGGGCCGGCAAATTCTGCTGTTGGGTCAGCCCCACCTTCGCGAGCACCTCCTGCGCTTCAGCAGTTGAAAGCGAATGCCCAGACACGCCACTGGAGATTTTCAAATTCTCCATCGCGGTCAGTTCATCCTTTACTGCGTTCTGATGTCCGAGATACGCGACGGCCGCGGAATAATTCTCGGCGAGCGAGCGAATGTTCTCGCCATCCCAAAGCACATCACCGGCGGCAGGCGTTGCGAGGCCACAGAGAATCCGCAGCAGACTTGTCTTGCCGCTGCCGTTCGGTCCGCGCAGTTCGATCAGTTCGCCGCGTTCGACGGTGAAGTTAAGATCTTTGAAAAGACGGCGCGTGCCGCGGACACAAGATAGGTTGATTGCTTCGAGCATTAGTAGCGTGGTGCGTCTATTACTTAATGCGCTCCTTCCAATAATTGGGTTTCCTCTTGCTGTGCGCGATGGCTACAATCCAAACGACATCTCCCAATTCCAGATAGAAAATTAGGTAAGGAAACTTAGCGACGACATAACGTCGCAGTTGCGTTGTCTTGTATGGTGAACCGATTCGAGGGTGGCGCTCAATACTTTGAATGGCACGCTCAATCGCCGCGTGAAATCTCAATCCAAGCCCGATCTCTCTTTCCTCGTAATAACCAATGGCGGCGTCAAATTCAGCCTGCGCGTCGTCATGAAATATGCTTGGCTTCACGAATACTTTTCGCGCAACTTGGTTAGGACTGCCTGAGAAGACTCGCCGGCGGCGCGGCCAGTAGCAATCTCTTCCGATCTTCGGGCAAGCTCGATGTCCCAAGCCGCCTCAGTCTCGGCATCCCATTCTGCTTCGAGCGATGAGATCAAGAAGGTGGCAAGTTCCGCCTTCTCTTGCCTCGGGAGCTTTGATAATTCCGCTCTTAGTTCTTCGATGGATTGTGACATATCATGGGCATCTTATCATGACTGAGACCGTACTGATGAAATCGCGGATCGATGTAAAAGAACGCGACGCGCGCGTCACTCAACTTCACGAACAACTCATCGAAATTGAGCAGCGGCTAATCCCCACTGGGTTGCATGTATTCGGGCGCGCGGCGGAACTAAAAGAGAAAGCAGATCTGTTGCGGATGGTGGCTTCGTTCGATCGGCCGGAGCAGGGGGCGCGGGCTCTACCGAAGTTGGTAGCCGAGGGACTTGGATTCGACACTGAAGCGGTGAATGAATCGCCGGCGAATGAAACCAGAGAGCTGATTGATGGAATTGTAGCGGAATCGATCAAGCTATTTTGTGAAAAGGGAAGTGACGAGGCGGCAGCTTTCCTGAATAAGAATGCCAACGTCATGAATGACGAATCGGCGCCGACGTTCGCCTTACTCGAAAAGGTTTCCCAGCAACTTGATTCAAATCGTGAAATCGACTCGCTGATGCGCTCGCTTCGCGGCGAGTACATCGAACCGGGTCCGGGCGCTGACATCGTGCAGAATCCTTTCGTGCTGCCGACCGGTCGGAACACTCACGCCGTCAATCCTTATTCAGTTCCATCTCGCGCAGCCTTTGACCGTGCCAAGCACACCGCTGACGCACTGCTGCGTCGTTATCTCGATGAACACGGTCGCTACCCGCGCGCGCTCGCCCTCGTACTCTGGGGCTTGGACAACATCAAGACTCAGGGCGAAGGCGTCGCGCAGGCGCTTTGGCTGCTCGGCGTTCGTCCCGTCCGCGATACGTTGAATCGCGCGACTGAAGTTGAAGTCATTCCGCTCGATGAACTGAAACGGCCACGTATCGATGTGGTGATGACCGTGTCGGGAATCTTTCGCGACTTGTTTACGCCCACGATGGCGCTGCTCGATAAAGCGGTGAGAAGAGTCGCGCAATTGGATGAGCCGCCCGAGATGAATTACCTTCGCGCTAATATTTCAAATTCGACCGAGAACGCCACCGGCGATTTTGATGACGCGGTAACGCGCGTCTTTTCAAACGCGCCGGGCAACTATGGCGCGAACGTGAATTTCATGGTGATGCAGTCGGCTTGGGAGAACGAAGCATCGCTGGGCGATCTGTTTGTGACGCGAAAGTGCTTTGCTTACATACGGGATTCGCAAGGGGGAACCGTCGAAGGCCGCGAAGCTCCGCAACTCATGGACGCTGCTTTGTCACGAGTCGAGGCGACTTACCAGAACATCGATTCGTTCGAGGTAGGAATCACAGACGTCGATCACTACTTCGAATACCTGGGTGGAATTTCGAAGGCGGTCGAGACGCGCGCTCAGGCAAAGCCGTCGATCTATCTCTCGGATTCGCTTTCGCCGCAAACGAAGATCCGCTCCCTGGAAGAAACCGTGCGGCTGGAGTCTCGCACGAAGACACTCAATCCAAAATGGTACGAGGGAATGCTGAAGCATGGCTTCCGCGGCGGCGCCGAGATCGAGAATCACGTGACGAATACTTTTGGCTGGAGCGCAACTGCTGATGCCGTCGATCCATGGATTTACACCGAGATAACCAAAACGTTCCTGCTCGACGAACAAATGTTCCAACGATTGCTTGAGTTGAATCAATATTCAGTCCAATCGTTGGCGAAGCGTTTGTTGGAAGCGCATGAGCGCGGGTATTGGAATCCAAACGAAGAAGTGTTGGAGAGGCTGCGCGAAATCATCGATCAAATTCGTTTGGCGGCGGAACACTCCCCGACAGAGAGGGCGGTAGCCAGCTCCTAAATCACCTGCGCAAGAACGATAATGAAAGTCACAGTCCTCTACGTCGGTTCAAGTTTGCTAGCGCCTCTGCGCAATGCCGAAGCGCAGATCAACCAGCGCTATGCGCTTGACGTGCAGATCGCCACGCATAACTTTGGTTCAATCTTCACCGACGACGAATGGTTGAAGATCGAAGGTGAGCTGAATGAAAGCGAAGTGATCTTCGTCATCCACGTTATGGATGGCGAGAACGCGACGCGCCTTATCCCTCTGCTCGATCAACTTAGAAGACAACGGACAATCGTCGTCACCAACTGCATGCCGGCGCTGATGAGGCGCACGCGCATGGGCAAGTTGGATTTCGCGAAGCTGCCGGGGGCGAGCGCGAAGAGCGAAGGGCAGAGGGCCAAAAGCCAGGGGCAAAGCGCAAAGAGCAAAAAGTCAGAATCAGTCGATGGTGATCCAGAAAGCCTACTGAAGTCGATTGCTTCATGGGTTAGCCGGCAGTCCAGGAGTGGAAAGTCGAACGGACATGGTCGAGCCGATTACTTGAAATGGGCTGATCGTCTGCCGAGGCTCATGCGCTATCTTCCGAATGCCGGTCCGCTACGAGATGCGAAGAACTATCTGATGTTGATGAGTTACTTTCTTCAGCCGACACCGCAGAACATTCAATCGATGATTCTGCTCGCGCTGAAGAGCTATGTTGATGATGAGCGATTGAAATCGATCGAAATACCGCAACCCGAAGCCGTCGCATCAGTCGCGATCTATCATCCTGACGCGCCGTCGCTGTTTGAATCGTTCAGCGATTACGAACACTGGTATTTTCGCGACCGATCTAAGAACAAAGAACCAAGCACAAATCACAAAACAGACTCGCTGGACCCGACCGCGACGATTGGTTTGCTCTTGATGCGTCCGCAAATCGTCAGCCACTCGCGCAAGCATTACGACGCGTTAATCCGCGCGATTGAAGCGGAGGGGTTGAGCGTGATCCCGGCGATCTCGACCTTGATGGACAATCGCGAAGCGTGCGAGAAGTTCTTTGTAAAGCAGGGGTCGGGAGTCGGGAGTCGGGAGTCACGAGTCCGAAGAGGAAAAGCAACTGACCACGGACAACGGACAACGGACAAACGAAAAGCCAGAGTCAGTCAAATCGTTTCGCTCACTGGCTTCAGCTTCGTGGGTGGGCCGGCGATGAATGACAGTGTGGCTGCAGCAGATTACTTGAAGGAACTGAATGTGCCGTATCGCTCGCTGGTCAGTCTTGATGCGCAGACGATCGAATCATGGCGCGAGTCATTCACTGGCCTGAATCCCGTGCAGACTGGCATGCAGGTCGCAATTCCCGAAATAGACGGAGCCACTGAGCCGTTCGTCTTTGGCGGCATTCCCGCGCGCGGCGTTGAGCCCGCGCCTTTGGAGGATCGTTGCGTGCGCATCGCCAAACGAATCAACCGATGGAATCGATTGCAAGAAGCTGGGCGAAGTGAACTTAAGATTGCGCTGGTTATTTACTGTTTCCCGCCGAACAAAGGAAACATCGGAACGGCCGCGGACCTCGATGTGTTCGCCAGCCTGCTTGATGTACTGAAGGAACTGAAAGGTCAAGGATACGACGTCGATCCGCCAGCAAGTTGTGAAGCGCTTCGCGATTTGCTGCTTAACGGAAACTCTGCCGAATTTGAGACCAACGCCAACGTCGCTTACCGAATGCCGGTGGATGAATACCGGATCCTGAATCCTTTCGTCTCCGACATCGAACACGAGTGGGGCGCAGCGCCCGGCGCGATCAATGCGAAAGACGGTGAGTTGCTGATTCAGGGAATCGCGCTTGGCAACATCTTCATCGGCGTGCAGCCGACTTTTGGATATGAAGATGATCCAATGCGTCTGCTGATGGCGAAAGGCGGAACGCCGCATCATGGGTTCGCTGCGTTCTACACCTATCTGGAAAAAGTCTTTCAGGCCGACGCTGTGGTTCATGTCGGCACGCACGGCGCGATGGAGTTCATGCCAGGCAAGCAAGTTGGCATGTCGGGCGAATGCTGGCCGGATCGTCTGATTGGCGAATTGCCAAATATATATGTTTACAGCGTCAACAATCCTTCAGAAGGCACGATCGCCAAACGCCGCTCCTATGCGGGACTCATTTCTTATCTGACGCCGCCGATTGAAAATGCCGGCCTTTACCGAGGACTCGCAAGCCTAAAGGACCTAATCGGGAGCTATCGTGTGGCTCATGACGCAGCTGAACGCGCGCAGCTCTACGCCTCTATCGAGGAAGCGCGCAAAGAACTTAACCTTGCCATTCACTGATTCGATTGGGCGAGGGAAGTGATGTGGGCCCCGAATTCTTCTGGGCTCAACCGGTGTCGAAATGCTTCCACGCCATTAATAAAGAGCACCGGAATTTCGTATCGATAACGCGCAAACAGCTCTGGATCTTCCTCTATGTTCCGTTCCTCCAGCGCGTAAAGATTGTCGCAGTGCGCGGCGCGCATCTGCTCCTTCATCACTTCACAGAGATGACAGCCGGGCTTGGTGTACAAGACAACACGAATTTGCATTTTGATTCCCTTCATCGATTGCCGGGCGCGGGCTGAGAAATTCCTTCAACTATTCTCTTGCCAACCCAGCCGCGAAAGATGTATAAAAGCGCTTCTGTCGGGACACTTTATTATTCTTTAGTTGCAACCGCACTTCTAGTGAACAAGGCGATTCGGTTTTCACAGAGACATCAATCCCTGTGTCGCGGGTAATTGTATAGTCGTTGCAAACTCGCGGCGTTGAAGTGTGAGCGATTAGTCATGTGATCGCGATCACATTTTCGGAGGTTCCTCAGAGTGGACAGCAGCGAGAACCAACAGAGTTCAGCGGTAGCCGCACCACCGGCAAATGCTGCGACGCCGCCGGCGCCGAAAGTTCCTGCCAAGCCGGCGAAGGGCGCTGTCGTCGTTGAGTCTCGACCTGATCCGCCTGTCAACAAGAAACGCCGCCAAATCGTCTGGCTTGCCGTTACCGGTTTTCTGACAACTTGCTTCCTAATGTTCGTGCGCTTCTTTCTGCCGCGCGCGATCTTCGAACCATCAAGCACTTTCAAGATTGGATTCCCGGGGGATTACGCCCTCGGCGTTGATACCAAGTATCAGCAGGCCTATCGCATCTGGGTCGATAAGACTTCGGATCGTTTGTTCGTTGTTTATGCGCGCTGCACCCACTTGGGATGCACGCCCGATTGGAAGCCGAGCGAAAACAAATTCAAGTGTCCTTGTCATGGCAGTGGTTACGACAGCGAGGCTATCAACTTCGAGGGACCCGCGCCGCGGCCCATGGATCGCGCGCACGTCGAGTTAGACGCTGAAGGGCAAATCGTCGTTGATGTCAGCAAGCTCTACAAATGGCCGAAGGGCGAACGTAACGAATTCAACGATCCAGGAGCTTACATTCCGCTGTAGGCCTGGGTACGCGCGCGTCCGACGCGCTTCTGAAAAATGGCTGATTCGAACGATCCAAAAGAAACCAAACAACTAACCGGCGAGAAGACGAGCGTCGGTTTGGTTGAGCGCGCCAAAGACACAGCGGTGTCTTTAAAGGATCGTGCTCTGGAAGAAGCCAAGGAGTACAAAGACCCGCAGCAAACTCAGCTTTGGAAGTCGATCTTCCGCGTTTCTCATGAACGATCCGATCCCCGCAATCGTTCGCTCGCAATTCTCTCGAATGTCTTTCTCCATCTGCATCCGGCCAAGACCAATCGCGATGCGGTGCGCTATCAGTACACGTGGGGGATGGGCGGGATTACGTTCTACCTGTTCATCGTGCTGACGTTCACCGGCGTTCTGCTGATGTTCTACTACCACCCGTCGAAGATCGTTGCGTTTCGCGACATCCTCTACCTTGAGCATGATGTGCCATTCGGAAAGCTCTTGCGCAACATGCATCGATGGGCCGCGCACCTAATGGTGATTACGACGTGGTTGCACATGTTCCGCGTCGTGCTGACGGGCTCGTATAAACGGCCTCGTGAATTCAACTGGTGCGTGGGCGTCGTGCTGCTGGTGCTCACGCTCTTGCTTTCATTCACCGGATATCTGCTGCCGGACGATCAACTGGGGTTCTGGGCGGTGACTGTGGGAACCAACATGGCGCGCGCGACGCCGATGCTCGGTAACGAAGGGCCGTTCGGGGCACAGCTTGGGCTGACTCCGTACAACGACGTGCGATTCGGGTTGCTCGGCGGCTCGATCGTCGATGCGAATGCGCTGCTGCGCGCGTACATCTGGCACTGCATCGGCATTCCGCTCGTCGCGTCAATATTCATGGCAGTGCATTTCTGGCGCATCAGAAAAGATGGAGGCATCTCAGGCCCGGCGCCGGTCATGCTGGAATCAGAGATGAAGGTGCTGAAGAAGAAATGAGCGCAATCGTCGAACAACCACCGCGAGCAAGTTCACGCCGTAACCGCTGGATAGGTTTGGCGGTAGTGGTGGTGTTGCTCGGTCTGTTTGCTTACTCAGTTCAGGATTGGCACCAGATTTGGAAGATCGTCTCCGCGGCGGACAACGTCCCGATCGTCGCGATGCTGTTCCTGGTGCCGTTCTTTACCTGGCTGGGGATCAAGCAAGCCCACGCGAACGATCGGCTGATTGCGAACCTCGAGGACGATAAGAGTCTCGCCAAAACTCATCATCGAAAAGTCGAACCGTGGCGGCCAGGTTGGGCCAAAGAGCTGCACGTCTGGCCGTACCTCGTGCGCATTGAATTTCTTGCGGCAGTGATCGTCACGGTTGTTTTGTACGTGTGGTCGATCGCGCTGAATGCGCCGCTCGAAGAACCCGCGAATCCGAACCTAACGATGAATCCGTCGAAAGCACCGTGGTATTTCCTGGGATTGCAGGAGATGCTAGTCTATTTCGATCCGTGGATTGCCGGCGTAGTCATGCCTTCAATCATCATGATTGGATTGATGGTGTTTCCGTACGTCGATTCAAATCCGCTGGGCAATGGTTACTACACGGTCAGACAGAGACGGTTTGCGCTGAATATGTTCAATTGGGGATTCCTGATGTGGATCCTCCTGATTTTTATCGGCACGTTCATTCGCGGACCGGGTTGGATTTGGTTCTGGCCGGGTGAGACATGGGACCACAACACCGTCGTCTTCGATCGCAATCGAGATCTGCATGAAATCGTTGCCGGCATTCCCGGGCTTGGCTTTCTGCAAACAAACTGGATCGCCAAGATGATCTTTGGCGCCATTGTGGTCGGCGGATTCTACATCATCGGCGCTCTGTTCTTTCATTGGCTGATGAGGCGAGGGAAGTTCCGGCTGCGCTATCTCTATAAGCCCAAGGAGCTCATCGCGTGGGCGCGCGAGCCTGATCCTTTTGAAGAGAAGTTGCTGGCGAACACCAGCATGCTTCAATACGCTACGTTTCAGTTTTTTGCGATTAGCGTTCTGCTGGCCATGCCGGTGAAGCTGTTCCTGCGGCTCGTATTTACGATTAAGTACGTGTGGGTGACTCCCTGGTTCAATATCTGATCTTCCGAGGAATCATAAACTGTGGCCGATTCTCCTGAACCGATCGAATCCCTGGTAAAGCAAGACGCGGAGCGGCAGCGCGATCCGATCGTCAGCCGATCCACCAGCGCGATCATTCTGATCTGCACGGTGCTGTTGATGCTGTGCACCGGCTGGGCGCTTTATGACGAGGGCTTTGGTCAGCGGCCGTGGAAACCGATTCAGCGCGAATTCGTGAGGCGGTACACCGCTTACCTGCGCAGCATTCGCAAGAACGCCGGGCAGTCCGAAGAAGAAATAAAAGCCACGCCCGAATATCAGCAGCTTAATGACGAAGCGACCGCTTCGATCGATAAAGTTAAGGGCGACGTCGCAGAGATCGACAAGAAAGTCGCCAACATTCAAGCGAAGCTTGACGCGGTCACCGATCCTTTTCAGAACCAGCGTGGACGTCTTGTGGTCATCACGTTCAAGGCCGAGACTTCGCGTCCGGGAAGCTTTTGGAAGAAATATTTCGATAACGAAATCAAGTCGAAGAAAAACGAGCTGGTTACCGTCGATATTCCCGGCGACGACGGCAAGCCCCAGCGACAGAAGCTGAAATACGATCAGCTTGAAGCCATGTTCAATGACCTTCGCGAAGAGAAGGCGAAGGTGCTCGGGGAAAAAGCCGAGTTGCTGAAAGAGCCGACCGAACTGGCCAAAAAGCGCGACGAATATCTGAAGAACCACGTCAGCATCCTGCCGAAAAAGAATATCGACGATTTGATCAAGAAGAACGACGAAGCGTTCGACTACACGATCCTCGGCCATCAAATCAACGTCAACGAATTCGGCATAGTTGACCGATGCGAAGTCTGTCACCTGGGCACGCGAGAGCCGCTGCCTATTAAAGCGACGGACATGGCGCCGAATGGCCCGGGCAAGAAACCTGACGAGTTGGCTGCAGCGTTTGTCAGCCATCCGCGCAAGGAATTACTGCAGATTCATAATCCGGACAAATTTGGTTGCTCGGCTTGCCATGGCGGAAACGGCCGCGCCACCACTAGTGCGGAGAAGGCGCACGGCCTGAATCCATTCTGGCTCCATCCGCTTTTCCATAAAGAAAACACTGAAGCCGGTTGCCAAATGTGCCATGCGAACGATCGCGTGACGCAAGGCGCTGATACCCTGAACCTCGGCAAGGATCTTTTCTATCAGCGCGGCTGCGTGGGCTGTCATCGCATGGAAGCTTTCGATCGCGAAGCCGATGCGCTCACCAACGCGCGCCAGCAGATTTCACAGTTGCAGGATCAGATTGCCGCGAACGAGCGCCAGGCCAAGCTGGATACCGACAACAGCGCGAACGCGAGCGACGATGCTGAGACGCAGCGACTGCTGGCCCACGCGGATTCGTTGCGCGTGCAAAACAGCCAGCTGGCGGCGCGCATCGATGAACTGAATCTGCAGACGCGTTATTTGCAGCAGGATCAAAAGAAGGTCGGACCGAATCTCAAAGACGTTCGTTTGAAGTTGCGCAAGGAATGGATTCCGGTTTGGTTGCGAGACCCCCAGGCTTTTCGCCCCGGCACAAAGATGCCGACGTTCTGGCGCTTCCACGTTGATGGCGAAGAGGGCGAGAAAGATCTTAAAGGCGTCGCGGCGTATCTCTGGCAGAACAGTCTCGATGGCAAGGTGCCTGCGCAGTCGCAGGGAGACAAGACGCACGGCAAAGAGTTATTTGAATCGCGCGGCTGTCTCGCATGCCATTCAATTGGCGAAGGTGATACTCGCTTGGGCGGCACGTTTGCGGCCGATCTTCAGCGCGTGGGCGAGAAGGCGAATTACGATTACATCGTCCGCTGGATTTACAACCCACGCGAACGCTGGTCGCCTTACTGTCCGAAAGAACACCGAGATCTGACGCCCGACGATTACGCCAAACACAACCAGCCGTATCTCTTCGATACTGAACTGCATTCGACTTGTCCGAACGATGGCGCAGAGTTGCAGGTGCAGAACATGACCGTCATGCCGAACCTGCGCCTGTCTGAGCAGGACGCGCGCGACATCGCGACGTACTTATTCTCGCTGTCGCAGCCGCAGACTTCAGAAGACGTTTCGTTCATGGACGATCCGAAGATGGCCGAGGATGGAAAGGCTGAGATTAAGCAATACGGTTGCGCGGGCTGTCATGAAATCAAAGGTTTCGAAGAAGAGCAGCGTATCGGCAAGGAATTGACGACGGAAGGCGCAACGCCGCTCGAGCGTCTCGACTTCGCGTTGCTCACGCAGGACGCAGAGTACGGGCGTGAGCCAAAGAATGCTGAAGGCCAGCCGCTGGTAGTCCATGAAAAAGAGAAAGAGAAGGAGTGGTACAACCACCGCGGCTTCTTCGAGCACAAGCTCTCTGATCCTTCGATTTATGATCGCGGCAAGTCTGAGTACCTCGAGTCGAAAGATCGTCTGCGCATGCCGAAGCCTTATCTGACTCCGGAGTGGCGCACGGGCTTGACGACGCTTTTGCTGGGCAGCCTTGGCCCGGAAGGCGCGAATGTGCCGGCGTCGCTTTTCTACAATCCGCAGGACTCGCGCCGACAGGACATTCAAAATGGCTGGTGGGTGATCAAGAAATACAACTGCATGGGCTGTCACGTGCTGCAGCCTGGTCAGCAGATCAGCGCCTACAACAATTCGGCTGAGCCTGGGATGGTAATTGGTGGAACAGTGCTGAGTTCGCTGCCGTTTTATGCGAGCACGAAAGAGCTGCTGCCGCCGATGCTGACTAGTGAAGGCGCGCGCGTGGATCCGGATTGGCTGATGAAGTTCCTGAAAGATCCTTCGATGATGCAGGCGGGCGAGAAGCCCATGGTGCCATCACCTGCGGCCTCGGCCTCGCCGGCTGCGGCTAGCACGGCGAACACGAACGATCAGCGCGGCGGGCGTTTGTTGCCGCAGTGGGGATTGAATCGCAATGGCGTGAGGCCGTACATCCAGGTGCACATGCCGACATTCAATTTTTCGCCGAATGAATTGCGCACGCTGGTGCGGTTCTTTATGGCCGTTTCATCGCAAAACGATCCGTACATCAAAGAGCCTTTGAAGCCGATGACGGATGCTGAGAAATCGATCGCGCGCAACATCTTCGTTTCGGGCACGCCCTGTTTGAAGTGTCACATCACGGGCGAGCCGGCGCATGACGCGAGGGCGATCGCGCCCAACTTCCTCCTGGCGAACGAGCGCTTGAAGCCGGATTGGGTTTTCCGTTGGCTGCTTGATCCTGCGCAGATCGCGCCGGGCACAGCCATGCCGACCGGATTGTTCAAGCAGGATCAGGGTCATTGGGTGGTGAACCTGCCGAATCCGCCTACGGATGTCGCGAACTATCACGACGACCATGCGCGACTGTTGGTTCGTTACATGTTCCTGATGACGCCGGATGAGCAACGCCGTCTCTTGTCAGCAACGCCCGCGCCCGCGGCGGCTCCGGCAGCACAGCAACCGCCCGCAACTCAAAAGACGGGGCGGAACAGCTATCGTTCAAAGGAAGATCGTAACCGGCGGGCAGAGCATCACGCGTCAAGGAGAGCTAACGCTCAACGTTCGCCGCAGCGCTCATGGTCAGGCTTAAGAGCGAGACTAAAGTTGGTACTCTGAAGGCCGCTGGCGTATGCTTACTTTTCAATTCAAGCGGTTATCTTAGATTTTTGGAGGACTCAAATTCATGTTGAGTAAGAATACAAGACTATGGCTGGGGCTCATTGCCTTAATCAGCCTGTTGTCGCTCGCCTCGTCGTGCAGCAAAGGCGGTGGTGAAGAAGAGAGCACCGGCGAAACCGGCGGCAAACCTTACACGGCGAAGGGAAATGAGGGCACCATCTCAGGCGTTATTTCCTACACCGGCGCAGCGCCAGAGCTAAAGAAGATCGACACGTCGGCGGATGCGGCGTGCACGTCGAAGTCTCCCGATCTGAAGACGGAAGACTGGGTCGTGAAAGACGGCAAGCTGGCCAATACGTTCGTCTATATCAAAGACGGAACGCTGGCCGATGGATCGAAGATCGAAGGCTTTACATTTCCGGTTCCGACAAGTCCGGCCACGCTCGATCAAAATGGCTGCCACTACAAACCACACGTCCTCGGCGTGATGGCCAAGCAGCCAATCAACATCACAAATAGCGACCCGACGACGCACAACATTCACTTCACGCCAAAGAAAAATCCTGACTGGAACCAGTCACAGCCGAACGGGGCGGCGGCGCTAACCCACACGCTGAATGCGCCTGAGGTTTCGCCTTCGCTCGTTCAAGTGAAGTGCAATCAGCATCCCTGGATGAAGTCTTACGTGGGCGTGCTCAAGCATCCGTTCTTTGCCGTGTCGGCTGAAGACGGAAGCTTCACGATCAAAGGCGTACCACCGGGCAAGTACAACGTGGTCGCCTGGCATGAAGGCGGCGCGAACGGAACCGAGAAGACCATGCAAGTAACGGTGGCCGCGAGCGGCGCCGCGAAAGCGGACTTTTCATTCGGCGCAACGGCAATGGGCCAGCCATCTTCGTTGCAGGTCTTGCCCGCGCTCGAGTTTCCAATGCTGGGCAAACATTAACGATTGCCGATTTGCGATTTCCGATTGCCGATTTACCCTGGCGCGCGGAAATCGGCAGTTGGAATTAGCGTCGAGAATGTCCAAAGGTTTACATCGCTTTGCGCTGCTGGTGGCGTGCGCAACGTTCTTTCTCATCATCGCCGGCGCGAATGTAACCAGTCATGACGCCGGTTTGGCCGTGCCCGATTGGCCGCTGTCGTTCGGAAAAGTTTTTCCGCAGATGGTTGGCAATGTTTTCTGGGAGCACGGCCATCGCATGATCGCAACGGCAGTCGGCATGCTGACGATCGTGCTGGCGGTCTATCTTCAGCTCCGGGACTCGCGCCGTTGGATGAAGCGCCTTGGTTGGATCGCGCTCGCGGGAGTCATCGCCCAGGGTTTGCTCGGTGGGCTGACGGTGAAGTTGCTTTTGCCGCTCTGGGTTTCCGCAGCCCACGCGACGCTGGCGCAGTTGTTCTTTCTCACAACGGTGAGCATCGCGGTGTTCACCTCGCGAAGTTGGGTGATGCCACCCACGAGCATCGCCGATAATCGCGCGGGCTTTTCGATTCGGTCGCTCACCGTGGTCGCGTTGGTTTCGATTCTCGCGCAGTTGGTCCTGGGCGCAACGCTGCGGCACTCGGCCACCTGGGATCAGGAACTGCCGACGAGCCTGTTGCTGGCGCACGTGGGCGGCGCCATTTGCGTGACCTTGATTCTCGGGGCGACGATCGTAACCACACTGCTGAGATATCGCGGCGACAAATATCTGACGCGCCCGGCTGTATTCGCCGCCGCTGTTTTGTTTGTGCAGTTAGGCCTAGGGTTGGCTGCATACGTCACTCGCAGCCGGTCGCCGTACGACCCGCAGCCGCTGACGCCGATGGTCGCCATCACTGTCGCCCACGTCGCGTGTGGGGCTTTGGTCTTCGCCAGCACGATTGTTTTGACGCTGCGTGCTTTTCGGGTCGTGGATGCCGAGCAGGGCGAATACGTCCTGGCGGCGGCTTGATCGAACGGCTGTCTCCCAAAAAATTTCGTAATCGTTTTCGTAATCATCTTTTCGCATGAAGACTGCTGCATTAGAACTAAATTCCACGGGCAATCAGGCCAGCGTGAAAACTCGCGCCGGAGCCTACATCGAACTAACCAAGCCACGCATCACCAGCCTCATCATGTTGACCTCGGCCGCGGGTTTTGTGCTCGCGTCGCGTGGGCCGATCGATTACTTCGCGTTTGTACACGCGATGATTGGCATCGGACTCTTGTCGTCAGGAATCGGGACGCTCAATCAATTCATCGAGCGCGACCTTGATGGCTTGATGCGCCGCACTGCGGATCGGCCGCTGCCGTCGGGTCGGTTGTTTCCATTTGAAGCGCTTTGGTTTGGCGTGGCGGTGACGGCACTCGCCGAAGTCTATCTGGCGCTGTTCGTGAATGTCTTGACGGCATTGCTCGGTCTCACAGTCATCGCCGGTTACTTGTTTGTTTACACGCCGCTGAAGACGCGCACGTCCCTGTCGACGGCGCTCGGTGCTTTTCCCGGCGCGATGCCGCCGCTGATGGGATGGACCGCGGCGCGCGGGCGAATCGATATTGCCGCCTGGGTGCTGTTTGCAATTCTCTTTCTTTGGCAGTTTCCGCATTTCCTCGCCATCGCGTGGATGTATCGTGAAGACTACGGTCGTGCCGGCATTCGCATGTTGCCCGTGGTCGAGCCGGACGGCCGCGTCACGGGCCAGCAAATCCTCGCGTACGCGGTGATGCTCGTGCCCGTGAGTTTGCTGCCGACAGTTCTGGGGGTGTCCGGAAAAATTTATCTCGTCGCCGCGCTAATTCTAGGCCTGCTCTTTCTCGCGAGCAGCATCCGCGCGGCGCTTTCGAAATCGAACCAGCACGCGCGCCAATTGCTGCTGGCTTCAGTGCTCTACTTGCCATTGTTGTTCGGTGTGATGGTTCTAAATCGCTAAGCGCGAAGGGCAAAGCGCTAAAGAGCAGAACAGATTCGCTTTGCGCTTTGCCCTTAGCTCGCACGAAGGAGACAACTGATGGGACGCCTTCTGGGAATAGCAATCTGGCTGATCACAATTCTGTCAGTCTGGATGTTCGTCAGCGGAAAGTGGTGGTTCCCCGCATCAATTTCGGAACACGGCCCGAGCTACGACAGACAGTTTCTGATCACGATTATCGTCGTCGGCATCTCGTTCGCTGCGGCGCAAATCGGGCTGGGCTGGGTGGTGTTCAAGTTTCGCGACAACGCCGACAAGCAACGGGCAACTTACTCGCACGGGAACAATCGGCTGGAGGTTGTCTGGACGGTGGTGACTGCGATCATCTTCATCAGCCTCGCCGTCATGGGCCAGAGAGTTTGGGCTTCGCTGCAACTGACTAAGATCCCGCCCGGCGCTTACACGATTGAAGTGGTCGCGCAACAGTTCAGTTGGAATTTTCACTATCCCGGCAAGGACAACGTGTTCGGCAAGACCGATCCGAACCTCATCGACGACTCAGCCCTGAATTACGTCGGACTCGACGACACGGACCCGAATGCGAAAGACGACGCGGTCGTCTCCACGCTGGCAATTCCGGTCAACCGCCCGGTGGAATTGATCCTCCGATCGAAAGACGTTACGCACAGCTTCTTTGTGCCGCAACTTCGCTTTAAGCAGGACCTCGTCCCAGGGATGGCCATTCACGTTCACTTCACCGCAACCAAAGTCGGCAAGTACGAACTTGCCTGCGCGGAACTCTGCGGCATGAATCACTACAAAATGAAGTCTTACATGCTGGTGTTGCCGCAGAACGAATTCGACGAATTGGTGGCGCTGCCACAAGACAAGTTCCAAACCAAGAAAGAAGAGCTATTCAATAAATACCAGCTTCCGAATTATTGAGTTAGAGAATTTTTGCCCCTTCGTTTAGAGGAGATTCTACGATGGCAGAAGCAGCTCATGCAGAAGTGCATCGGCACCCGGCGCCGACTGGTTTCATCCGCAAATACATTTTCAGTCTCGACCACAAGGTCATCGGCATCCAGTACATCATGCTGGCGCTGGCGGCTGTCATGGTCGGGATGATCATGTCAGTGTTGATGCGCGTGAACCTGAGTTGGCCCGGGACCCACATCAAGATCATGGAAACGCTGTTTCCACAGGGCGCGCCGGGCGGTGTGATGACGCCGGAGTTTTATCTCAGCCTGGTGACGATGCACGGAACCATCATGGTGTTCTTCGTGTTAACGACGGCGCCGCAGGGCGGATTCGGCAACTACTTTCTGCCGATTCAAATCGGCGCGGAAGACATGGCGTTTCCGGTGCTGAACATGATGTCCTTCTGGGTGACGTTCGTCGGGTTCATCGTGATTCTGCTCGCCATCTTCGCGGAAGGAAACGCGACTGTGGGCGGCTGGTTTACGAAACTGGGTGAGTCGTGGGCGGGCGGCAGCGGCACCGTCGGGCCAATTGGCGGCTGGACTGGTTATCCACCTTTGAGTGCGCTGGGAAAGATCGCCGGGCCAGGGCAGGGAGCGGGCGTCAATCTTTGGATCATTAGCATAGCGATCTTCTGCGTCGGTTCGTTGCTGGGCGCGCTGAACTTTATTACGACGCTGCTGAACATGCGCACGCGCGGAATGTCGCTGATGCGCATGCCACTTACTTGCTGGGCGTGGTTTACGACGGCCATTCTCGCGCTGCTATCGTTTCCGGTTTTGTTGGGTGGCGGCATTCTGCTGCTGCTCGATCGCATGGCCGGCACGAGCTTTTTCATTCCCGGAGGTCTGTACGTCAGCGGCAACACGGTGCCTCTACATAACGGCGGATCGCCGCTGCTTTGGCAACACCTCTTCTTGTTCTTCGGTCACCCGGAAGTTTACATTGCGATCCTGCCCGGCATGGGCGCAACTTCGCACATCCTCTCGACGTTTGCGCGTAAGCCAGTGTTCGGCTATCGCGCGATGGTCTTTGCGATCTTTGCGATCGGCATGCTGGGCTTCTTCGTCTGGGGCCATCACATGTTCATGAGCGGCATGAGCCCGTACTCGGCCGTTGCGTTTTCAATCCTAACGCTTTCGATCGGCGTGCCTTCTGCGATTAAGACGTTCAATTTGCTGGGCACTTTGTGGGGCGCGAAGATTCGCTTTACCACGGCGATGCTGTTCGCGATTGGCTTTGTCTCACTTTTCGTTGCCGGCGGCATCACAGGTCTGGTGCTGGGTCAGTCATCACTCGACTTTTTCTTCCACGATACGTATTTCGTGACGGCGCACTTCCACCTGGTGATGGGCGTCGCGTCAATCTTCGGCATGTTTGCGGCAACATATTTTTGGTTCCCAAAGATGTTTGGCCGATTCATGAGCGAGGGCATTGGGAAGGTCCACTTTTGGATTACCTTCCTCGGCGTGTATGCGATCTTTGTTCCGTTCCACGCAATGGGCTTACTCGGCATGCCGCGTCGCTACGCGCAATTCACCGAATATGAGTTTCTGAAGAATTCAAAGGGTCTGGTCTCGTTTGTGACGGTCGCGGCGATTGTTACCGTGGTGGCACAGGTGTTGTTCTACTTCAATTTCTTCTGGAGCATATTCAAAGGAAAACGAGCCTCTGAGAATCCCTGGGAGGCCACGACGCTGGAATGGGTG
>JAJPKD010000304.1 GCA_021323895.1 Acidobacteriota bacterium | reverse complement strand
TGCCTTTTCAGTCGCTTCAGCTTTGGGCGTGAGGTCCCTTTCAGATTGAGCCGAAGTCGAAGATGACTTCTCTGACGTTTCTTTGGCGGCTGGCTTGCCATCACCATCTTCAACTGAGATAGAAATCGGCGCGGCGGACTGCCCAGTCTCATCCCTCCTTTCTGGCGAGTTGTTACTTATGTCGAGGTTAACTGGCAGCCCTGCCGCGCGCCGTCGCGCCACAACTTCATCGCGGTTGTAAATCAAAACACAGCGATGAACGTTCTGCGCGAGGTCTTCAACTGGATAGAACAGGAAAGTGACAACCAATCCGCTCCGCATCTGTACGGTCACGGTTGCCGCAGGAGAATGGGCTCTGCGATTGAGCGGCGGCGCCACGAATAATGCGCCAGGCCTAACCACAATCGCGCGCTTATTCTTCTCCAGCGCTCTCTCATCGACGGTAGCCATTTCCGGATCGCCCGGAATGATGTAGCGCGGTCCATCGTTAGCTGGTAACTCAATCAACACGCTCCCGTGCTGGGCCATCGCCAGCCTGACGACAGTTTCATCCTTGGTTACGTCAACCTTTGCTTCACCAATGAAGAAATCGGGCGCAGGCGGTGTTGCGGGTGAGGAAGTGATTGTGATCGTCGCTCGCGCTTGCCGCTTCACTAAGCGATGGTTACAACATGGGTGTTGTGTGACCGGCTTGGTTGGCGAGGGCGTCGGCTGTTGCGCCGAAGCGATAGAAGCGCAGAGGCTCCCTAAGATGCAGAGAAAAATCTTCATCTCCTGTTTCCTTTCTTATCCGTGAGTTTGAGCGACTACCGGAGTTTCAGCTTCACTGGAGCTGAGTTCCTTGTAGTCGATTGAATTTATGCGAAAACCAGATCGCAGATTGCGATCGAGGCGAAAGGTTCCGTTCTCCGGCGCGTCCGGCAGCAACTCAACCGTGAGCAGGACGTGCTTGGTGGCGTGCTTACTCTCATTCTTGACCACCATGTCAATCTCTTGAGTGCCATAGACTTTGACGGTTAAGGGCTTGCCCGGAGCATGTTCGAGGTATTCAACTTTCCAGGTCGCATCCCACTGTTGTTCGCGCTGGGTTTGCAGAATCTTCTGTTCCGTCAAATATTGCGCGAACTTCTTTGCCTGACCGGGCACCATCAACCGGAGCGCGGCTTCGATATCCTTGGAACGTGAGCGCTGATCGACTCGATACAAATATTCGACGAAGGCTTTGACGACATAATCCATATCGGCAAGCTGGAGTTTGTCTTTCTCCAGTTTGACGGCTTCGGTCGCGCCTAGTTCACGATCGTTAATCATGACCGTGCGGCCAGATGACATATCGACGACGATCCGATCCGGCTTTTGAATCGTCTTGTAAACAATGCCAACGACCGCGACGGCCACGATCGCCAGCGAAAGAATGATGAGCCGTGATTGCTGACGGATCGTGCGCACGTCGGCTGGATCTCGATAACAAATTACTGGCGTCGCCTGGCCTTCGCCGGATCGATCCTCGATGCGATCGAATCCTTCGGTCTCATTTGCAATAACCGGCAATTCCAAATCCACTGTGCTTGCGCTCATTAAGCTTCTCCTCGAATCATTAGGTTCAGAATTAACGACTTCCTTTCGACCGCGCCGCTGCTACAAGTTTCATACCGCGTCACTCGTCCTACCATTTCCCGCCTTCACCGAGTCGACCCTGTGTGTAAAACTACACACCCCATTTGTGGTGATCATCACCACACTTTCGATCATTGGACCTCGATGAAGGATGAACGCGTTGATGAAGTCGCAGCCGATCTTGATCGTTTGTTTTGATCGCGATCGTCACGCATCGTTGGACCATTTCTTGGCCGCGAAGAAGTGAGGCGCGGTACTGTGCTGTAGGTGTCAGCGATCAATAGTCTGATTGCAGATCTCACATACGTCTCGGTCTCCCGATAGGGAGGAACACCGCCGGTTATCACGCCGTGAGGATTAATGATTTGTCCGGTCGCGAGAACAAGTGGCTTGCCTATTTGGAATGATTCGACTGTCCCTTCGCCGGCGTTATAGGCAGCCAGCGCGAGATCGAGTCGCCCACCGAATTTCGTCAATAAATCCCTTAAATAATGGGCTGCGGCGTCAATTGCGGCTTTTGGATCGTGAGGATTTTGCAGGCCATATCTCCGCGCCGTCGCCGGCATGAATTGCATTGGCCCACCGGCTCCTTTAGGACTGACTGCATCGTTGCGAAATCGCGATTCAATGAAGCACACGGCTCGCAGAATCCGCGGATCGATTCCGTAGCTTCTCGCAGACGCTGAGATGAACGGCTCCAATTGCTGTTGTCTCTGTTGGAGGGATGGCCCAGGTTGTCCGCGAACCTGGGCCATTGTCGTAGCGGTCAATACAAGCAGTATTGAAGTTGATTGGATCAGTCTCGAATACATAGGGGAGTGGAGCGAGCAACTGCTGGGCCAACTTACTGGCACGGCAATTGAAGTGCGGCGCGAGCGTTAACGGGATCGCAAATCTGAAAATGCTCAGACACGCGAGCGAAAATTTATGAAGGAGTGATGGAGGAAGGAAAAGATGTCGTTTATTGAGATACCAAATGTTCCGGGGTTGGAAAACTCACGGGCCGCGTTAATCGGACGCAAGCTCTTAGCGCTCGCGTTTGGAATGAAAGCTCTGAGTGCTCCGGTTGCTGCTGCGTTGCTGCTCCTGCTTGGAGTTGTATCGGCTACGGCGCAAACGCCATCAGGGTCGTTCTTCAACGGGAATAGCTCGCAACTCGGTAACAGTCTGCGTTCGGTAACGTTCTTTCTCGCAGCGGCGATGATTATCGCGGGTATCATTTTCATTGCCTACGGGATCGTCACGTCAGGCTTGCGCGAATCACTTTCGACCTGGAAGTTCATCACCGGTGCTGCTTGCTTTGCGTTTGGTGGAGTGTGCGCGGCGATATACGCATTCAGCCAGGGCGATACGGTGCCGTTGGATAACCAATTCTGATCGGCAAGCACGAGTTTATTGACTATTAGGAGACTTCAAAGTGAGAGCACGTCCGGTTAGACCAAACATCTACTTGCCCGTGGTTCGTTTCGGCGTGGCCGACAGCGATTGGTTCTCGGTGCTGTTGATTTCCTTCGCCGGATACCTCTTGCCGGTGCCATTCGGGATTACGGTTCTCTACGTTCCCTTGCAGATGTGGACATGGCTGATTGCCACTGCGGGAAGTATTGCTTTCTTCAACTACATCCGGATCGGAAAGCGGCCTCACTGGCTCCAGCACAAACTGAGGACCATTTTATTTCATCATCGGCAATACCGCTCAATTCCAAACGGAAAGAAGCAGTCATTTAGTCGAGCCTGGTTGATTGATTCAAACCAAGTCAGTGCCAATCAATCGAACGGCGAGCAGTTTCGATCAAGATGGCGAACGGCGGCACTGCTCGCTCACAACACTCAAATTCAGGAAGGATGCGAACCGAGATGCAACGAGTTGGTTTCGACGAATTAGCTGCGGAGAAAGAGATGGAGCGGGAAATAGCGCGGCTGCGACGACCGGAGGGCCGCCAGCGGAACGCGTCGATCGTTGGTTTGTACCACGACGCGCTTCGTCATACGGATGGCGCGCTGACCCTCGCCTATCATGTCGAGACACCAGCTACCATGTTCGCCGATGACGCGCTGGTGGATATTCGATATGACGATCTGGCGCGGATGCTGGCCTTTGATAAGCCCGCCGGCACCGTTGTCCAGTTCAGATACTCAACCCTTCCCGATCCTGGGTACTCAATCATCAATGTAATAACGGCGCGCGCCGACGAAGGAACGCACTTGCCGGCATCGCTGCTCCAAGCGTCGAACCTGAGTTACTTGGAAACCTCTGCTAAGAGTCTGCCCTATCGTCGCAGCGTGCTAACGATTTGGGTGAGAGTGCCGCCGAAGAAGCGTGGCAACACGACGTTCAGCGCACTCGCAGAATTCAAGTCAGATGTCATTGACGAAATCCGCAATCGGGGTCTCTCCCCAGCCCTGCGGGAACTTCCGGCCATCTATCGCCGCACTGCCGATGACTCGGTCATCAGGCGAACGCTAGAAGACGAAAAGGTGAACTACAACTACGCCAACCGCGTCTGGCGTCAGATTGAGAATTCATCGCCGCTCGTGCTGCGACGCTTCACGCGACAAGAACTTTGGGAGGCCGTCTTCATGGGCCATTGCCAGAATGCCGATTCGATTCCGAGCTTGCCCGCAACAGAGGGTCAGGATCTGCGCGATTACCTATGCGGCGAAACCATCGAGGGCGAGCTGAATTATTTAATGCACGGCCAACACCCTGTGGCCATAGTTTCCATGTTCACGCCGCCAAATGAATTCGTTACGGCCGACGCGTTAAGAACTCTAATCGGTCGGAGAGACTTCAACACTCGACACACGATTGTTACGGAATACCTATTTCCTGAGCAGCGCAAAGAGACAAGACGACTGGACCGCCGCATCAAGCAAGTCAAACGAACTTTCACCAAGCGAGACAATCCCGAAGGCGCGGCAGCGTTGAGAAGCTTGCGCGCCGTGCGTGACGAAGTTGCCGGCGCTCGCGAATCGCTCTTGCCGACACGATTCTGCGTGATTCTTTATGGCGAACGCGCGCGCAACTTGGCTGAATTGAAAAAGTCTGTCGATGCGCTCGACGAGCAATGCGAGAAGGTCGTGGCCGCGATTCGGCAGATACCTGGAGCCAACGCGGATCGCGAAGAGCCGGAAGCGTTGCGGGCTCTGTATCCGTCTGCAATTGCTGGCGAACTGAGTCCTAAGCTGACCGGGCGAGAGTTGACTGAAGTCTCTAATTCTGTGGTTGCGCTGACGCCAACCGAAGACTCCTGGCTGGGAGCTGCAAGGCCGCACACTCTTCTGTTAACTGTTACTGGTCGCCTGATCGGAATCGATCTCTTCGACCGCAACCAGATTCCTTCGCCGCTGATTCAGATCATCGCCGCGCCGCGTGGGGGCAAGTCGATCCTCATGGCGCAGTTTGCTTGTGACATTCTCGCAAGTTTGAAACATGCAAGCGTAAACGCCATCGACATCGGCGAGACGCTATTGCCGCTAGTTACTGTCCTCGGCGGTCGTTACATCCGACCGCAACCCGATGAAGTGCGGGCCATCAACATCTGGTCATATCCAGATTTGAAAGAGGGAGAGCCGCCCGATGATATTCAAAAAGCTCTGGTCGTCGGTGACCTGAAGATGCTGGCCCGCGTCGGCGATGATGATAAGACGGCTGAAGACATTGTCAGCGCCGTAGTCTCTCAGGTTTACGAGAACATCGTGTCGCAGAATGGTCCCGGCCGTCCACTGTTTGAGCCAATACTTTCGCACTTCATCGCCCAGCTCAAGACCTACCCCTTCGATGCGCCAACAGTCCGGGAGCGTCGCGAAACATTAGTGCTCGCCTTGAGCAATTACGTCGGTCATCCCTGGCTGGATGCCCCGACTCATCCGGATTACGAAAACAGATCCGCATTCGACGTGTTCGAGTTGGGTTCTCTCAAAGACTTTCCGCGAGACGTCAAGATGTCTTTGGCCTATCGCATCGCCGCGCATGTGGCACGTTCAATCGGTCGAAAACGCGCAGACGGCACTCGCGCTCCCACCGCAAACTTGTTTGATGAAATGTGGGAAATCAAAGAAGAATACCCGTTCATCTTCAAAGTGCTGCAGCACGCCGGTCGCAAAGGACCAAAAGAGAATTCGATTACTATTCTGGCCACCCACGCCTTCGAAGACATTGAAGACGTGGCCTCACTTTCGAAGACGGGCAATGTCCTCTTCATTGGCAAACAGCTTGGCGATTTTTCGAAGGTCGTCGCTCACGCGAAGCTGTCACCAAACGGCGCCGAAGCCATCAGCCATATCAAGACTGCGCCGGGACGTTTCTCTCAATTTGTAATGGTGATTGGCACCGGTCCCGACCAGATCGTTGAAGTCGTCCAGCACGAATTGAGTCCTTTGATGCTTTGGACGCTAACGACCAATGCGGATGAACGAAATGCCCGCCGTCGAGTCCTTGCTTACCATCCAGACTGGTCGGACATGGAAGTTCACGCCTGGCTGGCAGAGCACTACCCGCGCGGACTGACCGCCATCGGACTCAAGGAGATTGATGAAACACTGTTGGAAGCTGCGGCCTGAATCATTCCAACCAAAGAGAAAGGAGAATGTCTTTGAAGCAAATTATCAAGCATCTGCTGTTGGGAATTTTGATCGGGACTATTCTGTCGCCGTCGACTGCGCAGGCACAATGGACGGTCTTTGATCCAGCACAATACTCACTTCAGATCGAACGGCAGATCGAGGAGGCCAATCGCTGGCTGGAACGCGTTAAGCATTACTCGGACGAAATCAACAAACTCGCCGAACAACTCAGCACAATGAAAGGTGTGCTTGGCCAGGCTGAGAAGCTGGTACTGCACAACGACAATCTGACGCGCGCCATGGCCCAAATCGGTCAGACCGTTCGTGACGTGTTTCAGCTTAAGCGAGCGATTGAAACGATGGTTATTTCGCGCCTGAACATGATCAAATCGATGAAGACCCGCCTCATGAGCGGCATCTTCGATCCCGATGCTGACCTCCGCGATTTCGAGGATTACCTGCGTAACTCAATCGGTCGTCAGGAGGAGGACAAGATCGCCACCATGAATCGTATCGCTATGTTCGATGCGACGCTCGCCCGTCTCTATCACGATTTGCAGACAGCGCAAGCGAGGCAAGCAGGCGCAGCGGCGCAAATGAAACAGGCTAAGGACAAGTTGGATGAGGAACTCGCGAAGCCGCAAACGGAGCAGTGCGCTCACTGCATCTCTGATCTGAAACTCGAAATCGCCTCGTGCGAGAAGATGATTGCTGATCTGGACACGCAGATCACAAATCTCTCAACGCAGATCGAAGACCGCGTGAAGCTCTACAACCTGACCATGGAAGAGCGGGTGCGGATAGCGAATCGAGTCAAGGCTACCGACGAGGCCTGGGACAACCTGAAGATTGTCAAAGACGACATCTTTGCCGCGATTGAACAAGGCGGCGTCCCTCGACCATCACCGACGCCTTAGAGCACCGACTAGCTGCTCGGTAGAGAAAACAGATTCCCAACGAAGTTGAGGCTGTTATGAAAATTACACGAGTCATCTCATTATCGATTCTGATTGCACTCTTGCTGCTCCCCATAGTGGCTCAAGCTCAATCGCCAAGCCCGACACCTACCTCGTCGCCCGTCAGGTCTCTGTCAGACAACATCGCCGCGCTCTCGCAACGCGCAGGTTCGTTGCTGCCTTACATTGACAACGAAATCGTCTCAAAGCTGCTTGGGTGGTTCGAACTGCTGGCTTGGGTCTTTGGGAACTGTCTGGCAGGTTTCGCCATGCTGCGCGTGATGCGCGAAGATAACGGCGAAGGTCCAAACCTTTACTGGTGGTTCGGGAGACTCGCACTGTTCTTCATGTTGTCGGGAACCAGTCTGGCGATCATCAATGGCATGAGCGCCATAGGCTACGAAATTG
>JAJPKD010000248.1 GCA_021323895.1 Acidobacteriota bacterium | reverse complement strand
TCTCGCTAGGGAAGATAGTCGCTTAAGAATAGGTGATGGATCAGGAAAGATCGTTGAAAAATGGAGATAAAATGGAAACGAAAGGTACGAAAGCGGCCGACCTACAATCATGATTAACTGCGCCCAGGTCGGCGCTTGGTTCAGCGAAAATAGGGGAACCTCGGGGATTGTAAGGGCCAGCGCCGCGGCGAGAAGCAACGCGCGCCTGTTGTTGTCACTGAACAAAACGAGCAGAAAACTGCAAACAAGATATTCAAGCGGTACTATCGAAGTGGCGATAATGGCACCTGCCCAAAACATAGGCGAAAATCGTTGGGTCACAAGTTCTAAATCATAAGGCCTTCCATCTCGAAGAATTCCGACTTTATAGTGAGTGCCGGGGCGCGTATTCTCGAAGTTTCGGAAGACGGAAAAGTTATGAGTTATTGTTTCATCGTTAACGCTAACTAATTGGTCTCCCGAGTGTAGTAGTGATGCAGTCGTCACACTTCTTGCACGAACAATTATGACCACATTTTCTCGATTAATGGTCGTCCATTCTGGATCGCTCGATTGGCCAAGCCAACGAACCGTCAGCCAGCAATTCGTTACCGCAAACACAGTTCCCAAGATGGGAACTAGCAAAGTTAAGTATTGTGTCGGATGCCTTCTTATCACGTTCAGCAAAAGCCTCAATTAAACTTGGTATCTAATGGACTTCATTGCCTAGTCTTGGGGTAAGGCATCGAAATAGTCGGGCGTCTGAAGACCATTACCCACCCTGCAAATGCGTCGGATTGAACTAGGACAAGGTGGTTAGGAGGAAGTCCCACGTCAATATCTTCAACGATGTTCGATTTATAGCTGTGCTGTTGTAAGAGGTCCACGGTGCGTTTTGCGGATGTTAAAGGATCATCTACGGGTAACGAGAGTCCATTAACCGGAATCCCTTTAGTTTTGTTAATCGGGGGGTCGAGGTAGTTAATCGTAGTAAACCCATCCCAAAGGAGCGTTTGGTGAGTGACTCCTGAGTCGAACGTAAAACGCGGCTTGATTCCCCCGACCTCAGCAATGATATCTACAACTACTTGCCTTGCTCGATCGTCTTGCACGCCGAAAGTACGATGACCCCGATCGGGAAAAGGAAGGGGATTATGCAGAAGCATCATTGTCGAGACCGATGCCCAGATAAGAAAGATGGCGCTCAGAAACCAAGGGATACCAAGCTTGATTCTCATATATTCTCTTTCAATTCTTTTCGTGTCGCTGATCGCTTTCACCACAGCGCAAGGGTCTACCTCAGGGATTTCGCGGTCACAACGAAGCTGAATTGACTTCCATTAGATCGTTGGTCTGTTCAAGGACCTCTCCAAAATCCTGCCTTATACTTCGCAACGGAAAGGCGCGAATTTGATCTCCCTTCGCGCGAACGCGCTCCAGTGCGGCAGTCAATTCCAGTGGTTCATGTTTTCTTTTCGAGAGTTCGCGAAGCGCAGGAAAGATACTCGGCGACAAAAGATATCTACCCACTACACTAAGGGCTTTTGAAGAACTGAGAATGGAATGACTCGGATTGGGTTTTTCGATTAATCGAATAATCGGTAACGTATTGTTGAGTGGAGATCCTGCACCGATCTCCGCAATTCCATAGTTCGGCATCTTACGTTTTGACACCTCCGTTACCGCCACGATATGGGAGGCGGGCATCTTAACGAGCGCATCCATCATTAATCTAAGCTCTGAAACGTTTGCGTTCCGACCTGCTCGCGTATTGAGAACGTCGTCTGGCAAAAGCACAGCGAACGGTTGATTACCGATCGAATCTTCGGCGCGCAAGATAGCGTCACCGAGACCGGTTGGCTGCCGTTGTATGGAGCACTTCAAGTCAACCATGGAAGCGCCTACTACGCCGAACGACTCTTTTAGAGGCAAGTAAAATAGCTCCTCCATCTCCGGGGCCAGGACGAGAATCACTTGGTGAATTCCACATTCTGCTGCCTCGCCGATCGCCTTAATAAGCAAGCGCTGCATTACGTGATTAGCGACTAGCCGATGGGAACCTCCGGCTGCCGGAATCACAGCGGTGCGAATTGGGTTCTCGAGTCTCTCTGTAACGAGACGCACGGTCTTGTACAGGAAAGAGGAAAGATTGTTTCGTTCAGCAGCCGGTGCTAGTCCAATCGCGTTAACTAATCGATTTAGCGTTGAATGATCAAGTCCTAAGGTCTCCAAGCTTGTTCCCCGTGCGGCGTTTGCCCTCGACGAATTGCTTGTGACCTCTTGCCTGCGTGACCTGCCGGAATGAACGACCGGCGTGACATCGTCGCGGTTGGCAAACAGAATCGGACCATGCCCTGCCGCGATTAACCAACGGTTAAGGATCTCCTCAGGAAGTCTCAAAGCCTCGGCCATGGCAATGATTGTCCGGCGACTTGGGCGCCGGTTTCCCTTCTCCAGCCGATGAATGTAACTGCTATCGAGGCCGAGTACGGCTGCAAGACCGCTCCGTGTTAAGCCGACAGACTCCCGATACCTTCTGAAGATTTCGGGAAAGGCAGTCTCAAAGTCTGAATTCATAGGTCGAGAGTTTACAGCTAAGAGAGTTGACTTGTCAATGACAACTCGCGCTATTTTTAATTTCTTGACAAGCTGGCAATCAAGCGTAAAATTCGCGATCTCGGGAGTGAGAAACATTTTTCGCTTTCGAGATTTGAAGGATGAAAAACGGCTGTTGGATAAAGAGCGTTCGGACTCACGACCATGTGTTAGCGCACTAGGCCGTATTGAATTACCTAACGCCACTTGCGGAACCCAACAGCCGTTTATCAGAGGGAAACATCTTTACGGCACCTAGTCAAGGACTAGCCAACGCTCCAGCTTTCCGCAGGTGGTGTCCCAACCAAAGGAGTTTTCATCATGACTGAGGATGCCTATTACAGCACGAAATCAAGCTCTTGCCGATCTGCGCAGCACCGGCAAAACACCACCGTTCGGACTCGCCGATCTTTTCATTTCTTGAGATTCATGAGACTTGCTAAGTACGTAGTCAGCCTACTTCTGACAAGCACAATTGTACTCAGCCAAGTCAGCGCTCAACGTCCTTCCAAAATCATTGACCTGGATTCACCGCGGCCGATAGACACGATTCTTGATCCAGCTCAACAGCGAGACCTCGGGACAAGACAGCCCAACAAATCCGACTACAGCGTGTTCTTCACGATCCCGCTCGGGAGCGGCGGTGTCAATTATGAAACTCCCAAGGACGTAGAGTCTGAAACTTGGGGACCGGCAAGTCTGCGAATCGCACCCGATGGTACGTTTCTTATTACCGATACAGTCACTAACAAAGTCCTGCGATACAATTCTCAAGGTGCTCAAACCGACAGCGTTGTTGTTGGCAGTGCGGGCGCAATCACGGATGCAATCGAAAGCCCCGCCGGTATCGTCGCTCTTGACGAGGCGGGAGTTGAGCCGTCGGTTTACCGCCTGGGGAATGATGGCTCTATTCAGGAGAGGATTCAACTACCATACGAAATCCGTCACCAAGGACTCAGTGGCCTCGCAATCAATGATCAAGGCGAAGTGGTTGCTGAAATGCACGGGGGTTCCTCCGTTGCAGATCTTTCCGGCAACGGTGAAAAGGGTAAAGCTCTCCTGGGCGAGCGTTATTCGACTGAAGCACCTGACTTGGAAAGTCGATCTTCTGATCTGACCACGGGGGTCATAGTAAAAGGGAAGACTCAAATAACAGTACAGGCGAAAAACATTCTCGGCGCTTTGACCGTCATCGGTACTGGCGCATCTGGAGACTTTTTTGTACTGATTGAGGAGATTTCCGACACTGGGACGCTTTACGTGGATCAGACGGTTCGACACTACAGCTCAACCGGAAAGCTACTTGGCTCCGCCCGAGTACCGGTAGCGGAACGTTACACATATGTCAGAAATGGAGTGGCCGTTGCGCCTGATGGAATCGTGTACGCACTGGTTACACGTAGCGACCGTGCAGACGTAATCCGCCTTCAATTTCAATCGGCTCTGGCCCCAATACTACCCGCTTCGAACGATCGAGAAGTGACTGCTGGGAAATCGGATCTGCTCATGAGTCGGTCGAGCAATTCGGCTTCGGGCTTAGCGCTTACAGCAACCTGCCGAACGCGGGACGATATGGTCAATACCGCCTGGTCCTACATTAACAACCAGACATATTTGTCGAGTGGAAACCTCAGTGGGACGTGTGCGGGACGTGGCAAGCCGCACTACCTCGGAACAATCGCCGGCTGGTATAGCGCAGTTCCGTACGATTGGGGTGGATGGGACACTGTTTCCGATTTTAACTCCTACATGTCGTCCGGCTACCAAGCGGGGGACATTGATACGAACGCCGTGGAGAGTTGCTCTAAGGGTGTCGACTGCTCGGGATTTGTTAGTCGCAATTGGGGCACGTCTTCCAAATACTCGACTGCAACCTTGCCCGGAATTTCCACATCAATTGGCAGCGTGTCGCAGCTCCAAAAGGGCGACATCATGCTTAGACATGACAGCGTCGTTCAACATGTCGTAATGTTTGAGAGCTTGGCTTCCAACGGTGTGAATACGCTCGAGGCTACCACCTATAATAATTACGATAGGACAGTCTACCTCTACAATGGTTGGTCCCGTTTCTCTGGCTATACGTTCTACAAATACAACAACGTATGCGAGTCAGGACAAGCCCGACCGGTTGTCAGTTCGTCCCTCCGACTCTCAAGCAGCAGCCCGTATTATGTAGGTCAAACACCTAACGGCTACTTCGGCATAGCGAACCGAGGGACAGCGTCTATAACGTTCGCTCAACTATTAATCGGAGGCCGACTGAACAATGATCAGAGCTGTTCAGGCGGCTGCCCCGATTTTTCAGTTATCAAGAACCTCACTCTTGCACCTGGTCAGGTTTACTCATATTCGGCGACCAGGTTTCTCGATCGAAGTGGAAGCTATGGCTTCTTTGTGGCGTATCAAAAGGCTGATGGTAGTTGGGTGACTAGTGTCCCGACTGAAAATGGTGCCACAAACTCGCTGACAATTAATGTCTATGGTGTTGCGCCAAAGATTACTGCGCAATCACCAAGTTACATATATGCCAGCGCTTATGATCAGACCATCTACTTCTCTCGAACCGCTCTGGCTTACACTGATTATGTGGCCGTGCAGTTCCCAAATGGGGGCTTGGGGTACATCTATCCGCCGACACAAATCTTCACTCGCACCTACAATCAATTGGGGACGAAGATCAAGTTCGGAGGCCGTGGTCAGTATTACGTTTGGGCGCACACCACAGATGGAGGCTGGTCAAATTCATGGGGAGTTTACGCTCATTGAATACTCAAGACCTCCCTTTCCTGACGGGCGCTCCGCAACCCACGGCGTAGCGCCCGATTTGTTTTGGTTCTACATAAATTTTCACGTTGCCAATACGTTGCCAAAATTTATCAAAATTGGTCTTTTGAGGTCGTAATTCTTAGTAGTCGATTTCTTGTTCGCGGCTGCGTTCTTGTTAAGGTTTTTGGCCAAAGGTGGCGATTTTCAAAGCCGAAAGAGTGGTCCATGAAAATCGCTTTTTAGCCATTCGCAATGCGGAGGTCAGGGGTTCGATCCCCCTCTGCTCCACCAACTCCTAAACCTCATTAATTGTCTGCACAGCGACATCAATTCTCAGCCCGTTCGATTTTTTAGACTTTGATTTGGCGTCCGTGCGGATCTATTAAAGCCGCGCCGCCAACCTTTCCGACTTCCGTCGCTTAGAAATCGTCCTTAGCAGCTAACGCCCGTCCGGTGAACAGGGCGAGATCGCGAAACAGTGGTTCGATTGCAGCTTCCTTTTCTTCGGTGGACAAACTTAAATGCTCACTGATTCGGGAATTCATCAATTCAACATCATCAGGCGAGGCATGAGGCGCGAGATGTTCGAACAGCATCTCATGCGCGCGCTTGCGCTCCATCACCTCTAACCCGTCGAGCATCTGGCGATGCGGCGTCCCCTCCCAGATCGGCAGGATCATCGCTTCGCGCAGCCACCGTTCCGCAGCGTACTCGCTGAGAACTCCCATGCCACCGTGAATTTCCATGTTCCACTTCGCAAACTGAACGGCCAGTTCCGCTGTCCAGTACTTCGCCAAGTGCGTGACCAGGCGAAACAGGTGATAACGATCAGAATATCCAGATTTTGGATCCGATAGATCGCGAGGACATTCTTGCCACACCTCATCCAGTAGTTGAATCGCTTCCCACATCAACGCGCGCGCCTCGCGCAATAGCGTCAGGCGTTCATCGAATTGCCGGCGCATCAGCGGATGCTCGACGATTGGCTTGCCAAAGGCGACTCGTTGTTCAGCGAAGGTGAGTGCGTCGGCGAGAGCGCGCTGGGCCAAGGCCACACTGCCGACGATGTTCCCGACCCGCGAAAGGTTGAGCGACTCGAGAATCAAATAGATTCCCCATTCGGTTTTGCCGAGCAGATAAGCCTCGCTGTCGCGCAGTTCGACCTCACCGGTCGGAACCGATCGCGTGCCGATCTTCGGCTTGAGGCGGCGGATGAAATAGTTAAGGTGTCCATCTTCGCCCCTTCGCGGCACAAGAAAAAGCGCGAGGCCTTGCGGAGTCTGCGGCGCGCCTTCGGGACGAGCAGCGACAATTGCCAGTTCCGCGCCCACGTTGCTCGCGAAATATTTCTCGCCGTTGAGCAGCCACCGCTCGCCGTCAACATGCCGCGCAACTGTTTCGACATTAGCGCCGAGATCCGAGCCACCTTTCACTTCCGTCATCCAGGTTGCGCCTTGCAAATTGCTACCATCACGACGGAGCAGGTGCGGAAGAAACTTGTCTCGCAAATCTGCCGACCCATATTTCATCAAGGGCACGGTCGTTGATAATGAAACGATGTAAGGGCACGCCAAACCCGCGTCGAAGAAACAAGTCACGTAATCGATCAGGTAATGCATCTTGAGCGAGTTACCTTCGAACGCTCGCCAGAGTGCGCCAGTTTCGTAGCCCTTCCGCAGCATCTTCCAGTAGTCGGGCGGAAACAAAATCTCATCAACGCGTTCGCCGATTTGATCGAACATGCGCAGATGCGGCGTGCCGGCGCGATCGACTGCTTCGCTGATCGACATGCCTTCAGTCCGCCATGACGATTCGTAGTCTCTCAATATCGCGGCGGCATCAGGATCAAGTAAGTGTTCAATGAAGGATAAGGGTGATTTGACTGACTGAAGGTTCATCGCGTCGATATATTGATGCGAAGCTTCCGCGATGTCGAGGGAGAAATCCGCGAGGAAGCATCACGGGACAGCGTTGCCTTTAGTTTTCTTGTCCAACGAGGGGGCCTTCAACTTCTGATCATGATCAGCAGCATTTTTGACTTAGCGATCGCTTTCAGCGCGTGCGGCTTGTTCGCGGGCATAATCAGCAGCTCGCCATCCTTCACCCGGAAAGGTGCGCCGGCGATCATGATTTCCATTTCGCCTGCGACGACGCTCACCACGGCATCGAACGGTGCGGTATGTTCGCTCAGACCCTGACCTTCATCGAATGCAAAGATAGTGATCGTGCCGGTCTTATTGCGCAGCACCTCGCGACTAACAACGGCGCCGCGCTGATAGTTGACCAGGTCTGCAACTCGCTCGACCGAGGGTTCAGTTATGTCCGTTGACATTAGTTCGTCTGCCTTTCCGCTGGCGCACGATCTCGACTGAGCAATGCGCGCGTGCGGCCACAGCGCCGGCCACGCTGCCCAGCAAGAATTTCTCGACGCGGTTGGTAATGCCTGTCGCTCCGAGAAAGATGCAGTCGGCGCGCCAGTCTTCCGCCATCTTCACCAGCACTTGTTTCGGATCGCCTTCCACGACGACGGCTTCGGCCCGCAGGCCTTTCGCGCGCAGAGACTCCGCTGCCGCTTCGGCTAATCGACGCGAGTGAATGTTCTCCTCTTCGTTGCTCTCTTTGACTGAACGGCGAACGACCGGAATGAGTTCGCCGACGACTGTGGGTTCCAGCGGCTGATCGACAATGACGACACGAACCTCGCTCTTGTCTGGCCAATTCCGCGCCGCAACTTCATGCAAAGCAGCTTCAGCGTTCTTTGATCCATCGAGACCAACAATCAAACGCACCGGGAAATCAGGTTCATCAAGTTTCCCGCGCGCGACACGCACCGAACAACGCGCTTCGTTCAAGAGCCATTGTGAAATGCTGCCGAGGAACCAGCGACCAATCGCACTGCGTCCATGCGAACCAACGACGATGAGATCCGCTTTCCAACCTTCGGCCTTCGCGAACAGTTCCCAATTCGGCGAACCCCAAATTGATTCATGCTTCACTTTCCAATTTGGAAAATTGGCCTGGAATTGCTCGGCGGCTTCCTCGGCCAACAGCGCAGCATCCTTAACGACCTTCGACCCCGACATGTACTTGCGTTCGAGCGCCAACGGACCTTTCGCCGTCGCAGCCATCTCGACAATTTCATACGAAGAAGGCGGCGGAGGTGGCAGCCACACCTCGGCGACGCTCATCACCAGCGCTTCGCCTGCCGGCGGCAATCCCGCGTGAGTTAGATCATCGAGCGCTGCATCAGCGCACTTCGAACCGTCGTAAGCGATAAGCACTTTCATGATTGCACCTCCTCGACACGTCTGCGTTTACTGTGAGCGCAAGCTTCATACCTCGGGCAGCATTCGTAAACGTTCAAGTTTCGCCGTGCGTGACGTGACGAACGTGAGCAAAAGTCCACACGCGCGGTGAAACTACGCAGTATTGCTGATTGAGGTGCGCGTGGCCAGCCTTGCCGACGGACGCGGATTTGGGTGAGACTGATGACCGGAAGGTCGTGATTAAGCCATCGCGTCAAACATCGCTTTGCGTCCGAATGTCATCATAGCTCCGGTTTTGCACGTTATGGCGAGGGATCGACGCAGAGTTGAGGCCGTAAACCTGGGATGCGATTCATAGAAAATTTGCCGCTGGTTAAGCGCGTGATCGTCGCGATCGTTGGGTCAACGATCGTCTTGATTGGCGTCGCGTTGCTGGTCTTGCCGGGCCCGGGATTGGTTGTCATCTCGCTGGGCCTTGCGTTGCTGGCAACTGAATTCGTCTGGGCCAGGGCGCTCTTGAAAAAAGCCCGAACGGCAGTTGCGCGAACCACACAAAAAGTGCGCGGAAGCCTCAGGCGCAAACCCTCTGAATGATGGAAGCTACACGCCCGGATTCTCCCCTGCGGCGATCTGAACCAAACCCGTTCCGTCCGGATTGATGCGGTAAATTTTGAAGGGATACGCGGCCTTACCTTCCCGATCGTGGTAGCCGCTGAAATAAATGTATCGCCCACCGCGCGACCAGACTGGATCGAGCGCCAGCAGATCGAGCGCCGTCACGCGTTTTCGCGTTTTCGTTTGCAGGTTGTAAATGAAGAGCGCCGTGTTCGGTTCGCCGAATTCTCTCTCAAACAGTTTGGTTCCGGGAACCGATCGAGTATAGGCGAGCAAGTTCTGATCGAAGGGCGAAGGAACGAATGTGTCGGAACTGGTGATCGATTCTTTCTCTCCAACCATCACACCAAGCGGAGTTTTTGCGATCACTCGGCCGTTCAATCCCACCTGAAAAAGATTTTCCATGTCCTGAAAGAAGATGCTGTTGCCATCGGGCGCCCAAACCGGACCGAAGATGTCGTTCGCGTCTTGCTCGCCTCCGCCGATGATTTTTCGTTTGCTCGAACCGTCCGCGCTGATTACTTCCAATTCACGTTTGCCGTTTAAGTACGCCAGGGTCAGCGCCAGCCAATCACCCTTCGGCGACCAAGTCAGATGCGAAGCCCAGGCTTTGGCTTCAAAGATTCCGGAGTTCTTGCCGCTTGCGATATCGATAACTCTGATGCTGACACTTTCAGGTTCAGCTTTGGTGGCGTCGAGGGGCGTGACGTACGCGACTAGTTTTCCATCGCGGGACAACGCTGGAAAATTTCCTTTCGCCAACTTGCGTGGAGTCGTCGAATTCGGCGCGAGGTAATAAAACCAGGTGCGATCGCCAAAGACCAGCGCGTCCGTGCTAGAAGCCGCAGGCGTGATTGGTTGAGCGCGTCGCTGAGCAATAGCGCCCACCGGAAGTAATGACGCCAACCCAATAACCAAGATCGCAATTCGGCACATGGACGTTCTTTCCTTAAGGATAGTAACAGTCGTAATAGCAGGCTCGCCCGGCGGTGCCATTCTCAAACTCCATTTGCTCTCTGGTCGCGAGACAAGCACCGCGTTTTCCGTTTTGCTCGAGCCGGGTAAACCAATCACACGCAATTGGTTTTTCGTTCGTCGGGAATCCGATTAGTTTAGGAGCGCGCTGTGGGACCGCCGTTACGCCATACTTTTTCGCCCACGCTTCAAAGTCGAACTTGATGTTCTCTCGCTTGGTTGGGGCGTCTGGCGGATGACCGACAGTCTCGGCTTTCTTAACTAATTGCTCAAACTCGGATTCTTTGGCGGATTGGCAGGCAGAAAACAGGATCAGTAAGACAGACAAGACAAAGAGGCGCCGGATCATAATTACCCTCCGTCCGTGGAATTGAGGCTGTAGTTTAGTTGCGACTCTGCATGCGTCGCAATCCGAGCAGCGCTGCGCCGAGCGCGCAAACGTATTCACAATCGGGCGGCACATCGACTTTCCTTTTCAGGTGCTGCTCCAGGGCCTTTACCATTCCACGTTGAGTGGCGACGCCGCCGATGAACATCATCTCGCCCGACGCGTTTTCGGAGTTTTGAATCTCTGACTGAGCACCTCCGCCGCCGATTCGCTGATGCTTTTCAACTCGCTTTAGCAACAACGCGGCCCGATCGGCGAGCGAATCGTAGATGCCGCGCAGGATATCTTCAATACTGACTCCCGTGCTGACGTGATTGATGATTTCGCTTTCGGCGAGAACGGCGCAG
>JAJPKD010000195.1 GCA_021323895.1 Acidobacteriota bacterium | reverse complement strand
GGAAAATCGATCACCGTTTCTCCGAGCACACCGCGCATTCCGGCCTTGGAAGTCTCATCGGCAATCGCGTCTTCGAAGTAATACATGTCGCAGTAGGTCGTCGTGCCGCTGCGAATCATTTCCGCCAACCCGAGCCGCGCACCGACACGGACGAAATCCTCCGTCACGTTCTTCGCTTCGGCGGGAAAGATGTACTTCGTCAGCCACTCTTGCAGATCAAGGTCATCGGCGATGCCGCGAAACAACGTCATCGGCACGTGGGTGTGGCCGTTGATGAGGCCGGGGATGACAACCTTGCCCTGCGCCTCGATCACCTGGCGCGAACTGTAGTTGAGATCCATGAGCGACGCTTCACCGACCGCGACGATCCGGCCGTCCTTAATCGCGATGCCGCCGTTTTCGATGATGCGGCGCTCGCTGTCCATCGTGACGATGGTGCCGCCTCTGATGATTAAGTCCACTTTGATCTCCGGCCGCTGAGCAAATACAGAAGTTGATACCAGAGAAACGACTGCAAACAGCGCCGTAAGCGCGAGATATTTATACATACGCCTCAATTCCTAGAAGTCAGCTACAAATATGTCGCCGCTCTACGACTCTTTAGTTACTTGTGCGATTCTTTCAAAAATCTCGCATCGAATGCTTTGGGCAAAAGGGTGCGAATGTCCACTTCTTCACTCTGCCCCTTTAAATTCGCCAGCGTGATCTTCGCGTCCTTGCAATACTCCCAGATGATTTGCCGGCAGGTGCCGCACGGCGGCGTTAGTTGTTCGGTATCGACAACGATGACGAGGTCGGTAAACTCACGCTCGCACTCAGAGAGCGCTTTCCAAATCGCCACGCGTTCGGCGCAAACGGTCAGTCCATAGCTGGCGCTTTCGATGTTGCAACCTTTGAAGACTTTTCCTTATGTCGTTCGCAGGGCCGCGCCTACCAGGAATTTTGAAAAAGGCGCCAGCGAACAAAGGCGTGCTTCGCTGGCAGTTTTTATCAGTTCGTTAATATCGCTCAACTCTGTTCTCCGTATGAATGTACAGAACTGGCCAGCCTCTCGCGAATCTTGCCACTAATCAAATCAATGCTCACAAGATTATGACCACCTTCGGGAATGATAACGTCGGCGAAACGTTTCGACGGCTCGACAAACTGCATGTGCATCGGCCGCACCGTCGCCATGTATTGATCGATGACCGAATCCAGCGTGCGCCCGCGTTCGGCGATGTCGCGGCGCAGGCGACGAATGAACCTCAAGTCGTCCGGCGTATCGACAAAAATTTTGATGTCCATCTGTTCCAGCAGGCGCGGCTCGGCAAAAATCAGGATGCCTTCGACGATGACGATTGGTGTGGGATCGACGCGAGTCGTGGCCGGCAGCCGCGAGTGCGTTCGGAAATCATAAATCGGCAGTTCGACCGGCTCGCCCGCGTTCAACTTCTTCAGATGATTGATCAGCAGTTCGTTATCGACGGCGTCGGGATGATCGAAGTTCGCCGCGTTCCGATAATCCAGCGGCATGTCTTTCAAGTCGCGATAGTAAAGATCCTGCTGAATGAAGACGACTTCATCGGCGCGCACTGATTCCAGAATTCGATTCGCAACTGTCGTCTTTCCTGAACCAGTGCCGCCGCAAATGCCGATGATCATAAATTCTAGGGGGTTCGCACGCCTGCGGCGTGCTCCTTTGGTTTTGGGAGTCAGCACGCCGGAGGCGTGCGTACCCAACTACTTGAGTCTGGCGATCACTCTTCTCAATAATTCCGTAAACTGCTCGCGCACGCGCTCGCCAGTGTTAATGACCTGACTGTGATCGACCGGACGATTTGAAACACCTGCTGCGAGATTCGTGATGCACGAGATACCAATCACTTGTATGTCCATGTGTCGCGCGACGATCGCTTCGGGAACCGTACTCATGCCGACAGCGTCGCCGCCCAGCGTGCGCACCATGTGAATCTCGGCCGGCGTTTCGTAACTCGGGCCGGTGAGCGACGCGTAAACTCCGCGGCGCATGTCCAACCCCATCCCCTTCGCCTCTTCGATGACCAGGTTCTGCAACTCCGGCGAATAAGTAGCCGTCAGATCCGGAAAGCGCGGCCCGAAACGGTCATCGTTCGGGCCAATTAACGGATTCACTCCCATAAGATTTATGTGATCACTGATCACCATTAAGGAGCCCGGCGTAAACTCGACATTCAGCGAACCCGCTGCGTTTGTCAGAATCAGCGTGCGCACTCCCAACAATTTCAGCACGCGGACGGGAAACGTTACATCTTCGAGCGAATAGCCTTCATAAAAATGGAAGCGGCCTTGCATGGCCGCAACCGGGACCTCGCCGGCTTTGCCGATAACCAATTTCCCAGCATGGCCTTCGACGGTCGCGCGCGCAAAACCAGGGAACTCGGAATAAGGAATTGCCGACGACTCTGCGAGGTCATCGGCGAACGCGCCGAGGCCGCTGCCCAAGACTATCGCGACTGAAGGTTGCAGTTTGGCGCGCGCACGAATCACCTCGGCTGCGTGGTGCGCGCGATCGTACAAGGTTGCAGGATTTGCTTTGGCTGACATTCCGAATTCGCCTAAAGACATTACAACAATAATCGGCAGCTAACGCAATTTGGCAAATTGCGCTCCGATTACCTTTCTTTTTGATATGGAGTTCCGAGAGCTTTCGGCGCACGCGATTGGCCGATGAAGCCGGCGAGCACGATGATTGTCACCACGTAAGGAATCATCTGAATGAATTGGACCGGGATGTCTTCGCCTGAAGGCAGCTTCGCGACGCCTTGCATCTGAATCGTGAGCGCGTCAGCAAGTCCGAACAGCAAACAGGCGAGCATCGTCTGCACCGGCCGCCACTTGCCAAAGATCAAAGCGGCGAGCGCGATGAACCCGCGACCCGCGGCCATGTTGCGCGTAAAGAGTGACGACTGGCCGATCGAAAGATACGCACCGCCGATGCCCGCCAGCGCGCCTGACATGATCACGCCAACGTAACGCATCCGATTGACGGCGACGCCCGCAGCGTCGGCGGCTTCGGGATTTTCACCGACCGCGCGGAGACGCAAACCAAATGGCGTGTGGTACAGAACATATCTCGTGACAAAGACAACCACCAGCGCAAGCACCGAAATGATCGAGACATCAGTCAAGATGCGCCATGAGGGCAGAAACGGAAGCAGGTGAGCCAGGTCCGGCAACAGATTCTCTTTCGGAATCTGCGGTGTTGAGCCGGAAGAAAGAAACAACGCGCCGCTCAGGACCGCGGGCAAACCAATAAACAGAATGTTGATGCCCGTGCCGGTGACGACTTGATCGGCTTTGAAACGAATGCACGCGACCGCGATGATCGCGGCGACGGCTGCGCCGGCAACGATCGCCCAACCGAGACCAACCCACGGGCTGTGCGCGTAGTAGGTTACTGACGCGGCCGTAAACGCTCCTGCCAAAAGCAATCCTTCGAGCGCAATGTTGATGACACCGGATCGCTCGGAGTACAGACCTCCGATCGCCGCCAGCACCAAAGGCGTGGACAGACGAATCGTCGAAAACAAAAGCGAGAATGTAAGAATCTGCCGCACTAAATTTTTGCTTTCTTGAAAAGCCCGAACTGTTTCAATGGTCCACGAAACATCGCTTCGGCAGCGACGAACACAATCACGATTCCCTGAAGCATATCGACGATGTCTTTTGAAACGTGCATCGTGAATGCATCCACAAAAATTCCGCCGCGCAAAAGAATCGCGAACAAAATCGCCGCGAGAAAGACTCCAACCGGATGATTGCGCCCGAGCAACGCGACCGCAATTCCCACGAATCCGTAGTTCGCGGAAAATCCATCGTAATAGCGATGCCGGTAACCAAGCACTTCATTGATGCCAACCATGCCCGCCAATCCGCCGCTGATCGCCATCGCCAGAATGATCTGCTTGCGAATTGAAACACCGCCGTACTCCGCCGCCGAAGGATTCGCACCGGTCGCGCGCATCTCGTAGCCCCACTTCGTCTTCCACAAAAAGACGTAAACCAGCACGCACGCAAGAATCGCGAGCAGGAATGCCAGGTTCAAGGGAATCCGCGCCGGCAAACCGGGAATGAACTTTCCGAGGTGAGTTAGATCGGCGCTCGGACTGATCGGCGTCGTCTGCATAATCGGATCGCCGGGAACTTTGTAATGATATTGGGTGAAGTAGCTCAACAACGCGACCGCGATGAAGTTCAACATGATCGTGTTGATGACTTCATGCGATCCGAACTTCGCTTTCAATAGTCCGGGAATGCCACCCCAAATTGCGCCGGCCGCGATCGCCGCGATGCAGCACAGCGGGACTAAAACGATCGCCGGCAGATGGAAGAATGGCGTGATGACGTTGTTTCCCGGATCCTGTGCGCCAAACTTGAATCCCACCCAAGCGGCTGCAAACGCGGCGACATAAAGCTGCCCTTCAGCTCCGATATTGAGCAGGCCGCAGCGAAAGGCAACGGCGACCGCGAGTCCCGTGAAAATCAGCGGCGTGGCATTGAATAGGGTGTAACCAATTCCGTCCGGCCAGGAAAACGCGCTGCCTATCAGCAGCTTGTAAGTTTGAATTGGACTGTCGCCAATGATGAGAATGACGACCCCGCCAACAATGAACGCCGCGATGACGGCGATTAATGGAAACAGAATTTCGCGCCCAAGATTTACCAAGGGATTTGTTCTGGGTAACCGGGGAGGTTTATCGGCACCTACAGGAAGCACGGGCTCCGGCGGAGTGAGGCTCGTCATGGTCGGTGTCAGCGCTGGCTGTTTGGATTGCTCAGTTGGACGCAATGACGAGGGCAAGACAGCGGTGGGCGCTGCGTCGGTTTTCTCGGGCGCTGACAACAGCGCGCCATCAGCGAGACAGAAACTAATTGACTCATCTGAATAAGTACGTTCACAGACTGGACATTTTTTGATCATCTCAACCCATCAGCAATTGCCTAATGCTTACCACCAGTCATCATAAGTCCAATCTCTTCATTGCCCGTGACTGTCGGATCGACTTCGCCCGCGATCTTTCCTTTATGAATTACCAATAAGCGATCCGACAACGCCGTTACTTCTTCCAGTTCAGCCGAGACAAGCAAGACCGCGCAACCCGAATCACGGAGAGCGACAATCTTTCGATGAATAAATTCGATAGCGCCGATATCGACACCGCGCGTCGGCTGCGACACAAGCAGCAGCTTCGGCGGCAATTCAAACTCTCGGCCGATGATTAGCTTCTGTTGATTGCCGCCCGACAGCGCGCGCGCCGGCAAAGCCGCATTCGGCGGCCGCACATCGAAATCACGAATCACCTGATCCGTGCGCTGCTGAATTCCCTTCTGATCGAGCAGCACTCCGTTGGCTTGCACCGCCGGCCTGCGATAATGACCACCGAGAATTGTGTTCTCTGCCAAACTAAAATCAAGCAACAACCCGCGCCGATGACGATCCTCGGGCACGTGCGCGATGCCTAATTCTTTTCGTTTGCGCGCGTCGGTTTGGGTGATGTCGCGACCCACGAAGCTGATCGTGCCCGTAATATACGAGGCGGGAATCAAACCGGCGAGCGCTTCAATCAATTCCGTCTGGCCGTTGCCTTCGACGCCCGCGATGCCGACGATTTCTCCGGCGCGAACTTCGAACGAAACGTTATCGACGCGTTTCGATCCATCGCGGCCAAGAATCGACAAACCTTTTAGCGACAAAACGACATCGGCCGGCTTGGCTGCCGGTTTTTCGACGCGCAAGAGGACTTCGCGGCCCACCATCAGGCGCGCCAAATCGGCGGCGTTCGTTTCGCTCGTCTTCAAATCGCCCACGACTTTGCCGTCACGCATGACCGTGACGTTATCGGAAATTGCCAGCACTTCAGAAAGCTTGTGCGTGATGATAACAATCGTTTTCCCCTGCTCGCGCATGCTGCGCAAGATGGCAAAGAACTCTTCGACTTCCTGCGGCGTCAGCACCGCGGTCGGCTCATCGAGGATCAGCAACTGCGCATGCCGATAGAGCGCTTTGAGTAACTCGACTCGTTGCTGCTGTCCAACCGAGAGACTCTCAATCGTCGCGGTTGGATTGACCGAGAGCTTGAACTCGTCCGAAACCCTGCGAATCTCCTCTCCGGCCTTTCTTAGATCGAGCGAAACTGCGCTGCCGGGTTCCGCACCCAGCACGATATTTTCGGCCACCGTCATCGGCTCAACCAGCATGAAGTGCTGATGCACCATGCCGATGCCGAGCGCGATGGCATCGTGCGGCGTGCGAATCTCGCGCACCTCGCCATTGATCAGAATCTCGCCGCTGTCCGCAGTGTAAAAGCCGTAGGCGATGCGCATCGCCGTCGATTTGCCCGCGCCGTTCTCACCCACGATGGCGTGAATCGTTCCCGGCGCAACTTTGAACGAAACACTATCGTTCGCGAGCACATTGGCGAAACGCTTGGTGATGTTGCGTAATTCAATCATTCTCGAAGAGGTTAGAGGCTAGAGGTCAGAGGTTAGTGAACGAAGCGAGCCGTTCAAAATCCTGGTGACTTCTGTTAGGTTTTGATTGATCCTGTCGTATTGAGCTCCGGTCAAATAAGTAAGCCGCAGAGCTAACTCTAAATGGGTATCAAGTTCTAACAGCGAACCCCGAGCCTTCCCAAGAAACTGCCGGAACTCACTTTTTGATCTTCTGCCCTGACCTTCAGCAATGTTAGCGGGTATGGAACTAGCCGCGCGTCGTATCTGACTGGTTAGCCCGTACAGTTCATGTCGAGGAAAACCTTCCGTGGCCTTGTAAACTAATACGACAAGATCCATAGATTTCTGCCACGCGATCAAGTCACGGTGACTCTTAATTTGAGCTGGAGCTGCGCTGCTCATCTAGCCTCTTACCTCTAGCCTCTGACCTCTGCCTTACTGCGTCATTCGATCCACAACCTTAATCTGTCCACCAACAATCTTCTTCTTTGCATCTTCCGCAGCTTGGATTGTCTGAGGTGAAACCAGCGCCTGATTGTAGTTATCGACCACATAGCCGACGCCCTCAGTGTCCAGGCCGAAGACATGAAAGCCGCCCTGGAATTTGTGATTCACGACATCCTTGACGATGTCGTACACCGCGTTATCGACGCGCTTGACCATGCTCGTCAGGACAAAGCCAGGCTTCACCATGTTTTGATTTGAATCGACGCCGATGACGAAGTGCGTCGCGCGACCGCTCGAGTCTTTGCCAGCCTGTTCGACCGCGTCAAAGGCGCCCAGCCCGGAATTTCCCGCCGCCGTGAAAATCACATCAGCGCCTTTGCCGATTTGCGCCAGCGCGATCTCTTTTCCTTTGCCCGGGTTGTTCCAAGCGGCGTCAGTCACGCCGACGTAATTTTGAATCACCTGAATTTTTGGATTTGCGGCTTTCGCGCCCTGTTCATATCCGCCTTCGAAGCGATGAATCAATCCAATGTCCATGCCGCCGATGAAACCGATCGTGTTGGTCTTCGAAGTCATGCCGGCAATCATTCCCACGAGATACGAACCTTCATGCTCTTTGAAAACCAGCGAAGCGACGTTCGACTTCGGCGTCTTGCCGTCATCTTCGAAGATCACGCCGTCAATGATCGCAAAGTGAATGTTGGGATAGTCTTTCGCGACCGCTTGCATGATCGGGCCCTGCGCAAAGCCGACGCCGATGACGAGATCGTACCCGCGTTCAGCGAAAGCACGCATCGCCGGCTCGATCGAAACGGGATTGCCGGGCTCAACGTCGCGCACGATCACATTTAGCGGCGGCTTGCCGCAACTGGTCTTGCCATCGGGCAGCATGCCGGTCTCAGCACACTTCACACCGTTCCACGCTGCGGCGTTGAAGGAACGATCATCTTTTCCGCCAATGTCGAAAACAATGCCGACACGGATTTTGCTCGGATCGTCAGCGCTGTATGCGGCGCGGTTGCACGCTTGGCTGGCCAGCACGAGAGATGCGAGCGCGATAAGCGCAATTAAGACTTTGAACTTCATTACTCGATGACTTCCTTGATTAGCTCGAGTGCCGCCGGCCGTTCGTCGCCTATTTCATACGCTGCCTGAATCCGAACGGCGGCGTGTTGTCCGCAATCTTGATCGGCAGAATAAACCACGCCGATTGATTCACCAGCACGAACCTCGTCGCCAATCCTTAATTCAGCGATAAAAGCGACTCGCGGATCGATTTCGTCCTCGACGCGAACGCGTCCACCGCCCGCCTCGGCGATTGCGTGACCAATTTCTTGCGCGTTGACTTTGACGACGAAACCAGAGCGCGGGGATTCTACCTTAAACGACTTGTCTGTCAACGGCAGAATTCTTTCCGGCTCGTCACAAACGCGCGGGTCGCCGCACTGCGCCTCGACATTCTGGCGGAAGCATTCAAGCGCGGCCCCTGACTCATGAACCTGTTTGATGCGCGCGCGCGCCGATTCGATCGATGATTCAATCTTCGCCAGCACGAGCATCCGCGCTGCCAGTTCAATCGACAAATCCAGCACCGGCTTCGTCCCCTCGCTGACTTCGCCGCGAAGCAACTGAATGCATTCGAGAACTTCAACCGAATTTCCAACTGCCTGCCCCAGCGGCTGATTCATATCGGTGATCAGCGCTTGCGAACGGACCCCGAGTGAATTGCCCGTCTTAGCCAAAGCCCGTGCTAAACGTCTCGACTGTTCGCGTTCGCGCATGAACGCTCCGGAGCCGGTCTTCACATCGATGGCCATCGCGTCGAGTCCGGCCGCGCACTTCTTTGAAATTATCGACGCGACGATCAGAGGTATCGCTTCGATCGTCGCGGTGGCGTCGCGCAGCGCGTACAGCTTTCGATCCGCCGGCGCGATCTCCGCCGTCTGTCCGTTCATCGCAAAGCCGCACTGATCGAGCACCGCGCTAAATTCGCTCAACGAAAGGTTCACGCGATAGCCGGGAATCGATTCCAGCTTGTCGAGCGTGCCCCCCGTGTGTCCTAAACCGCGACCGGAAATCATCGGTTCGCACGCTCCGGCAGCAGCGACAAACGGCGCAATCAACAGCGAAGTCTTGTCGCCGACGCCGCCGGTCGAGTGTTTATCTACCTTGGGTTTGGGAATGTCCTTGAAGTTGAGAATCTCGCCCGAGTGCAACATCGCCAGCGTCAGCGCCGACTGTTCGGCGTCGGTCATGCCGTTGAGGAAAACGGCCATGAGCCACGCAGAAATCTGATATTCGGCAACGTCGCCGCTGGTTACGCCGCTGACGAAGAATTCGATTTCCTCGCGCGAGAGTTCGCCGCCGTCGCGCTTCTTGCGAATGATGTCCTGCGGTCTCAACTTAGTTCGGTTTCGGCTCGAGCAAGACTACTGCCTGCGCGCTCACGGCTTCACCACGACCAACCGCATCCAGGCCTTCGCCCGTTTTGGCTTTCACACTGACGCAACTTGCATCAACGTTTAATGTTCGCGCCAGGTTGTCGCGCATCGCATCGATGTGTTCGCGCAACTTCGGACGCTCGAGCATGATTGTCGCGTCAACATTGACAACTTGGAAGGCGCGTTCATGCGCCAGCCACACCACGCGCGCGAGCAGTTGCAAGCTGTCCGCGTTTTTCCACTGCGAATCATTGTCAGGAAAATGTAACCCCAGATCGCCCTGGGCCATTGCGCCGAGAATCGCGTCGGCGATTGCGTGCGTGAGCGCATCGCCGTCGGAATGGCCTTCCGCGCCGCGATCGAATTCGATGCGCAAGCCGCCGAGAACCAACGGACGGTCCGCCACCAGGCGATGCGTGTCGTTACCAATGCCGATTCTGAACATAGACGTCAGTGGTCAGTGGTCAGTAGAAACAAATCAACTGATTACGGACTACTGACAACTGACTTGAGAAGGAATTCAGCCGCCAATAAATCCTCTTCCGTAGTAATCTTGATATTGCGGCCGCTGCCTTCGACGGCCATGATTTTCGCTCCAAGTCGCTCAACCAAGAAGCTATCGTCAGTAACTTCGATCCCGGCAGATTCGATCTCGGTCAGCCCTTCGTAGGCGCGCCGCAGAAGTTCAAATCGAAAGCACTGCGGCGTCAAAGCTCGCCGCAAATTCTTCCGCGGCACAGTTCCCTTTACTTGCTCCCCTTCGATTTCTTTTATCGTGTCGCCGACTTGCGCGACGAGAACGGCCGCGCCGTGTTCACAAGCCTTATGCAAGACTTGATCAATTTCTTGCGGCGTTACCAGCGGGCGCACGCCGTCATGCACTGCCACGACGTCAGCCTCATTAATCGCCATCAATCCGTTGCGCACCGATTGGGCACGGGTTTCACCGCCAGCAATCACAGGCGAAACTTTTTTCAGATCGAATTTTTCAATCAGAGACTGAAAGCCCGCCGTCTCAGCGGCGGGCAAAACCACGACTACTTTTTGAATTTCGCTGGCTCGCTCGAACTGTTTGAGCGTTTGCACGATTACGGGCGCGCCGTTCAGCTCCAGAAACTGTTTCGGCCGGTCGCCGCCAAACCGAGTGCCTCTGCCGCCGGCAACTACGATTGCGACGTTCATCCTAGCTTTCAGTGTCGTTGATTCGGGTTAAGGCGGGGGCCGTTTTCACTTCGCGCAGAGGCCGGCGCGATCGCTCACCGTTGCCGCCATTCTCAGCTTCTTCCCAGATGCGTCCAAAGATCATCTTACCGGCGGTCGTTTGCAGCACGCTGGTGACGGCGATATCGGCGTTCTTGCCAATCAAGCGGCGAGCGTTGTCCACAACTACCATTGTGCCGTCGTCGAGATACGCCACGCCCTGGTTGTACTCTTTGCCTTCTTTCAAAATGAAAACCCGCATCGCTTCGCCGGGCAGCACCACCGGCTTGAGCGCATTTGCGAGTTCATTGATGTTCAGGACGTTAACGCCGCGAAGTTGCG
>JAJPKD010000233.1 GCA_021323895.1 Acidobacteriota bacterium | reverse complement strand
TCGGCCAGGATTTCTTGTCGCGAATGAAGGGCCACATGTAATTGATCGCCTTGCGAAAACTCCGCCCGTTCGTACTCTCATAACTGAACAGATTGTCGCTCGGCGTCGAGAGAATCTGACAGATGGCAGCCATTGCTTCAAGATTAAAAAGCGAATACCCGTACGGCTTAGTCCTGCGAAGTTCTTCCGGAAAGCTGCCGTTCTCCGCAATTTGATTCGGCACAATCACGGTTTTGAATCGCTCACGACAGAGGTCGAGCAGCTTCTCATCGCCAACCAGGTGCGCGAACGCCGCAACCTGCATCACCCAACATGTTCCGTGATTGTTCTTTGCGTTGCGCTCGTCGATTCCGTTCTTGCTGGTCGTCATCCACTCAAGATAATCCTTAAACCACTGCGTAATCGCGCCAAGCTCAGTCATTGAAAGAGCGGGCGAGTCTTTCAAGACTTCGATCGCGCGCGCCACTTCGACTAAATGAATCGTGTCGATGATTCCAATTCCGCGTCCAGCCGTGATCCCGTGAATCGCCTGCGCGTATTGCAGATTCGGATTCATGCGCGTGCGCTCATCGATGAACCAGGCGCGCAGATGCTCAGCCGCTTTCGTCGCATAGCGTTTGTCTTTCGTGAGCTTCCACGCCGCAACCAGCGCGGGTACTTGGACGCTCAAACGCATTAATGCGCGCCGATGCTCGACGAAGTTATCGGGATTGGTCATGCCATCGCGTTGAATGTAAGGACCATTTGCATTGGCCGGGTCGGGCCACCAATAATCGCCTTCCGAAAAGAAATCGTGCAGACCGCCAGCGCTGCGCGGACTATGCGATGAAGTTATTGTGATCGGTTTGTCGGAGAGGTACTGATTCGCGGCTTTGAGGATTCGCGCGCGATCGATTGCGGCTACATTGATTTGTGCAGTTTGCGCGGGTGTTGCGCTAGCCAGCAGACAAATCAAAATCGCGATTGTCATCAAACGAATCATGTTAGCTTCGATGGTGCCGGCTGAAATCTCGCCACGAATCCTCCACCCGCGCGCATTTTGATTGTTAGACTGTCCCGACTCGTGAGCGAAACGTTCTCAATCTTAACTGCCGCGGGATCATCCATCTGATCGCGAACCAGCATTGCCTGATATTTTCCGGTGGACAGAAAGCGCAGCGGCAAGCGAAGCTCCCTTCCCGTTAATGCGTTCAAAACTCCGACAAACCACCCGTTGTCTTTGCGCCGAGCGAAAGCCGCGACTTCGCCAATCTCTGAAGGCGGCAAGACAATCGTCTCGTCCCAAACGCTTGGGATAGTTCTAATCAAATCTGACGCCGGGTTGTCCAGGATGTGCTGCGGATGCGCGCCATAAATCATGAGCGGCGAAGTAAACACGATCGCCGTCGCGATCTGATGCGCCCATGAAGTCTCTCTTCGCCGCTCACCAAAATGCACCGGCGTGTAGTCCGCATGCCCGGCGAGAAATCGCGTAAACGGCAGCGTCGTGTTGTGAACCGATCGCAAGCTCATGCTGCGATATTCCAAACCGCGAATCGCTTCCCGACTCATCTCATTCGGCCAGGTGCGCGATTCACCGGTGGGCTTATTCGCGCCGTGGAATTCGATCATGATTCTATGTCGCGCTGAATCAAGCAGCAGGGCTTGATACAGATCGATGATTTCCTTTGCTTCATGATCGAAGAAGTCGATCTTCGCACCCACGACACCTATTCGGTTGAGCTGGCCAAAGAATTTTTCGCGAGCTTCAGCCGTGCGAAGGTTTCGGCTGTGCTCCCAGAACCAGAGTCCGACATTGCGCTGCTTTGAATAATCTACCAATTCGCGCACTTGCTCTTCGGTCCAGCGATGCCACAGACCTTCAACCACGTTGTATTCAAATCCCAACTCGCCGGCCAAGCGCGAGAACTCCTTGATACCCTCGTAAGTATTCTCGCCGCCATCCAGGTAGCGCCACACTGCGCGACCGGGCTTGACCCAATCGGTCCTTACACCCTGAGGAAATATCTTTTCGTCGGGTGGCGGCGAGAGATTGCTGAGGACATCTGAGTTGACCAGCGTGTTTAGAGCGCGACCAAGCATAATCACCCGCCACGGCGTCGTAATTGTTCCATCGATCGCGGCGGGCTGTGCTAATCGCTTCGCTTCCTCTTTTCCATACCGCAGATCGAATGGATGACTGGCCGGCAGTGCGTGACCCAGCACAACTTTAAATTCAGCTTTTAAGCTGGGGTTTTTGCGCACTGCATGCAGACACATGCCGGGATAGTTGACCAGCGCGGCCTCTGTGATTGCGACGTAGCCGGCGCCATCCGTCAGCTGAATCGTCACGGGCGGCGCGAGCCATTCGCCGTCGTCTATCTTCCAGATTTCTTTGCGCTTGTGGACACCTTCGTAATGGCCCTCGAAATCATGAAACCACGCGGCGTAGACGTCACCCAGTCGAAATGTCGTCAACTCGTCCGGAACGCGCCGGCCTTCGCCGGGGATGATGTAGCGAAACGCAATCCCATCGTCATAGGCTCTGATTTCAATTGTGTACTTAGTCTGCGTGTCTGCATGTGTGATGGATGCGCGAGCACCGTTGCACCGATTTGTTGCAGACGAATGAACGCCACGCGTCGCATACGTAGTGTTCAGCTTGTAACGCTGCGCACCGTCGATGATGATGTCGCGGCCGATGTCTACTCCGTCGAGGGATATTCCCAGCTGCGCGCTCAGCACGTAAGTATTCCGAAACTGCAGAGAGATGACGGGGTAGAGATTGGAGCGAAGAAGGGCGAGTTCAATCCTTCCGTTTGGACTACTGAGCTTAACTGTCGCCGAACTTGCGCGAGCAATAGCCGGAAGGGTTGCGGCGACGAGCGGCGACGCGATCGCAAGAGAAACAAAATCGCGACGCGTGTAGGGTTTCATTTTGTCTGCGGAAGCTCAGTTTAGTTTCCAACTAATCGGCTTCGGCTTAAATCCAACACTTGCCGCCCCCAGTTCTTCATTCATGATCAGAAAGGCGCCAATGCCATGAAAGTCGTTCGTGTTTCGCTTGCGCGCGAAGTAGTACGCGAGATCGCCGACGTTCGTGCCTTCCGAAATGTCGATCAGGTTCGTCATGCCGTCGGAGTCCTTGGACAATTTTGTGAGCACGCCTCTATAACCTTTCTGCGCCACCACTTCGTAATGCTTCGGCAGATAACCGCGCTTCACGCCCATCCAAAGCATGTAGGTGTACATGCTAGAGCAGGACGTCTCGTGCCAGTTGCCGGCAACATCACCTTTATCGACCACCTGATACCAGAGACCAGTCTTTGGATCCTGATATCGTTCGAACGCCTTCGCCAACTGCTGAACGATCTTAATCAACTCGCCTCGCTGCGGCTGATCTTTGGGGACGATGTCGAGCAGAATGATCAGCGTCATCCCGTACCAACCAAAGGCACGCCCCCAATGAAAAGCCGAAGTGTGCGTAGTCGGATTCGCCCACGGTTGCGCGCCGCTTTCATCGTACGCATGCCACAAGAGTCCCGTCGCGGGATCGTTGAGATGCTGGTAATAGATCAGCATCTGCTTCACCACTTCTTCGTTGGTGTATTTGCTTTCGCCAAACATCTCGCCGTAGCGCGCAAGAAACGGCAGCGACATAAAGACGCCGTCGGCCCACAACTGCCAGGCACGGCTCGGAATGTTCGCATGCCAGAAGCCGCCGTCATTCGTGCGCGGATAGCTGTCGAAGACTTTGCGAATGTTCTGCGCCGCGAGCTTGTACTTTTCCTGCTTCGTCTCCTTATAAAGAATCAGCAGCAGATTGCCCGGCATGATGTAATCCAGCGAGTTGATTTGCCGATTGATTGTGCCCATGTCGTCGATGTGCTGATCGATCCACGATTGAATATGATCCAGGTAACGCTTGTCTCTGATGCGGAGATAGACCAGGTACTCGCCATAAAGATAGAGCGCTTTTGCATAACCCCAACCTTTGAATGATTCGCCGGTAGGATTGCGCTTGATGGTTGATTCGACGAGTGCAACGGACCAGTCAATCGGTGCTGCGGGTCGCGGTTCCACGACTTTCCGCGCAAATCCTAGTATCGGCTGGGTGAAAAGCAGCAGCGCAATCGCACACGACGCAAAGCGCCGATGCCGGTCTCGCATTGTTAGCTGTTTGATTCTCATCGTTGAGCTTGTTTCGCAAAATTCGCGACGTTTGCACTTAGTAGGCGGCTTCGGTCTGCTGAATCAACCGTTGGGACTTTCGTCATCGTCGCCTGATACTTCTGGTCTTTGTAGACAAGCGCCGCGCGACGCATCAAAGGGAACAACGTCTCAGGTTGCAGCGCCTCGATTTGCTGGTACGACCACTTCCGTTCGCCAAAAGCAACGGGAATCAGGAACTCGAGCGCACCGCGAATGCTGCGACCGTCCTTTGTTTGGAAATTCCACAAATCAACTCCGACGTGTTGGCCCAGTGTCGCCAACACCATCAGAGCCTCGAGGTTGAAGGTGCTGTAATTCCAGGACTTCGTGCGCGCCAGCTCAAGCGGTTGACGGCCGTCCGGTTCGATTTGATTGGCGATTCGCTTCTGCTTGGCCTCCTCAAGAACTTTCATTGCAAGCTCTTTCTTGCCGACAAACAATGCGAACGAAACCACCTGAGTGTCGTAGAAACTTCCATGATTGTTCTTCGCCGCGGATTCTTCACGGCCGTTCTTGCTGTCGAGCATCCACTGCAGGAATTTCGCGAACCAATCTTTCAACCCGCGCTCATCTTCGGTTGTCAGTGCCTTCGAACCTTCCAGTAATCCAATTGCGTCAACCACCTGCGTCAATCCGCGCGTTTCGATTAGTCCAATTCCGCGACCTGTGTTCACCCCGGGAATAAACTGCGCGTACTCCAAATTCGGATTCATGCGCGTCGCCGGATCCAGAAAGAACGCGCGCAAGAGTTGCGTCGCCTTTGCGGCGTATGCTTCGTCGCTCTTGAAATAATATGCGAGGGCGAGCGTCTCAACGGCCGACTCCATGCGATCGAGATTTGCAGAGTCAGTAATCTTTCTGATCTCCGGATTGCGTTCCCCGTCGCGACGAATGTACGGGAGACCGTTGGGCTTCGAGGGGTCTGGCCAGAAGTAAGGCGCCTGGCTCATGTAGTCATGCATGTCACTGCTCGGTGGCGTCACTCCTTTGTTGACGATCGAAAACGGACCTTCATGCAGGGCTTTGTCGGCATCGCGCTGCAATTTTGCCCAAGCGGGATTTAGATCCTTGTCGCCTCGGGCGATCGCCGCGCGAACGACTTCCAAGCGCGACGCGTCGAGCAGAAAGACTCGCGGAAACTTTTCAGCGCCGCCGCGACTCGGTTGCTGGCCTTGCGTCGGAATCGCGGAGGCGCTGAGACAAGCCAGCGCGCACAGCACGACGACACTGACTCGTTTTCTGAAAAGTTTCAGGCTCATCAAACAAAGAAAGGAAACTTCTTGCCCAATCGCCGCGCTACGTTGTACATTGTCGCGCACCAACAGTCGTTACCGGTAACGAGCAACGGATTCTATTGATTGCCCCGAAGGCTGTCAATAGAAATTCCAAACCAACTAATCATGAGCAGAAAAGCCATCGTTGTCTTTGTTCTATTCGCCACATTAACTCTGCCGCTTTTATTTTTACAGCCGACCGGCAGCGCTCAGAGTAATAAGCCGATTTACCATCAGGGTTGGATCGATCTGAACAAGAACGGCCGCATGGATGTTTACGAGAATCAACGCGCCCCTATCAACGCACGCGTCGAAGACCTCCTGCGCCAAATGAATATCAATGAGAAGACCTGTCAGACCGCAACTGTCTATGGAGTTGGTCGCGGCCGAACGGGCGGCGTGACGCCGCTGACTGACGAGCTGCCGACACCGGAATGGAAAAACAAATTGTGGAAGGATGGCATCGCGAACATCGACGAGCACCTCAACGGCGTCGGCCCAAACGGCAAGAGCATCTACGCGACCGACATCGCGAAACACGTCTGGGCGATGAATGAAGTTCAGCGCTTCTTCATCGAAGACACTCGCCTCGGCATTCCCGTCGATTTCACCAACGAAGGGTTGCGAGGTCTTGCCTGGTCGTATGCTACGAGTTTTCCTTCCGAATTGGGCCAAGGCCACACCTGGGACAAAGAACTCATCAGTGAGATTGGGCGGATCACCGCTGATGAAGCACGTGCGCTCGGCTACACGAACGTGTACGCGCCGACGCTCGACGTTTCGCGCGATCAGCGCTGGGGAAGAATTGAAGACACGTACGGCGAAGATCCTTACCTCGTTTCGCGGCTAGGCGTCGAAATGGCCAAGGCGATGCAGAGGAACAATCAAATCGCCTCGACCGCGAAGCACTTCGCGGTTTACAGCATCGCAAAGGGCGCGCGCGAGGGACAAGCGCGCACCGATCCGCAAGCGACCCTCCACGAAGTCGAGAATATTTTCTTGCCGCCGTTCAAAGCTGCGATTAAAGAAGCCGGCATTCTCGGCGTGATGAGTTCTTACAACGACTATGACAGTGTGCCGGTGACGGGGAGTCACTACTGGCTGACTGAACGCCTGCGAAATGAATTCGGCTTTCGCGGCTACGTAGTTTCCGATAGCGCGGCCGTCGAATATCTCTATAACAAACACGGCGTTGCGGCTGACATGAAGGACGCGGTGCGGCAATCGATCGAAGCCGGCCTCAACGTCAAAACGAATTTCACGCCGCCGGAAGATTTCGTTCTGCCACTACGCGAGTTAGTGAAAGAAGGCAAAGTGTCGATGAAGACGCTCGACGATCGAGTGCGCGACGTGTTGCGGGTGAAATTCATCCTCGGCCTGTTCGATCATCCTTTTGTCGAAGACGCGAACCGTGCGGTGCAGATCGTGAATTCACCGGAACATCAGCAGGTCGCGCTGCGCGCGGCGCGAGAAAGCATCGTGCTGCTCAAGAACGATCATAATGCTCTGCCGCTCAGCAAAGAAATTCATTCGATCGCAGTCATCGGTCCCAACGCGGACGATGACAACCTGACGCGTTATCGCTACGGCCCGAACCAAGTCAAAGGGGTGACGGTCCTTGAGGGAATCAAAAACAAGCTGGGCGATCGCGTGAAGGTGAATTATGCGAAAGGCTGCGACGTCACGGATGAACACTGGCCGCAAACGGAAGTCCTGCCTGAACCGCTAACTAAGAAAGAGAAGGACGAAATCGAAAAGGCGGTCGATGCAGCAAAGAAATCTGATGTCGCCGTCGTCGTCCTCGGCGATTCGCCAACCACAGTTGGTGAAACTGCTTCACGAACGAGTCTTGATTTGCCCGGCCGCCAACTCGATCTGGTGCAAGCCGTTTACGCCACCGGCAAACCAACTGTGGTTGTCCTTTTGAATGGACGCCCGATGAGCATCAACTGGATCGACAAGTACGTTCCCGGAATCATCGAAGCGTGGTTTCCCGGCGCGCAGGGCGGAACTGCGGTCGCTGATGTTCTGTTCGGTGATTACAATCCGGGCGGCAAATTGAGTGTCACATTTCCGAAAACTGTCGGCCAGATTCCCTACAACTTTCCCACGAAACCGAATGCGCAGTGGGAAGGTGAAAAGACCCGAGTCAACGGCGCGCTCTATTTCTTCGGTCATGGATTGAGTTACACGACCTTCAAGTACAGCAACATGAGGATCGATCCGGCGACCGTTTCAGTACCGCGAGCAGCAGCGAGCGGATCAAAAGGTATGGTTACCATTACGTGCGATGTCACCAACACCGGCACGCGCGCTGGTGACGAGGTTGTGCAGCTTTACACGCACGAAATTGTCACGACTGAGACGACCTACGAAAAGAACTTGCGAGGCTTCGAGCGCATTCATTTGAATCCAGGAGAAACAAGAACAGTCACATTCGAGTTGACGCGCGATGATCTGGGGCTTTGGGATCGCCAACTCCACTTCGTTGTCGAACCGGGAAAATTTAAAGTCATGGTTGGATCGGGTTCAGAAGACATTCGTTTGAACGGCCAGTTTGAATCCGCTAGAACAACGACGCGATGACACCTAAACGACAGTTAGCTTTTGTCATAGCCAGCTTTGTAGCTTTCGCACTTCTCTTCTCTGCCGCGCCGCGCGCAACACTCTCATTCGCAACGAACGCGGCGGACACCTCCGCTTACAACGTCAAGACTTATGGCGCGAAAGGCGACAGCAAGGCGCTCGACACCGCTGCGATCAATAAAGCGATCGACGCAGCCGCAGCAGCCGGCGGCGGGACAGTTTACTTCCCGGCTGGAAACTACTTGTCCGTCTCGATCCATTTGAAGAGCAACATCGCGCTCTATCTCGATCAGGGTGCGACGATCGTCGCGGCGAACACTTCAAGCGATGTGAAGTACGATGCGCCCGAACCAAATCAGTGGGATGCTTATCAGGACTTCGGTCACAGTCATTGGCATAACAGTTTGATTTGGGGCGAGAACCTGACAAACGTTTCGATCCTCGGGCCGGGCACCATCTGGGGCAAAGGTTTGGTGCGCACCGGCAATCAATCGCGCACGCAACAGCAGAACGATGTGCTGAATGCGAATCGAGCGAACGAGCCGAAGACTCCCTTTGGTTACCCAAATCCGCGCGACGCTGTCGAACCTGGCTGGGGAAATAAATCCATCGCTCTTAAGAACTGCCGGAACGTGCTCATCCGCGACATCACGATCTTTCATGGCGGTCACTTCGCTATCCTCGCGACCGGTGTGGACAACCTGACGATCGACAACCTGAAAATCGATACCAATCGCGACGGCATCGACGTGGACGCATGCAAGAACGTGCGCATTTCGAATTGCACGGTGAACTCGCCGTTTGATGACGGCATTTGTCCAAAGAGTTCGTTCGCGCTTGGCTACGCACGAGCGACTGAAAACGTCACGATCACGAATTGCCAAGTAAGCGGCTACGATGAAGGCACGCTGCTCGACGGCACGTTCAAACGCGATTTCCGAAATCAGAATGGAACCTTTAGTCCTACCGGACGAATCAAGTTTGGCACTGAATCGAACGGTGGATTCAAGAACATCACCATCACGAACTGCGTCTTTGACTACTGTCGTGGCTTGGCGTTAGAGACCGTCGATGGCGGATTACTGGAAGACGTCACTATCTCAAACATTACGATGCGCGACATTTCCAATTCGCCGTTCTTCCTGCGCCTCGGTGGTCGTGTGCGTGGACCGCAAGGAACGACAGTTGGCGCGCTGCGGCGTGTACTAATCAGCAACGTCATCGTTTACAACGCCGAAAGTAAGTATGCGTCGCTCATCAGCGGCATTCCCGGCCACGACATCGAAGACGTGACGCTTAACAACATTCGCATCTATTACAAAGGCGGTGGCACTAAGGAACAAGCCGCCCTGCAACCGCCTGAAAAAGAGACTGACTATCCCGAACCGACGATGTTCGGCGAGATTCCGGCGTACGGATTTTTCATCCGACACGTCCGCGGCCTTCAGATGAGCGATATCAGTCTGAAATATCTGAAGGAAGACTCGCGTGCGCCTTTCATTATCTCCGATGGAAAAGCCATCGATTTGTTTCATCTACAGATGGATCGCGCGGCCAGCGTCCCGAGTTTCATCTTGAATGAAGTTGAGGACTTTTCGCTGCGGCAGAGCCTGCCGTTGCGCGATTTGGTTTTGCCGAAAGTAAAGCGTCAGGAATTTTAGTCCAATAAATATGAGTCTGGCTCTCAAGCGTCTCCTCGTTTGTTCAGCACTCTGCTGTCTCGCAGTCTCGATCGCGTTCGGGCAAACGCGTCGCCGCCAACGCTCTGATACTGCTCGCCCGAAATCAACCTCACCCTCTCGGGAATATCCGGCGTCAAACCTGGCCACTGAACAAACGCTGTACGCCGTGGCTTACGCCCATCTTGATACCGAATGGCGTTGGGAATATCCGCAAGTGATTCAGGAGTATCTCACTAAGACAATGCGCAATAACTTCGCGCTGTTTGAGAAGTACCCGCACTACATTTTCAACTTCACCGGCGCCAATCGATATCGAATGATGAAGGAGTATTACCCAGCGGATTTCGAGCGGCTGAAGTTCTACGTCTCGGCCGGTCGCTGGTTTCCTGCGGGCTCGGCGATGGAAGAAGGCGACGTAAATTCGCCGAACGCAGAGTCGATCATTCGCCAGATTCTCTACGGCAACAACTGGTTTCGCAAAGAGTTCGGCATCGCCAGTGACGAGTACATGTTGCCAGATTGCTTTGGCTTCCCTGCTTCGTTGCCCAGCATCCTCGCGCACTCTGGAATCAAAGGTTTCTCAACACAGAAACTTTCTTCCGCGTGGCAGCCCGCGCCGCACGTTGGTGGTCGCGGTTCGCCCGAGAACACGCCCGTCGGCATTCCTTTCAACGTCGGCGTGTGGGAAGGACCGGATGGGCGCAGCGTCATCGCCGCGTTGAATCCGATGAGTTACGGCAGCATCGTTAACTACGACATCAGCAAGTCGCCCCCGCTGCCGCCCAGTCCCGATCCGGCGCGCACTGCGCAATTGAACCTCGCAAGAAATCGAAGTCAGGAAGATTGGCCCAGGCGAATCGCGACGAACGGAAATCTAACAGGCATCTTTGCTGATTATCACTACGTCGGAACGGGCGATGTGGGCGGTTCGCCGAACGAAAGTTCGGTGAAGTTAATGGAGGCGATCATTACGAAGAGCAAGGCATCGCTCCCGCCTTTCTTTCCATTCGGCGTGCAGCCGCGAGCGCCGGGCCCACCGGTCCAAGTCGGCGACGGGCCGATCAATGTGAGGTGGTCAAAGGCCGATCAAATTTTCAAAGACATACTCAATTGTTGCTCAACCGAACGCTTGCCGCGCTACAAAGGCGATCTTGAACTAATCAATCATTCGGCTGGGTCGCTCACGTCGCAGGCTTATCAAAAGCGATGGATGCGCAAGAACGAACTGCTCGCTGACGCTGCTGAGAAGGCTTCGGTCGCGGCTGAATTGCTAGGCGCGCGTGCGTATCCGCGCGAACGTTTGAACGATGCATGGACGTTGGTGATGGGCGGGCAGTTTCACGATCTACTGCCGGGAACCGCCACGCCGAAAGCGTTCGAGTTCGCCTGGAACGATGACGTAATCGCGATGAACCAGTTCGCCGGTGTGTTAACGAGCGCGACGACCGGCGTCGCGTCGGCTTTGAACACGGAAGCGAAAGGCACCGCGATCGTTGTTTACAATCCGCTCAACGTTGCGCGCGAAGATCTCGTCGAAGCGAGCATCGCGTTCCCAAACGGATTGCCGGCTGCCGTGCGCGTCGTGGGTCCAGACGGCAACGAGACACCCTCACAAATTTCAAACGGAAAAATTCTGTTTCTGGCAAAAGTTCCTTCCGTCGGCTTTGCTGTTTACGACGTGCAGTCCGCGGGCTCTTCTCAAGCGACCTCAGAATTAAAGGTCACCGAGTCGTCGCTTGAAAATGCTCGTTATCGAATTTCCATCGACGAGCACGGCGACGTTTCGCATATCTTTGATAAGGAACTAAATCGCGAGTTGCTTTCCGCGCCGATCCGCCTGGCGATCTCGACCGACAATCCGCGCCGCTGGCCCGCTTGGAACATGGATTTCGAAGACGAGCAGCGCGCACCGCGCAGCTTTGTTTCCGGCGAAGCGAAAGTTCGCGCCGTCGAAACTGGTCCAGTGCGCGCCACGATCGAAGTCGAACGCGAAACCGAAGGCAGCAAGTTTGTCCAGCGCGTCAGCCTGTCGGCGGGCGATGCGGGCAATCGCGTCGAGTTCAGCAACGTGATCGATTGGAAGACGAAAGAAGCAAACCTGAAAGCAGCGTTCCCGCTCGCCGCGACGAACAATCTCGCGACTTACAACTGGGACATCGGTACCGTGCAGCGACCGAACGAAGAAGAGCGCCAATTCGAGGTCGCGTCACATCAGTGGATCGATTTGACCGACCAGAGCGGTTCATTCGGCGTAACCATTCTCACCGATTGCAAGAACGCTTCGGACAAACCTGACGACAAGACGATTCGGTTAACCCTGATTCGCACACCCGGCACGCGTGGTGGCTACGCCGATCAGGGCACGCAGGACATTGGTCGTCACGAAATTCGTTTTGGTCTCGCGGGTCACGCGAATGATTGGCGCCAGTCGCAAACCGACTGGCAGGCATATCGTCTCAATCAGCCACTGATCGCATTTCAAAGTCCTGCGCATCCGGGCGTACTCGGAAAGAGTTTCTCTTTGCTGAAGGTTAGCAGCGATCGAATTCGCGTCATGGCTTTGAAGAAAGCCGAACTAAGTGACGAAGTGATTGTGCGTCTCGTTGAAATGGATGGACGCAGAGCGGCGAGTGTTCGCATCGCGTTCCCGTCCCCGGTGGTGGCCGCCCGCGAAGTTAATGGACAAGAGCAGCCTGTCGGCACCGCGAACGTCGTCAACGGCGAATTAGCCACGTCGTTCGAACCCTATCAACCGCGCACCTTCGCAATCAAACTAGCGCCGTCGCGAGTCAGACTTCCGCAGATCAGCTCGCAGCCGGTGCCACTCGATTACGAAATGTCCGTCGCCTCTCGGATGAACCGGCCGGCCGATGGCGCGTTCGATTGGGCGCCGAACAGCCAGGGCGCGTCACAAGGCAAAGCTCTGCCCGCAGAGTTACTTCCGCGGCAAATGAATGTCGGTGGAATTCGTTTCGATTTGGCGCCCGCAACGGAACCGAACGCGGTGCTCGCCCACGGCCAAACGATCAATTTGCCGGCGGGATCATTCAATCGAATCTATCTGCTCGCCGCAGCCGCAAACGCAGATCAGCGAGCGACGTTTCGCATCGGATCGAAATCGACGGACCTGACAATTCAGGAATGGACTGGCTTTGTTGGCCAATGGGACGATCGCATTTGGCGAACAACTGAAGAACCAATTCCACTCAGGCCAAACGCGCCGCCCGGAACACCAGTGCGCACGCGCACGAACGTTTACGGCGAGATGATTGGCCTGCGACCAGGGTTCATCAAGCGCGCCGACATCGCCTGGTTCAGTTCGCAGCGACGCGACGCCGCCGGCAACGCTGAACCTTATGCCTATTCGTATCTGTTTGCTTACGCGATCGATTTGCCGCCGGGCGCGCGAACACTGACGCTGCCCGACAACGAACGCATTCGAATTTTGGCGGTGAGCGTTGCCAACGAGCCCTGGCCATTGGTTCCGGTTCATCCGCTTTATGACACGCTGGAAAGATGAGAGCGAGAACTCTTCAAATCGCGATCTTGTTTCTCTCCGCGCTGATGCCGGCTATTGCGCAAGTGCGCGTGACCATCGATAAAAACGACAGCAAGACGGCGAATGCTGAGTTTCGCTTCGCGCGGGTTCCCTCGCCTGCGCGAAACGATGCGGCCACGAAAGCGATGTGGACGATCGTCGATGCCGAGGTCGATGGAAACTCAACAGACATCGGCGCGCTCACGGATGGATTGTTGCCAGATAGCGAAGATCAGCCGCGGAGAAATTTCTTTTTAGGATCGGGAAGCGGCGGCGGTCGTTTGCAGTTGGATCTCGGTAGCGTGATCGAGATCGCGCAGGTGAACAGCTACTCATGGCATTCCGGCTCGCGCGGTCCGCAGCTCTATCGTTTGTGGGCCAGCGATGGCACCGCCGCGAACTTCAACTCACAACCCAAAGGCACCGTCGATCCGGCCACGTGCGGTTGGATTTCGATCGCGATGGTCGATACGCGAACTGACGAAGAAGACGGCGGTCAGTACGGCGCGAGCGTGAGCGATGCGCGAGGAAGCCTCGGAAAGTATCGTTATCTCCTGTTCGATCTTTATCCGATCGAGGTGGCCGATAATTTTGGGAACACCTTCTATTCGGAGATCGATGTGGTGGCCAAAAAGTGAAGACAGAACCTCCAGTGGAAATTGACTCCAAGCCGTTTGGGACCACGCCTGACGGCGAGGCCGTGCAACTCTTCACGCTGACAAACGCTGAGGGGATGCAAGTTGAGATCATCAACTATGGCGGCATTGTCGTTTCGATTAAGGTTCCGGACCGAAATGGAAAGTTGGATGATGTCGTGCTGGGACACGATTCGCTCGAAGGGTATCTGAATCACTCTAGATATTTCGGCGCGCTGATTGGCCGCCACGCGAATCGCATCGCGCGGGGTAGATTCGCCCTGGATGGAATCGAATATCAACTCGCGACCAATAACGGCGTGAACCATCTGCACGGCGGCATGCGCGGATTCGATAAGGTCGTCTGGACACCAAGGGAGATCGAAGACGCGCTCGAACTTCGATATGCGAGTCCGGACGGCGAAGAAGGTTACCCGGGAAACGTCGAAACGGTCGTCACTTACCCACTCACCGAAAGTAATGAGCTGCGCATCGATTACCGCGCCACAACCGATCGCAAGACGATTGTCAGCCTCACGAATCATTCTTATTTCAATTTGGCCGGCGGCGGGACGATTCTCGATCACGAGTTGCAGATTAATGCCGACGCGTTTACGCCGGTCGCCCACGGCCTGGTCACCACGGGCGAAATCCGCTGCGTGCAGGACACGCCAATGGATTTCAGATCCCCGACCCCGATTGGCAAGCACATCAATGACGACGATGAGCAACTACATCATGCGGGCGGCTATGACCACAACCTTGTTCTGCGTGATCAAATCGCCGCGATGAAACTTGCCGCGGTGCTTTTCGATCCTTCATCGGGACGAAGGCTTGAAATCTTCACCACCGAACCAGGCATGCAGTTTTACTCAGGCAATTTTCTCGACGGCAGCATCATCGGCAAGAACGGCCGCGCCTACGTCAGACATTCCGGTTGCTGCCTGGAAGCGCAACATTTTCCGGATTCACCCAACCATCCGAATTTTCCATCGACCGTCCTCAGGCCGGGTGAAGAATATCGGCAGACGACGGTGCATCGATTTTCAGTGGAGTGATCAAATGAAAAGAAGATCTCAACTCATCGCCTTCGTGGTCGCGATCTCGATCATCGTTACCGGCCTGATCGCGGCGATCGTCGGCGCCCGCCAATCATCAGAGCCGCTCACCGGCAATTGGGTCGTGCGCACCGACAACAAGGACGGCACCTTCCGCACGACTTATCTAAACCTGAAACAAGAAGGTGCCAAAGTCACCGGCACGATTCGCGTGACGCAGTTCTTCTATCGCATCAGCGAAAGCACGCCCAACGCTGATGGAGGCGTTGCGCTGACTGGCTCGATGATGGATGGAAAGAACAAGCGCAAGGTTCAGTACGAAATAAAGTTGAATGGCAATGAATTGCAGGTATCAACACGAAGACGCCCCACAGATCCACCCACGCAGATGATTGCGGTGCGCGCACCCGCCGGTGAAGGCGCGATGCCCGCGCGCAATCCCCTGCCTGCGCTGCACAAAGTTCCCGACAACGGACTCGCGCGCACGCCGCCGATGGGTTGGAACAGTTGGAACAAGTTCGCGAGCCGGATAGATGACGCAACCGTCCGCAGCATCGCCGACGCGATGGCCACGAACGGCATGAAGGAAGCCGGCTATCAGTACATCAACATCGACGACACGTGGGAAGCGGGCCGCGACG